>CP064999.1:313666-627333 GCA_016700115.1 Sphingobacteriales bacterium | reverse complement strand
GTTGGTGAAAAATTGATACGAACACCAGTAGTAAAAAGTAGAATTGCTTCATACGTATATTTTAAGTTTTATGGCAATATCTGCACTGTTAAAAATCATAGTTTACCTGTCCACATAAGAAAACTTCTATTGTGTTTTTAATTAAAAAAACAATTCCCCGTTTTGCGTTGCCTGATGTTTGGAACAATTTGTAACCACCCTTTAACAGACAGTTTTGGTGTTCCAAAACAGACCATAGTTTTTTAACGACTCTTCATTTTACTCCGCAAGTTGTATTTTCTTAAATATGCTTCTAAGATGAACAGAGAGGCAATATTCGTACCTTCAGAAATCGCGTTAAAAAAGCAAGGCAAAATACAGATTTTTTTTGTGTTTAAAAGGGGGTGTGTGTAAATTTTATTGCATTTTAAAGTAAAACTGCCCCAACAAATCCCAAATCTTGTTTTTTAAAATGATTATTGGGGTAAAACAAGCTGTTTTTGGATTTCGGACCAGAGTTATTATTGATTTAGGATGGGCTGCTTTTTTGATGGTATCGGCTCGGGCGTTTTGCTATGTAATAAAAGCAGATTTCAAATAACTTATTAACATCCTCCATCTTAAAATATAGCAAACATGAAACCACTTATTCAAATTGGATTAATTGCTTCGTTATTCAATGTTCTGTTAAGTTGTAATGGTCAGGCGAATGAAAAAATGCCGATAAAGCAGGAATCTGCCTCAACACCCAAAATAAAGGTAGGCGGAAGATGTGAAGACTGCAAATTGATTAATATAGGAATGCCGGAAGATATTGCTTCGACCGATACGAGTTCAGGTTGGCAAGAAACCGGACAAAAGTTGTTAGTCAGCGGAGTGGTTTTTAAGAAAGACGGCCGAACTCCCGCCGATAATGTTATAATTTATTATTGGCAGACGGACAACAACGGATTTTACTCACCTATGGAAGGATTGGACGAGCAAGCCAAACAGCATGGACATATAAGAGGCTGGATGAAAACCGATGAATTGGGGCGGTATGCGCTTTACACAATTCGACCGACACCCTATCCAAAAACCGAAAATCCCTCGCATATTCACTTGTTAGTTAAAGAGCCGGACATAGACAACGAGTATTATATTGATGACATCATGTTTGATGACGATGCTTTTCTGACCGAAAACTTTCGCAACAGGCTTGAAAAAAGAGGCGGAAACGGAATTGTGAAAGTTGGTTTTGAAAATGAAATGCAGATTGCCAAACGCGACATTATATTAGGGTATAATATCCCGGATTATCCTGAAAAATGAACATGCCTGGGCAGAAGCTATTTAAGCCTTGTATGTGCTATACCATTCTCTTTTTTAAAGGTGTTTAAGTCAAAAATATTGGGTTTGAACTAAATTGAGTTTAATTTTACACAAATCAACGACTATCAAACCTATTTACATAATGGATACCTTAGACTTTCAACCAATTTTCAAAACAAAAGCTATTGTGGTTCAGTCTGCTTCGGACAAAAAAACAGACCCTGTGGTAATGATAGCTGAATTAGGGCCTCATGAATCCGGACCGCCGCTTCATTTTCATCCCAATCAACACGAAACCTACGAGGTGTTGGAAGGAGAAGCGGAATTTGTTTTAGGTGGGGAAAAAATAATTGTGAGGCAAGGAGAAAAAGTTGATATTCCGGCAAACACCCCCCATACTTTTAAAAATTTGACCGGCAATTGGCTAAAGATGAAAGACACCCATATTCCCGCACTTTCATTTGAAGAAATGATGCGGGAACTGCACGGATTGGTGCAGCATGTAAAAATATCAGGTTTTAACAACCCAAAATCTTTGATTTACCTCTCTATGCTTTGGGTTAAACACCGTGAAATACAAGAGTCTGTCAACCCTCCTTTTTTTGTGATGAAGCTACTCAATTTTGCCGGCAAACTAATGGGCTTCCGGTTGTGAAGTTGCCTTTTCGGCCTGAATATTCGATGCGAATGATAAAATAAACCAATTTGCGAAAAATATGGGGTAATGGGGCTAATTCAATATTTTACACTTTTTAAAGTGTTAATAGAGAAGGTAAACATTGAAAATTCATAGAATAGTATTGAAAAATCTTTTGGTAAAAGGCATTTCAGTAAGTAATGATGACAATTTGGTAATATAATGAAAGGAAACAGGTAGAATAAAATCAATTTTGGCAATTTTAACTGACTTAAAAAGGAATAAAATTGACTTTCCGGGCATTTTTGAAATTGGTTTTAATCCGTTTCTTACTTCATTTAAAGTTTTTGAAAAAAGAAACAATCTATTTCTTGTTTCTTTTTTATTGAATGAAGTAAGAAATGAACCGTTTCTTGTTTCCATGCTAATTGTTAAAGTAAGAAATGAACTGTTTCTTGTTTCAATGCTAACTATTAAAGTAAGAAATGAACCGTTTCTTATTTCATTTCAAAAAATTGAAGGTGGAAATGCTCCATTTCTTATTTCATTTTCTTTTTTTAAAACAAGAAATCAGTCGTTTCTGATTCCATTTTTCAAGATGAAACAGATTTTAAATCCTTTACCTGAAACTTATTTTTTTATTTATGAAACAGGACTAAGTCAAAAAGGGAAAAAAGATTCTGAATTTCACTTTCTGAGGTTCTATAAACGCGCTTTATTTTAGTACCAATACCAACTTTGATTTAGTTTTGAACCATCAATTACTGACAAACATCTTTAAATTCCCCTCCTCGGAGTTAGGGGTGGGTTCTTTTAGATCGTGAAGCGGTATAAAATAAAAGCAATTGAATATTGGTAAATTGAAAGCCCACAGTTCAACTTTAATTATTTGCGCGATGTATTAAAATGTCGCTCTTCTGCAATATCTTTCAAAAAACATATAGCGGGTTTTCTATTTAATATTGTACAGGTCGCACAAGTTAATCTGTTTATACCTAAGAGATAATTTGGACGAACTTTCATTGGGTTAATGATAAGTTAATGCCCATGTTGAATTCTTTAAGACATGAACAGGAGTGATGGCATTTACAGCCTTTAAAAAATTAAGAGCTTAATAATTATTTGTGCGACCTTTGCGGCATGAGCCACTTTTCCCCGGTGTTTATGCGAAAAATCCTGTCTGTTGTTGTTTGTCTGCTGTTTTCTGTTTCAGTTTTTTCACAAGACCTTAGCTACGCACGTCAGGTAATAGATACGCTTTGCTCGCCGTATATGTCGGGAAGAGGGTATTCAAACAATGGAGACAGGAAAGCCGCAGCCTATATTGCCGCTGAATTTAAACGGATGAATGCCTTGCCATTCGGACAGGATTATTACCAGTTTTTTAACATAGATGCCAATGTTTTTAAGGGGAATATGAACTTGTTACTAAACCGGCAAATGCTCACACCGGGAATAGATTATCTCATTCATCCGGAATCTGCCGGCATTATCGGCACTTATAAAGTGGTTCAGATTAAAGAAAAATGGCTCTTAGATGATAAAAATTTTACCAAATTGCTCGAAAACTCCTACGAGGGAAGGGTTTTATATCTGAACTATAAACCCAAAAATGCAAAACAGCTTCAGGGCAAACTGGGGGTCTTACAAAGTGCGGTTAAAGCTGCCGCATATCTCACCGCCGAAGACAAAAAACTGACCTGGCACATTTCGGGGCAGCCCAAATACCAGACAGAAATTACCGTTTTGCGCAAAAAAATACCCCGCAAACTAAAAACCGCCTCTTTCAATATTGACAATACTTATGTAACGGGATACCAAACCCAAAACGTAGCAGCCTTTATCCGTGGAACTCAATATCCCGACAGTTTTTTTGTGTTTACTGCCCACTATGATCATTTAGGTCAGATGGGAAGCCATCAATACATTCCGGGAGCTAACGACAATGCTTCGGGAGTGGCTATGTTGTTAAGCCTGATGAGCCATTACTCACAAAATCCACCCCCTTTTTCGGTGGCATTTATCGCTTTCAGTGCTGAAGAATTGGGATTGATTGGCAGTAAGTATTATACCGAACACCCTTTGTTTCCAATGTCAGGTATTCGGTTTTTAGTCAATCTCGATTTGGTAGGCACCGGAAGTGAAGGTGCTATGGTGGTCAACGCCACCGATTTCCCCGATGCTTTTAACCTCCTGCAACAACTTAACCAACAGCAGGAGTATCTGCCCCGGATAAAAAGCCGCGGACCTGCTGCCAACAGCGATCATTACTGGTTTTATAAAAGCAAGGTTCCCTGTTTTTTTATTTATACCATGGGAGGAATTCAGGCCTATCACGATGTTTTTGACCGTCCTGAAACACTTCCGCTCGACAGGTTTTCAGAATTATGTAAGCTGCTTATACAGTTTGCAGAGAGATTAGACGAACGGTAATTTTTAGCGATCTATGGAATTTGTAAAATTGAGAACCTACCTGCCTCTTTTGATTTTAATCGTATATGCTGCGATAATGACCGTTCTTGCTTTTGTTGCAAACGGAACCGGTGATGAGGGAGATAGCGTGAGCCATTTTTTGTTTGCGCATTACGCCTTCCGGCATCCTGAAAATTTTTTCAACCATTGGGCCAAACCGGTATATGTGATGCTGGCAGCTCCTTTTGCTCAATTCGGATTTGTAGGGGTCAAACTCATGAACCTGTTTTTCAGTCTGGTATCTGCCTGGTTGGTTTACCTCACCGCAAGAAGGCTATCAATTCCCTTTGCATGGGCAGGCATCTTGCTGTCGTTGCTGGCACCGATGCAAATTTACCTGACCCTTTCCGGTCTGACCGAACCCCTGTTTGCTGTTTGGCTCATGGCATCGGTTTACCTCGCAGTGCGTCATAATATGTTGGTTGCCGTAATTTTAGTGTCTTTTCTTCCATTTGTGCGCTCCGAAGGTTTGGTAATACTTTGTGTTTGGGGCAGTTTCCTTTTATTTTCCCGTTGGCGATGGATGTTGCCTTTGTTGATGACAGGGCACCTGGTGTATAGTATTTTAGGCTATTTTTACTTCGGAGATTTGTTGTGGGTGTTCAATAAAATACCTTATTCCACCACCGAACCGGTCTATGGGTCAGGAGAATTGCTGCATTTTGTAAATGGGTTACAAGAAGTAGTAGGAACACCAATTTATATTTTAATCGGAATCGGAATTTTGTATGGACTTTTCTGGCTGTTTTTTTCAGTCATTCACCTTCAATATATCAACATCACCGCCCAGGAACTATGGCTCATTTACGGAGGGTTTGCCGCCATCATTGTGGCGCATACCTTGTTTTGGTATTTGGGCATCTTTGCTTCTTTTGGATTGTTGCGGGTATTGCTTTGCATTATGCCTTTGGCTGCAATTATCGGTCTCAGAGGGCTTAACGCATTATTGCGCGTTTTTGGACGATGGCCGCTTTTGCTTCAGGCAGTTATGTTTATTGCCATTTTGTTGGTGTTATTGTTTCCTTTGAGCAAGTTAAAATACCAAACTCATTTTATGCAGCGGGGCGAACAGTTGGCACAAAAAGAATTGTCCGGTTATGTCTTAGCCCGATACCAGGGGTATAAGTATTATTTTGACGCACCTTATCTCAGCCTGACCCTGAAAGCCGATATTTTTGACCCGTCTCAAAAAGAACATACAGACCGGCTGTTTCAGGGCAAACCGGTACCCGATAAAAGTTTGGTCATTTGGGACGATTGGTATTCTCCAAAGGAAGCAAGAACTTCATTGCCCAGGCTCATGCAGGACGACCGGTTTAAACTAATCCGAAGTTTTGAATCGCCCGATCCATGGGGAAATACCCGGATTGCTTACTTGTTCATCAAACGACAGCATAACTCAGCAACTGACTCAACCGGAAGACCTGCAAAGCGCATTTTTGAAACAGGTTTTGAAGAAGAGGGCAGGTTATCAACCGAAAACACAGACAGCATCCATGCTTTTGAGGGCAAGTATTCGACTAAAGCTGATGCAACAACTCCATATTCACAAGGAATGGATTTGCCTTTCACCGAAATACAGCCATTTAAAACAGGAGCTGTTTTGCAGGTAAATGGACAAGTATTTATTACAAAGAAAGAAACAGACCGAAATCGGGAACCGCTGTTGCTGATTTCTTTTGAAAATGAAAAAAGCTATAGCTGGAACAAGTTGAAGTTGCAGGAAGTGTCCAAAATCTGTGTCTGGCAAAAGGTGAACTTTCAGGCTGAAATACCTCCGCAACAAACACCCGTTGACCGAGTGAAAGTATATATATTTAACCCCTCTGAAGAACCCGTTTATATGGACAACTTAACAGTTGATATCATTGAGTAGCCGGTATTGAGGTTAAACTTGATGATTGACTTGCGTGGCTTTTCAAACCCCTTAGAAAGAGGTTGAACACATTTTTTAATCCCTAAAGGGTTTGGCAACTGCAATACTTAGTGTATATTTAAGCGGCCATGCCATTCAATCTCATATAACCGCTTATGGAAATTGCTTTAGTTCTCACCATATTTGTTTTAGTAATTGTTCTGTTTTCCATCGAAGTTATATCTCCCGATATCATCACGCTATTGATGTTGGTGGTGTTGATTGTAACGGGAATTTTAACACCCAAAGAGGCTTTTGAAGGATTGAGCAGCGATTTTACCATCATGTTGGCCTGTATTTTTATCATTAGTGCTTCCATGCAAAACAACGGCGTGATGGACTGGATGAGCCGGAAATTAAAAAATGTGGACAGCATGGGCGAAATTGGCATTATGGTGATAGTTATGCTCGTAGCCGGTTCAATTTCAGCATTTATGAACAATACAACTGTTACGGCTATCTTGATTCCATCGGTCATCAGTATAGCAAGACGCATCAATATTTCTCCGTCAAGACTGTTGATGCCGTTGGCTTTTGCCACTTTGTTCGGCGGAACCTGCACCCTGATAGGCACTTCTACAAACGTAGCAGGCAGTGCCTATATGGCAAAGGCGGGGTTAGCTCCAATCGGAATGTTTGAATTGTTACCTATGGGATTGATGGTTTGGGCTGCCGGTACTTTCTCAATGCTTACGATAGGACGTAAATTATTGCCCAAAAATTTGGAGGGAAGCCTGACCGACCGGTTTAATATCCGGCAATATCTGAGTGAAATCATAGTATTGGCAGATTCAAAACTACTCGATAAACCGGTATTTCAACTCGATTTTGGCGATATCAAAGTGTTAAAAGTCCTTCGAAACAAATTGCCCATTTTTCCGGATACCGATACCAAAATAGAACCGGACGACCTGCTTTTGGTAGAAGGCGACCGAGAAGAACTCATACAGATGAGAAAAAACAAAGGCATTGATATATTGGGTTCGGTAATCAGTGAAACAGACCTTGAAAGCGAAGATGTAAAACTTGCGGAACTGATGGTGTTGCCTCAATCCGAATTGGTCAACAACACGTTAAAAGAAATTGACTTCAGACGCAAGTACCATCTGTCGGTGCTGGCAATACATCGAAAGAACTATAATTTTAATGAAAAAATAGGACATGTACAAATAAAAGTAGGTGATGTTCTGTTGGTTCAGGGTAAAAAAAACGACCTCAACCTCATTCGCAAGAACCCGGATTTTATTGTAATTAACGAGCTGGAAGATGTCAAATCTGTTGATTTAAGAAAAGGGGCTTTGACCGTAGGAGCTTTTGCATTGGCAGTTTTAGTCGGTTCAATTGGGTTGCTCCCGTTAAGCGTAGCTTTTTTGCTCGCAGCAATTTTTACGGTTTTAACGCGGTGCATTGATATGGAAAATGCCTATAGTTCCATAGACTGGAGGTTGTTGATTTTAATAGGTGGAATGACTTCCTTTGGCTTGGCGATGGAGAAAACAGGCACAGATCTGTTTATGGCTAAACATATTGTTCAGCTTCTTGAGCCTTTGGGGGTGTATTTTATCCTTGGAGGTTTTATGATATTGACCATTTTGCTTACACAGCCCATGTCAAATGCCGCTGCTGCCATGGTGGTATTGCCTTTAGCCATACAAACAGCAACTTCTCTTGGGGTCAATGAGCGCACATTTGCCATTGGAGTCATTGTTTCAGCTTCCATTTCTATGATTACCCCATTTGAACCGGCCAATATTTTAGTCTATGGACCCGGGCAATACCGGATCAAAGATTATTTAAAAGTAGGAGGGGTGTTAACCTTTATTTCCCTGCTGTTATTGCTTTATATGATACCGATTATCTGGCCATTGTAATTTTTATTCAGCCGATGGAGGGTAATTCAAGCCATGGTTAACTTTTTTTCAAAAAAACGTTTAAAAAATATCGTATCGTTGAAAAAAACAAAAAATTAAACGTATCTTTGCGCTCCATAAAAAGTTAAACACGAGTGTGTCATGTCAAGAATATGTGAATTAACCGGAAAAAAGCCCATAACAGGTAATAGTGTTTCACACTCTAACCGCAAAACAAAGCGTTGGTTTTACCCCAACCTTCAAACTAAACGGTTTTACCTGCCCGAAGAAGATCAGTGGATTACCATTAAAGTATCAACTTCGGCCTTGCGTACTATCAACAAAAAAGGATTGTATGCTTATTTGAAAGATTTGCAAAAAAAAGGTTCCTAATCTATAACAGGCAGCCCAAAAAGAAACAGTGTCATGGCTAAGAAAAGCAAAGAAAACAGAATTCAGGTGATTTTGGAATGTACCGAGCATAAACAAAGCGGAATGCCGGGCACATCGCGGTATGTAACCACTAAAAACCGCAAAAACACACCCGCAAGAATAGAGTTGAAAAAATACAACAGTATTTTGAAACGTTATACAGTTCATAAAGAAATAAAATAACCGAACTATGGGTAAAGTCAGTAAAAACGCCCGTGTAAACCGGGGATCAAAAGAAGGCGGTAAAAGCCACGTAAAAATTGTGGTTAGTGAAAAAAACCCCGTAACAGGACAATATTCCTATAAAGAAAAAATCATACACAGAGATCAGTTGGACGAAGCATTAAAAGGTTTCTAAACGGCTCTTTTATCGCAGGTATTTATGCCGCAAAGGCTTCTCTTTAAGTTTCTAAACATAAAGAGAAGCCTTTTTATTTATCAGCCTAATTCAAACAGGCTACCTCATTCAGCTATATTTCTTTCTTTTCATTAATCATTTTAAGCATCTCTTATGAGTTTTTTTGGCAAATTCTTTTCAAAAGAAACAAAAGACGATCTCGATAAAGGACTACAGAAAAGCAATCAGAACATCTTTTCTAAAATATCAAAAGCCATTGCCGGCAAAGATGTAGTTGATGAAGAAGTGCTTGACCAAATTGAAGAAGCCCTTGTTGCCTGCGATATCAGTGTTCCTACGGTAATCAAAATTATTGACCGCCTCGAAGCCAGAGTAGCCCGCGAAAAATACCTCAATTCAGAAGAGGTTTATATCATGCTGAAAGAGGAAATCATCGCCCTGCTCACTGAAAACAATACCCCCGACTATTCTGATTTTGATTTGCCCGAAACCAAACCCTTCCCCTATGTTATGCTGATTGTAGGCGTAAACGGAGTGGGGAAAACGACAACAATTGGCAAATTAGCCCATCAGTTTAAAAAAAGAGGCAAAAATGTGATCTTAGGCGCAGCCGATACTTTCAGGGCAGCAGCAGTAGAACAATTGACTATTTGGGCGGAACGCGCCAATGTGCCGATTATCAAACAAGGACAGGGTGCCGATCCTGCAGCAGTCGCTTTTGATACCGTACAATCGGCAGTGGCCAGAAATATGGAGGTCGTGTTGATTGATACTGCCGGAAGGCTGCATAACAAAAAACACCTGATGGACGAGTTGGGTAAAATCAAGCGGGTAATTCAAAAAGTTTCGCCGGATATGCCCCACGATGTAATGCTCATCCTCGATGGATCCACCGGACAAAATGCCATTGCTCAGGCAGAAGAGTTTATGAAAGCAACCGAAGTAACTGCCATTGCAGTAACTAAATTAGACGGAACCGCCAAAGGTGGTGCGGTTATTGGAATTTCAGACAGGTTTGGTATTCCTATCCGGTATATAGGGGTGGGCGAAGGAATTGAACAATTACAGATATTTAACAAGAAAGAATTTGTTGACAGCCTGTTTAAACGTTGATTTTTTAACTTTTTTCCGTTCTTCATTTGCGGGAATTATTTCGAAGAAGGCATGAAAACAAAAGAGCAATTTAAAAAGTCCAACATCAATATTGTTACCTTGGGTTGTTCCAAAAATCTGGTCGACTCAGAGGTGTTGATGAACCAATTGCAGGCAAACGGGTTAGGCGTTACGCACGAAAAAGCCCGCAAAGACACCGATATTGTTATTGTCAATACTTGTGGCTTTATCGAAACCGCAAAACAAGAGTCGATTGATACTATCCTGCATTATGCCGCTGCCAAGGCCGAAGGTAAAATTGAACGGCTGTATGTTACCGGCTGTCTTTCGCAACGATACAAATCGGAACTGGAAGAAGGCATACCCGAAGTAGATGCTTATTTCGGCACTTTGGAGTTGCCCTTTTTATTGGAAGAATTAGGAGCTGACTATAAGCACGACCTGATTGGTGAACGCAACCTGTTGACTACCCCGAAACATTACGCCTACCTCAAAATATCGGAAGGTTGCAACCGCACCTGTTCATTTTGCGCTATCCCCCTCATGAGAGGCAAGCATGTTTCCAAAACCATGGAACAAATTGTGTCGGAGGCTAAAAATTTGGTACGCAACGGGGTAAAGGAGGTAATGCTCATCGCACAGGAGTTGACCTATTATGGTTTGGATATTTACAAAAAGCGCGAACTTCCCGAATTGCTCCGCCGGCTGGCTGATGTAGAGGGGTTGGAATGGATTAGAATGCATTATGCTTATCCGTACAAATTTCCGATGGAAGTGATCGAGGTCATGAACACACATCCCAATATCTGTAATTATTTAGACATGCCCTTGCAGCATATCAGCGATAATGTGCTGAAAAACATGCGCCGCCTGATAACCAAAGAAGAAACCTGCCGCCTTATTGCCGATATTCGGGAGATAAACCCCGATATAGCATTAAGAACCACCATGCTTGTGGGTTTTCCGGGAGAAACCGAAGAAGATATTGAAGAGCTTGCCGGCTTTATTCGACAAACAAGGTTTGAGCGACTCGGAATCTTTCAGTATTCGCACGAAGAAAGCACTGCCGCTTATGATTTGGAGGATAATGTTCCGGCAGAAGTAAAAGCCGACCGGGCTGCTTATTTGATGGATATTCAACAGGGTATTTCGGGTGAATTAAATAAAAACAGGATAGGCGCTACCTTTAAAGTATTGTTCGACCGCAAAGAGGGCAATTACTTTATAGGTCGAACCGAATACGACTCGCCCGAAGTGGACAATGAAGTTTTAGTAGATGCCCGTATCAACAAAAACTATGTCAGGATTGGCGATTTCGCTCCGGTTTGCATTACCGATGCAACAGAATTTGATTTGTACGGTGATGTTGTGAAATAATGTGAAATCGGAATGACCCAAAGCTGTTGAATCCAATACGATCAATATGCAGATATCTTCTTTGGGTTAATCTTGTAGAAGTTTTCGAATAGCGGTTTTAGTTGTAGGCCATAAGGCATAGTCTTCAATCAATCCTGACATGTAAAAATCGCGAAAATTCCAATGAATACCGTTTTCGACTTTCGGGGTTCAGGCTTTTTTGGAATCAGTCGTTTCGGCACAGCAACCTTATTACCTCGTATGTTTGCCCCAACAAAGCAGTAGCAGTGTTTTTTCAGGCAGAAGTGCTATTTTGTGAGGGTTAAACCGGGAAAGAGGAGAGGTTTTGTTACCATGATAATCTGTCGATAAGATATACCGCTACTAAGAATTCACCACCCTTTCTTTTGATACCCACCCGGAACTTCCATAAAACAAACCTTAAGGCGTGCACCGTATTTTAAGGGGATTCGCCTGGTATGTTTCAGGTAGGTAGAATTTGTACCATTATTTGATGGTTCAAAATTAAATCATGTCAGTATTGCACAGAGGTTTTTTATCTTCTCTGTGGTTCTCTGTGTAATTTTATAACGTTTGATTGAGCAAGTTTATGCTTTTTTAATTGTATCTTTGTTTTCTTATCACTTTTCACCTATTCATTGCCAAATATCTTTTTGCGTATGAAACGGAATTTTACCATTTTATCAGTGTTGTTCTTCCTGTTTTTCGGCTCTGCTTACGACAATTTTTTATCGGCGCAAACCTATAATTTGGATGTCGCCGTAAACAGCATCACCCTGCCTGACCTGCTCACCCCGGGCAACTATTCCTTAACCGGGACTATCCGCAACAACGGCATTCAGACCATAAACTCTGTAACGCTTTCATGGAGGGTAAACGAAGGGTCCATTACGCAGCAAACACTTTCGGGAATGGGGTTAGCATCGGGAGCTACCTTTAACTTCACCACAAGCGGAACTTTTATGGTAAATATGCCCGTGTTTTACAACGTGGAAGTAACCCTTTCTTCCCCAAACGGAGGAACTGACCAAAACAACACCAACAATATCCTGACCAAACAATGTTCGGGAATGTTGAAACTGCCTGAAAAGAAAGTGTTGTTGGAGGAATTTACGGGAGCTTGGTGCGGATTTTGTCCGGACGGGGCTTTGAAGGCCGAAAACATCGTAAACGCCTATCCAAATGCAATATGGTTATCGGCTCATAACGATGTGATGACTACGGCTGATTATAATGGCATAAATGATGCCTATATTTTCAGCTATCCTTCCGGATTGATAGACAGGTTTTTATTTCCGGGAACATCTGAAATAGGAACAAATCGGGTAGAGTGGCAAAACAGAGTGATAAATCGTTTGAGCGTTCAATCCCCCGTTGCTATAGAAACCAACACGACTTACAACAATACTACCCGGTTGCTGACCATAAATGCCACGGCACATTTCACCGCGCCACTTAACGGAGAATACCGTCTTAATTGCTTTATAGTGGAAGACCATGTTACCGGAGGTTCTTCTTACAATCAAAGCAACTATTACAGCTACCAAAGCAGTGCGTATGGCGGACCTACCCACCCTTATTATTCTTACCCTAACCCGATAACCGGCTACGACCACAGACATGTGGTTCGTAAAATTACGGGCGGGTCTTGGGGTACTGCCGGAGTGATACCGGGCAGCATTGAAGCCGATCAGGAATTTTCTACCACTTATACCTATACCATTCCTTCAACCTATAACGCCGCCAATATGTACGTGGTGGCAGTAGTACAAAAATACAATGCCGCCAACATTAACGACCGCGCGATACTGAACGCCTTGGTTTGCAATTTCAATGCAAGTGCCGCCCACAATATTGAAATCTTGGCCGAACCGCCCTGCGCCGTTCCCACCGCACCAGCTATTAATTCTACGGGCGGAACGCAACTTTGCCCTTCGGGAACGGGCAGCCCTTCTTCCGTCAATTTGAATGTAACAAGCGCTGCACCGACGGGATTTTATATTCAGTGGCGACGAAACGGGGTGGATATTGGCGGCGCAACCGGCGAAACTTATCCTGCAACGCAGGCGGGAACTTATACCGCCTATTTGATTTCTTCTACCCTACCTGCCTGCGTTTCCGCTTTTTCCAACGGCATTGTCCTGACTACTTTGAGCGTGCTGTCCGCCCCTATCCCGACATGTTCTTCCGAAACGCCCAACAGCATTGTCTTCGGATGGAACAGCGTCGGCGGGGCAACGGGCTATATGGTGAGCATTAACGGGGGTGCTTGGCAGTCTTCCACGGGATTGCTGAACCATACCCTTAGCGGACTGACACCGGGAACAATCGCCACCTGCGCGGTGATGGCCTTGGGGGCTTATACCTGCCAAAACAGTGCAGCATCGTCTGCCGTATCTTGCAGCGCAAGTCCGTGTGCAGCTATCACGCCGGTAATCAACGGATTGCCTGCTACAGCCTGCACAAACGGGGCGGCCATACCACTGACCGGCTCGCCCTCCGGAGGGGCATTTACAGGCAGCGGAATGTCGGGCAATACCTTCTATCCCAACCTTGCCGGGGCAGGTACGTATATTGTTACCTACACATACAGCACGGCAGCTTCCTGCGTTTATACCACCACCAAAAGCATTACGGTGATTGCGCCTCTTAGCCCGCCTTCCTTCAGCTTCTATACTTCTGAACTACAGGCAAACTTTACAGCCGTCCCCCTCAACGCATCTTATTCGTGGAACTACGGAGACGGCAATACCGGAACGGGGCAAAGCACGACACATACATACAACACTGCCGGAAACTATAATGTCTGCCTGACGGTCAGCAATGCCTGCGGAAACAATTATTCCTGCCAAAGTGTAACAGTGAGCAGTAATCCTTGTGGGGGTGGGGAAGTTTGGACAAATTATAATTCGGGATTGCCTTCTGATAACATTAATGCTATAGTTATAGATGCAACTGGACATAAATGGATTGGAACTGGTGGATGGTTATCGAGATTTGATGGAACAAACTGGATAACTTATATTAATTTTGATTCGGAGTTCCCTGACGATACTGATGTTTTTATTGCTGCTATTGCTACAGATGAACTTGAGAATATTTGGGTTGGAATACAAATTTATGGAGTAGGGTTTGGAGGTGGAAGTTTGAATGGAAGCTTATTTAAATTTGATGGCACTGTATGGACAGAATATTATAACAACGGTGTTTTCAGATCAATTGCAATTGATGGTACTGGAAATGTATGGATTAATCCATGTAATATAGTCGGACTTGGTTATGATAATGAAGGGTTAAAAAAGTTTGATGGTACAACATGGACAACTTATGATGCTTCTGCTTCTGGATTGTCTCTAGGTATTAATGAAGACTTAGCTATAGATGCAGACGGGAATAAATGGATTGGTACTAATTTTGGTTTGGCAAGATTTGACGGGACAAACTGGACATCTTACTACACTTTAAATTCAGGGTTACCAAATAACTATGTTAATGCAATAACCATAGATACGAGCGGGGATAAATGGATTGGAACTGATGGAGGGTTAGCGAGATTTGATGGAACAAATTGGATAACTTACAACACTTCAAATTCAGGGTTGCCAAGTAACAAAGTTACTGCAATAAACATAGATGCGAGCGGGAATAAATGGATAGGAACATTTGGAGGGTTGACGAGATTTGATGGAACAAATTGGATAACTTACAACGCTTCAAATTCGGGTTTGCTTAATGATTATGTTCAAGCTTTAGCTATAGATGCAGATGGGAATAAATGGATTGGAACAAGTGCCGGTTTATCTGTCCTATCCGAAACCCCTTCCACCTGCCCCTGCCCTACCATAACCGCACCTCTTGCCGCTACCCAAGCCATTTGCGAAGGCAATATTCCCGATTTTGGCAGTGCCGCCGCTGCAATAGGCTATACCGATGAATACAACCAATTAGAGGCCATACATTGGTACAGCAATCCGGGGTTGACCGTGCAGATTAACCCCGCTGCCTATACCGCCAATCATTCATTGAGCAATACCTGTTTGCCGCAAACCACCACCCTTTATGCTGCCCTGATTTGTCAGGATACTACCCAAGTGCCAATACCCGCCGGCTCTCTGACTTTGCAAATCTATACCGCCCCTCAAGACATTGTTCAGGTTGGCGGCTGCTCTTTGGCTGCTCAAAACAACTGCACTTCGGGCAGCGTGGTACTCGAATATCTGCACGATGGGGTATGGAGCAGCACTCCTCCGCCGGGTTCGGGTGCAGGTGGCGCGGTATTGAACGACGATATAAGCTGTTACCGAGCCTACGTTGCCGGCACTCCCGACAATGATGGCGACGGCAACCCCGATTGCAGCGTCAATAACTGCATTATAGCGGGTTGCCCCACCTGCCCTATCGTTACCGCTGCCATTACCGCCACGGAGTCCCTATGCGAGGGCGCTGTTCCCAACTTTGCTGTTGCCAATACCCTGTTGCAATACAGCGACACCTACGGCAAGTTCGATGGAATTAAATGGTACTCCAACCCCGCGCTTACCAATCCTTTGGCTGCCGGCTATACCGCTGTACATACCGGCAACGAGTGCATAGCGCAAAACGTTACCCTCTATGCCGGTATCTTGTGTTCCAACCCGGGTGCAGCGCCCATAGCGGCCGGAACCCTGACTTTGCAGGTTTACCCCTTTCCCTCTTCGGCGGTGGTGGCTCCTGCCGGAGGCTGTAGTTTACAAGTATTGCCCAACTGCACGGGCGGAGGCAGCCTGTTCATAGAATACGACTGGGGTTTCGGCAGTTGGGAGGCCGCTCCCCCCGCCACTTCCTACAACGGACAAACAATTTTTTGGAGGGCTTACGTGCCGGGTACTCCTCTAGCAGAAGGCGGAGCGCCCGCCTGTTCTGCCGGAGGCATCGCAACAGCAGTTTGCACCGCCTGTCCGAGCGTTGAAACCTTTGCTCCGTCCAACCCTCTTTGTTACAACAGCAGCGCGTTTGACCTAAACACCCTTAAAATAACTTCTGAAACAGGAGTTTGGACAATCACGCAAGCCCCGCCGGGCAGCAATCCCGCAACCGTTTCTTCAGGTCGTTATTTCAACGCTTCGCCCGATAAAGATGCAGGCGTTTATACGGTAATGTTTACCCTGAGCAGCAGCGTACCTGCCGGATGTCCGGCTGCTTCATCCCAAACCATTACCATACTGCCGCCCGTCAGTCCCGTAGTTCAGGCTTTGGGCAGTACAACGTTTTGTCAGGGGGGCAGTGTGCAGCTCAGTCTGTCCGGAAGCTATCCGAATATCGGTTGGAGCAGCGGGCAAAGTTCTAATACCATAACCGTTACACAATCGGGCGTTTACAACGTAACCGTTACAACTTCCAATAACTGTACCGCCGTTTCCAATAGTGTTGTAGTTACTGTTCACCCTGTTCCCAACACTGTTTTTGCACCTTCGGCAACAACTATCAACACGGGCGGCTCCGTCTTTTTCAACAACGGCACTACGGGTGCTGTAACCTATCAATGGCGCATCAACGGCGCGGTGGTTGGCAGCGCCGAAGACCTGAACCATACCTTTACCCTGCCCGGCACCTATTTGGTTGAGCTGTATGCATACAGCAGCATGGGTTGTTCCGGGCATTATTCCCAAACCATAACCGTCAATGCGGGAGCATCGGAACCCTTGTTTAACGGAACTCCCACTAGCGGAATAGCCCCGCTGACCGTACAGTTTAACCACAACAGTACCGGCAGTACTATGTTTTACTGGCAGTTCGGCGATGGCAACAGTTCCTCTGTTGCCAACCCACAGCACACCTATACCGCTCCGGGCATTTATACAGTCAGTCTTTCGCGGGTAACAGACAGTTCGCCTGTTCTGGAAACGCGGCCGAACTATATCATCGTTCAACCCGGCGTAGCGCCTGTGGTAGCTTATTTCACGGCAATACCCGTTTCGGGGGCAGCCCCGCTAACCGTTTCGTTCATCAATCAGTCAACCGGTGCCAATGCTTATAGCTGGACTATTTACAACAGTGTCGGACAGCCAATAGGCTCTTCATCGGCAATTAACCCGCAGTTTACCTTTTCGTCACCCGGTTTTTACAGCATCTGCCTGACCGCAACCGGATTTTCGGGAACAGACCAATACTGTGCCGGCAATTATATTCAGGTCAATTCTGAGTTTTCGGATGGCGATTTATGTATTGTAGGGCCGTCCATAATAAGCCCCGGCGAGCAGTTTCAGGTAGAAGTGTGGGTGAACGATTTGACTACTCCGGTCAAAGCCATTAACCCCGTTTTGCAATACAATACCGCCTATCTCAATTATGTGGGCTACGGAATCGGCACTTTTTTCAGCAGTCCGGTTCCGGGAATTTTCCTTGACAATCCAACGACTGGTCAGATACAGACGGGCGTTACCAGCACAACTGCCGCCAACGGAACGGGCTTGCTGTTTACGCTGACCTTTGTGGTTGCCCCTCAACCCGACGAAAACCAAACTGTAACGTTTGATTTTGCAGCCACCGAAGCCATTACCGATGCCAGTCAGATTATAGGGCTGAACAGTTGTGCCCCTGCCGAAGGGGAGATTGTCGCGGGTGATTTTTGTTGGCCGGGCGATGCTGACAACAACGGCATAGTAAATTCGTTGGATTATATTTTGACCGGTACCTGTTTTAATATGCAGGGCCCGTCCCGAAATGTACAGGGAATCACTTGGCAGCCCTATCAGTTGGGGGAAGAATGGCTGCAATCGCCCATTATTTTTAACGGGGAGGAAATAAGTGCCCGATACATTGATGCAAGCGGCAATGGATGGATAGACAATACCGATATCAGCGCCACTATCATCAATCAGGGCTTTACCCATGCTCGATTATCTGGTGATGTGGTTGCCGACGGCTTGATGCCCGGCATATTTCCCGATATGCCCGAAACCGCCAATCAAGGCGACGTTATCCAAGTCCCCTTGTGGTTGGGCAGCATGGAAGAGGGGGTTGAAAATGTGCAGGGCTTCAGTTTTGATATAGCCATAGACGCTTCAAAATTAGACATAAGCACCCTTACATTGGATTACAGTGGTTCGCCGTTGGGAAACATAGGCTCTGATTATTTCACCAACGCCGGCATTGATACCGGAAACGGCATCGTCAGCATGGTATTTACCCGAAACGGGCTGTTTCCGTTCAGCGGATACGGGGTTATCTGCACCTTACGCATACAGGTAAAACCCGATGCCCCAATTGGCAGTTTTGCGGCCATGACTATAGGCAATGTCGTAGCCGTTGATGGCACGCTCAATACGTTTGCGCTCGGTTCGGGAGAAGATCAGGTGCAGATTGTGGAAGAAGTGATTATCGGTATTCCGACAACTTTGCCGAAACTAGTTCCCGTCCCGAACATCTATCCCAACCCGACAGACGGCTTAATTTACATAGAATGGAAACTCCCCAGCACCCTGCAAACCGACCATTGTACCATCACCCTTGTCAACATAATGGGTCAGCGGGTATTGGTGGAAACAATACCCTATCTACCCGAAAACTATAGTCTGAACATAGAACATTTACCTGTCGGAGTTTACATTTTGCAGCTTAACAACCAAACCGCGCAAGCAAGGGTAAAATTGGTGAAGAGGTAGGTTTTTTAGGGTTTAAGTAGCGCATCAGGTAGTTCCGATACTTGTATCGGAGAGAGGGAATGGTTTAAGCGATAAAAGTATCGCTTCTATCTACCTTTTAGCTTCATTCAATAATGATAAAAGGCACATTTGTTCCTCTTAATCGGAGGCAGTTTCCCACCGGAAACATAGGGGATGTAAAACGTGGGAGACAAGGTAGAAGTTCTTTTGAATAAGGTAGCAGAATAACCTTTTTACCTCCCTTTCAAAGTGGAAAGTTTTACCGGCAAAGGCGTATAATGACAAAAATCATCTGCAAAACTGCGGCAAATCATCTTTGACTATTGCAAAAGCAGTAACTTTGTCCTATCAAAAAGAATATTTCAAAACCAAAATCCAATTCATAGGTTATGCAAAAAAGCGTCAAAATTTCAGAGGTGATGAGTCATCATGTAATTGTGGCAACTGCTGCACATACGTTTTCTCAGGCATGTCAATTGTTTTTAGAGTTCAATCTTCATCATCTTCCTATTGTTGATGAAAGTGATAAAGTAGTGGGTATTATCAGTTCCTATGATGTGCTGAGAACTTATAACGCAGAAGTTGCCAAATCCTCAACGGTCAGCGAAGCAGAAGTTAATGCTAAGTTTAAACTTGCTGATATTATGACCTCCGATCCCGTAACCATCACCGAAGACGAAACAATCGGTCATGCGTCAGAGATATTTATCAATAAAGGCATTCAGTCGCTTCCGGTTGTTGACGAAAACGGAAAAATCAAAGGTATTATCACGGTTCGCGATATTGTAAAACAATTTGCCACATACGGATAATAACATAAACAGGATTACCCTTTAATGATAGCTTCACTGCCCCGTCTTTGTAATAAAAGGCGGGGCAGTTCAGTTTTTATTAACAAACAAACAAAAACAAACCTTATACCAACTATGATTTAATTTTGAATCATCAAATACTGACAAACGTCTTTAAATTCCCCTCCTCGGAGGGTTAGGGGTGGGTTCTTTTAGATTGTGAAGTGGTATTATTTGAAATCTAAGCACACCATTCCGGTAAACAGTTTTTATTAATAAATTTACCGGACAAATTCTATCATCTGTCTCGGCTAAAATGCACTTGTAACGACATTTTACCTCCTACAGATTGATGAACATTGTGTATCGTTTTCAGGTTATTTTATTTCTATGCCATACTACAAAAAATCAATACTATACGTCCTGCTTTTGTTGCTGACAACCCCTGTTTTTTATGGGCAGGAAACCTCTTTTTCCCGACCTCAGAAAATAGCGGGAAAAATCAGCGATTACGAAGTGTTGGGACATACCGATGCAGGGCTGTTGTTGCATAAATGGGGGGAGCGCTATCATGCGATAGAGGCCTATGATATGGAAAACCTCAGCCTGAAATGGAACAAGGAACTTTTTTTGCCCGACAAAAAGTCAAAGGTCATCGGCATTGTTCCTTACAAAAACGAATTGCTGATTTTTTATACCCTCAAACAAAAACAAATTACTTATGTATATGCCAGAAAGGTCAGCGACGATTTGCACCAATTGATGCCGGAAGTGGTGGTAGATACCATTCAGCGAAATTTTGGCTCTTATGGATATAGTTATCAGATTTCAGTTTCCAAAAATAAATCCTTCATCTGTCTGCAACGAATGACCAATGACTTTAATGGTATCAGCAGTGTCAATTGTGTTGTTCTCAATAAAAACCTCGACATTTTAGGGCGAAAAAACATCCCTATTACCAACAAACTGATTAACGAAGATAATTTTTTGAGCAACGAGGGGGAAATTTTTTTATTGGACGCTCAGGTCAAACGAGTCATCAGCAACAACAACTCTTTGTACGACAATTTTAAGCTGCTGCGTTACAATTTTGCCACTAACAAACTAAGCATTGTCCAGATAGAAAATGTACAGTATTTACTGAGCGACATTAAGTTTGAGGTGGATGACCGCAACAACCGTATTGTGGCTGCCGGTTTTTATACCGAAAAACAATCGAACGATATCAGCGGCTATTTTTACCTTTTTATTGACCTGACTGCCGGCATCGTCAGTGAGCAAACCTTTGCGCCCTTTAATTCAGAAATCATCAGACGCGTCAGCAGAAACACATTAGTACGAAGCCGCGACCAAATCAGCAACCTTCGCATCCGAAAACTGATTACCCGACAAGACGGGGGGGCATTGCTCATTGGAGAACTTTTTTATACCGTACAGCAAAATATGCCCCGCTCAACTTTTGATAATTTTTATGCCCGTCAACTTGGTACAAGCTATTATTACAACGATGTGTTGCTGCTTTCCATCAATCCGGATGGCACGATGTATTGGGGAAATGTTGTGCAGAAAAGACAATCATCAGACGATGACGGAGGCTATTATTCTTCATTTGCTTTGGTAAATAACCGAAGCCAGTTGAACATTATTTTTAACGAAGACATTTCGAGCACCACCAACCTAAACAACTTTATTCTCGATAGCGACGGACAATATACGGTTTCCAGCCTGCTGAGGTCAAAAGATTATAACGTAATGATTGCCCCCCGGTACGGAAAACAGGTTGCCCCCGATATTATCGTGTTGCCCGCCTTCAATGAGCGCAATGATTTCATGTTGTTAAAAATTGACTTCTCAAAAAACATCGGACAGCGATAATATTGACAGCAAGAATTATCTATCCCATTAGATGCACTTATACCAACTATGATTTAATTTTGAGCCATCAATTTCTGGCAAAAGTCTTTAAATTATCCTACTCGGAGGGGTTAAGAGTGAGTTCTTTTAGAAAGTAAAGTGGTATTATAAGGAGTTAGGCTTTCTGTTCAGGCATTTCAGGATACATGCTGACCTGTATAAATACGAACAAGAAAAAACGGACTTCGGGTTAAATGCTTGTTTTCGGACAGATTATACCAACTATGATTTAATTTTGAACCATCAATTTCTGGCAAAAGTCTTTAAATTCCCCTCCTCGGAGGGGTTAGGGGTGGGTTCTTTTAGAAAGTAAAATGGTATTAGACAGGCCTAAGTTCCTGTGTTGCTAACCATGCCATCAGGCCCATACCGGTGAGCAGGGCATCTTCGTCAATGTCGAAAGTAGGGGTATGAACATTGGAAGTGATTCCTCGTGCGAGGTTACCAGTTCCGAGGCGGTAAAAACAACCCTTGGTTACCTGAGAATAGTAAGCAAAATCTTCGGCGGTCATTCGCATTGGTATATCATACACATTTTCTGCTCCCAGGTATTCGGTGGCAGCTTGTTTGCACTTTGCAGTCAATTCTTCGTCGTTGATTAAAAAAGGGTATCCCACATCTATCAAAACCTCACAAGAGCCGCCCATCGCTTCTGCAATTCCACAGGCTATTTGCCTGATTTTTAAATGGGCTTCTTTGCGCCAGGTTTCGTTCATGGTGCGCAGAGTGCCTTGTATTTTTACTTCTTCGGGGATGATGTTGTAGGCACCTCCCACCGATTGGATTTTACCGAATGTCAGGACACAGGGTATTGTCGGGTCGTTCATTCTGCTGACCAAATGTTGTAAAGCGCTGATGATTTGAGCACTGATAACGATAGGGTCAACCGTCAGTTGAGGAACGGCTCCGTGTCCGCCAATGCCTCGAACCGACAAATCAATTTCGTCTGCCGAGGCCATCATCATGCCGCTTCTGAAACCCACAGTTCCTGCCGGGAGCATGGAGAAAACATGCTGCCCGATGATGCCTTTGGGTTTGGGGTTTTCCAGAACGCCATCTTTAATCATAAGCGAAGCTCCGCCCGGCGAGCGTTCTTCGGCAGGTTGGAAGATGAGTTTTACCGTACCTTCAAACTCGGTGGATAACCTGCTTAATATTTTGGCTGCACCGATCAGGCTTGCCGTATGTGCATCATGTCCGCAGGCGTGCATCACCCCATTGACAGTTGATTTATAGGGAACATCATTGGCTTCTGTAATGGGCAATGCATCCATATCTGCCCGAAGTGCAAAGGCTTTGCTACCTGGGTTTTTACCTTCGATATATGCCACCACACCGGTTCCGGCAATGCCTGCAGTATAAGGCAGCCCAAGTTCTTCCATTTTTTGCTGAACAAAGGCAGCGGTTTTATACTCCTTAAAAGAAAGCTCCGGATTTGCGTGCAGATGCCGCCTGACGGCGATGATTTCGGAGTGAAATTCGGCGGATAGTAACTTGATTTTTTCTTTTAACTGCATGAAGCAAACGGGTATTTAAACTATTGACAGGAAACTGAATTGCATTGCAGCGATTCGGGCTAAAGTTCGGAGATGTTAACTTTATCTTGTACGATAAATGAGGCAGGGAAAGTACTTTTAAGGTCGTGCATCACTTTGAAGGCTTCAAACCGGTGCAGGTAATCCCCCACCCGAAGTTTGAAAAAAGGCTGATCATAGACTTCATAAGCTCTTAACTGTGGAAATTTTTTGAGCAAGGCAGCCTTTTGTTGCCGGACAGCCTCACGGCTGCTGTCTTGTATAATCTGCACCCTGAACCCTTGTGTTGTATGTTTTTTGGCATTGGCGTTTTTATGGGCTTCTATCAGCATATTGACCTGATGATTTGGGAGGATGCTGATAATGCCGGGGGAGGTATAATAGGTTTGCTGCGCAAAGAGGAGCGGGGAAAACAGCAGGGTTAATATCAGGTAAAACGCTTTGTTCTTCATCTTGTAAACTTTGTTGGGTTGGTCTATTCGAATGAAATCCACGGCAAGCTACAAAACAATTTGCACACTTGCTGAACATCCGAGCCGGTCGGCACCTGCTTTTATCATTGTCAGGGCTTCCTGCTTGGTCCGAATTCCACCCGATGCTTTTATAAATACATTGGCTGGAAGGGTGTTACGCATCAGCCTGACCGCTTCAACTTTAGCACCTCCGCCGTTAAAACCGGTTGAGGTTTTGACATAATCGGCATTTGCATCTGCACAAATACGGCATACTTTGACTATTTCCTCATCTGACAGCAGGGCAGATTCTATAATGACTTTCAGCAGGTTGCCCGGTTGTTGATGGGTCAGTTCGGCAGCAGCATGAATTTCATTGGCAACATACCCCCAGTCGGCATTTTTCAGAGCACAAAGGTTGATCACCATATCCATTTCGACCGCACCAAGGGCTGTTGCCCGCTCAATTTCGTGAAGTTTGGTGTAGGTCAGTTGATAGCCCAATGGAAACCCAATGACGGTTGCCACCTTCACGGTTGAACCACTTAACTGTTTTGCAACATGATGAATATAATATGGAGGGACGCATACTGCCGCAAAGGAATAGCTCAGGGCTTCGTTGCAAAGTTTTTCGATGTCTGTCGTCTTTGCATCGGGTCTCAGCAGAGTATGGTCTATTTTGCCTGCAAGGTTATGGTCAAATGTTTCTACATTCATTTCTGCCAATATTTCATCCGGTCGGAATATAACTATGCTGTTTTAAGGCTAAACAATTACAATGCTTTCCCTACAATTCAGCAACTGAAAACTAATTGGTGTTACCCGTTGCAAAGTTAGAAAAACACTGATGATATAGCATAAACGCATAGACGGTTAATGAAATTTAAGTAAAATTCCGGATTGGGTTGTTTTTTCCGTAGGTTTCACCAACAGCTATTCATATTAACTTACTTTGAGGTTGAGTCTGAAAAAATTCACAAAGCGATTTAAAATGAACAAGACCGTATGAAATAGAGTGGTAATCAACATCTCGAATAGCACTACCGCCAAGTGGTTGAATACATTGTGTTATAGTGCCTATCCCGATATAGAAGTCCGTTTTAGAGCTGGTTTTTAGTAATTTTTCACTGTCCACTTTTCATTTAATAGAACATTTTCATGGGTTGTAAAATAAAAAACCCAAAATCAGCAACTCTATGTTGCAGGCTTTTTTGTTGCTTAATTCTATAATGATGTAACAGGATTGCATAATAACCTTTGAAAATATTTTTTTAGAAAGATGATACTTTTAAAGAAAATTGCTATGTTTGTTTAAGCAATTTTGCCGGTACTTAAACTCCTTCTATGATGAAACAACACATTACCCCCCCCCCCATTATGTATTAACGCTTGTTATTCAACTTAGTATGCTGTTACTCGTAATTTTTGCAACATCTAAGCAAATGATGGCACAAGAAGAAATGTGTTATACAAGCAGCGACTATCCAAATGGGCAATGGATGTCGGGCAATAGTACGAATTGTAATGAATCTGACAACAAACCTTACTATTTAAGCATAGTGGTCAATGTAATTCGGAGGTCAGATGGAAGTTATGACAGAACTTTATCTGAGGTATATGAAGCGCTGGATTTATTGCAGACTCCTTTTGAAACTCACAACATATATTTCAGGTTGAAATGCCTGAAATATATTGATGATGATGATTTGTACAATCAGAGCAATCAATCAGCAGTATATTGTGTTGATGGATTATCGTCTTGCCCCTACCCAAATTTTTCAGATTTGTTTGATGAAGAGGCACTAACAATTTTCGTTTATCCCAAAGGAACACCTAATGAATTTGGAGGTGGATTTGGATTTTCAAGCGGGATACCCGGAAATGGGCTTTTAGTAAAAGGTATTTGGCGAAGTACCACTTATGATATAAATGGCAATCTGATTTCAGAAGAGTTTATTAATGTTTTTACATCTTCTATATTAGCCCACGAAACAGGTCATTGTCTTGGATTATTTCATACTTTTCACGGGCTATGTGGAGAAAGTGGATGTGTAGAAACAATAACTCCTGAGACAGATCCTGAAAATCCCTGCGAATGTGGCGATTTTGTAACCGATACATCGGCAGACCCTGGATTAAGTGATGGAACAATTGACGACGAGACTTGTGAACTGATTACCCTTTTAGGCTGCCTTGAAGTAATACCACCCGGTTATGATCCATTGATTGATAATATTATGTCCTATGTAGGACCTACCTGTGCTGAATCGTTTACTAACGGTCAAAGTTTCAGAATGAAAGAATATATTAACAATGCCACAGTTGTTCAAAACTATGTTTTGCCTAATAGTGAAGTAAACACGTCTTTGATAAAAAACTGGTTTGCCGAACAAATCCTGCCTGCCGGAACAACAAACTGGACTCATCAAATTAACATTTTAGGCAAAATTACGGTGCCGTCGGGTGCTACTTTACATATAAGAGAAGCATCTGTTTATTTTGAAGATCTAAGTTCTGGCATTGTTGTACAAAAAGGCGGGGTATTACTTATAGACGACAATTCAATTTTAAAAGGAAATATTTGCAATAATTCTATTTGGAACGGTATTTTACTGGAAGGCGATGCCAACGAACCCATCCCTTCTTCGGAATATACCTCCGGAATGGTTTTTGAGCACCACGGCATTGCCCGGTTACAAAGCAACGTAACCATCGAAAACGCCAGAACAGGCATACAGGTAGGCGATTTCATAGAATTCGGAGGTTCCGGCGACAACAACACCTACGGGGGTGGTGCGCTTTTTATTGAAGACACAAACTTTAACAACAACTCGGTCGGAGTATATTTGCTCTCTCAATATGCCGGTGATAATCTCTTGGCTAGGTTTAAAAATTGTACTTTCAACTTCAACGCTCCTTTCCCCGGCACCCACCGGCTGCCCGGTATCGGGTATGCAGGCATTTATACCATCCGACCCTTTGTCGTGTCGGGTTGCATTTTTCAAAACACCGACCCTTCGGGCTTCTTTGCCGAAGAACGCGGCTCGGGCATTATCAGCAACCGGTATGGCGGTTGGGTAGTCCCTTCCCTTTCGGGAACGCCGACGGTTTTCGGCGATCTCTACAAAGGGATTGACGCTTACGCCACCGGCTCTCTCCAAAGCGGTTTGTTCGTAACCGGAAACCTTTTTGAAAGGGTAACAAAAGGCATCACACTCAACGGCAATACGGTATCAGTGATTTCACACAACGACTTTACGAAATTGGACAAAGACAGCTATGCGGTCTATGCCATCGGAACAAGGGGCATTGTGGCGGACAACAATACGGTAACCGTCAGCGTTCCGCCCGGCATTACTTACGAAAAACCTTTCGGAATAGCGGTCAGAAATTCCGGCATTGCGGGTGCCTTGGTGATTAACAACACTTTTGAAGCGGACGACCCCATGCAGACCGGCACACAACGCTTTCGCGCCGCCACCCAAACCGAAGGTACCATCAACCCCAATGTACTCATAGACTGCAACAACTTCACCGCCCTCAGCGACTTCGATATCCGAATCTACGGCAGCCCCGATTTTCAAGACCAAGGAGGATGCGACCCTGCTGACCTAACTCTAAATCCTACTGTTAACAATTGGCATAATATTGCCGCCGCACCGAGCGGTACTAACCACATTTTATACGACAATGCCACCGAAACATTAGAGGTAACCTATCTTCCCGGTCACGAACCAACTGAGGTAAGCGCAAATGTGGGAACAGATATTTGTAATTTTGACGAAAATGACTGCGAAAGTTTTGTCTTTGAAGGATGGGAAATGGAAGAGCGCATCGAGTTTTTGCAGGAACGCATGGAGCAAAGCACTTCCGGGTATGAATACGAGCGGTTTTATACCGAATTGATGCGCGCCTACCTTCAAAATAATATGCTGACCGAAGCCAAAGCCGAAACCCAAGCCCGCAACGACACCGAGGGCTTAAAAATACTGATTGCCACCTATACCGACGAGCGCAAATTGGCCTTGGCCGACAGCCTGCTGCAAACTCTGCCCCTGCAAACACCCGAAGATGCCGACTTTTACGACTTTTTTTCCGCCTATCTGTATGAACTCTGGAACAATACTGACCTCATGCCTTATGAGGGCAAAGCGTTAAGCCCCGCTGCCATGCAAATACAGAATATGGCTGCCAACGACAACCCGAACAGCCGTATTTCCTTATTTGCACAAGCCGCTACCGCTACGAAGCAGAACAGCCAATATCACCGAACCCCTGCCGATTTTAAAACAACCTTGACAGCGAACATAGTTACAAAAGATGCTTTGCAGATAGTGCCCAATCCTGCCCAAAACGAAGTGTTTGTTTCGTTACTCACCAACAATTGGGAAAAAATAAGCAGCCTGAATGTATATAGCCTTACCGGCAAGCTTTTGCAAACGCTGCCGCTAAATGGCCACTCTACTTTTAAGCCTGTATCCATCAATACCCAAAATTTAGGTAACGGCTTATATATCTGCCAACTCATCGCCCAAAGCGGTAAAACGCTTACCGGCAAACTCGTCGTTGCCCGGTAATTCCTTTAATTCGTAAAGTATCATACACTTTTGTTGTTATTCCAAGCAATAAAAAGTGTATGTTATTTTTAAATGGCATAGATATGAAGACTATACAATACCTCTTTATTGCTGTCTTGCTCTGCTTTTATTTTCCTCTCACGGCACAGACATTCACTTATTTTAATAAAACTTTTAAGCCCGATACGATGAATATACTGTCTCCGGCAGTGTTGACTGTTGAAGGTGGGTATATAATGGCCACTTCATTTAATTCTTTGGATGGCTATGAAGCACTCGCAATAAGAAAGATAGACCTGACAGGCAATACTATTTGGTTTAAGATAGTAGAAGAAGGTTATACACTTACCGGTATAGTCGGAGGCGGTATTCTGGAAAGAACAAATGATGGACATTTCATTATGGTTGGAGCAAAGGATACAATAGGCATATCCGGCAACTTAGATATTATCATGATTAAATTCAACGGAAATGGCGATGTAATTTGGAAAAAAACACATGGAACGAGCACTACCGTAGAAGGGATTTACCAAATCACCCCCACCCAAGACGGAGGGTATATTATGTGCGGCATTCGGCGCGGTTTTTCCTCCTCCGGCCGTTTCTACATTCTCAAAACCGATTCATTTGGAAATAAAGAGTGGGACAAGGTATATTTCCCAACTCAGCACGGTGCTGCTTTTTCAGTATTTGAAACCGGTTTTGGCTATATTGTAAGCGGGGCTAAACTATACCCGCAAACAAGTTACGATATGTTACTGATAGGGATAGATATGCAGGGGAATTTACTTTGGGAAAAGAATTATGGAGAAGATGAAGGAGATAATGCCTGTATTATTATGCCTGCAAACAATAATGATACCTATTTCTTGGCAAGTGCCGTCAGACAAAACAATATTCCTAAACCTTATGTTGCGCTGATTGACAGCACAGGCAATATCCTTTGGAGCCGTTTATATGATGTTGAAGTTACTGCTTTGCAGGAAGCCCCTCTACAGATTTCTCCGGATGGCGGCTTTTTATGTCTTTACGGCAAAAAAACACAGTCCGGCAGAGAACCCTGGCTTTGGCGTTACACTGCAACAGGCGATACCGTTTGGACAAATACTATCCCTAATCTCAATCAAACGGATAGCTGGTACTTAAAAGACATAGCCCACACGCCCGATGGCGGTTGGGTGCTATCCGGCTTCAACTACTCGCAACAAAGCAGTTGGGTGGTCAAAACCGATAGCCTTGGCTATACATGCAGTTTTATAGGTTGTGACAGCACGGTGGTGGTAGAAGTGCTGCCCGGTATCCCTTCCAATGCTAATCAGGAGGTTTCGGCAATGGTCTATCCCGTTCCTACTTCTACTCATCTCAATATCCACTACCAAATACCTGCCGGCATCCTTTCTTCGGGCAATGCCGGATGGTATTTGTACGACATGACCGGCAGGCAGGTAGCAGTGGAAACATTATATGGTAGCATAGGAGCAGTACAAGTATCGGTAGAACTCTTGCCGGCGGGAGTTTATTACTACCGAGTGGTGCTCCCTGCTTCGGGACAAACGGTGGCGGGTGGGAAGGTAGTAGTAGAGTAGGTAGCTCCGATACTTGTACCGGAGGGAGAATAGTTTAAGGGGCAGTTTAAATTAAAAATTCAAAAACACTACATACAATAAATTTTGGAATTATTTAACGAGACGAATAACAAGAACAATGACTCTTTTAGACAGCCACTTTACATTATAAAACTTTGGGTATGAAAAACTTAATATCCCTGATGTTTGTGTTTGCTATTATGGGATTTTATCCCGTAAAAAGCATTTCTGCACAAGCATTTACCTACTTCAACAAAATTTTTAAACCCGATACGATGAATATACTGTCTCCGGCAGTGTTGACTGTTGAAGGTGGGTATATAATGGCCACTTCATTTAATTCTTTGGATGGCTATGAAGCACTCGCAATAAGAAAGATAGACCTGACAGGCAATACTATTTGGTTTAAGATAGCAGAAGAAGGTTATACACTTACCGGTATAGTCGGAGGCGGTATTCTGGAAAGAACAAATGATGGACATTTCATTATGGTTGGAGCAAAGGATACAATAGGCATATCCGGCAACTTAGATATTATCATGATTAAATTCAACGGAAATGGCGATGTAATTTGGAAAAAACACATGGAACGAGCACTACCGTAGAAGGGACTTACCAAATCACCCCCACCCAAGACGGAGGGTATATTATGTGCGGCATCCAACGTAGCTTTTCCACTTCCAACCGGTTTTATGTACTCAAAACCGATTCATTTGGAAATAAAGAGTGGGACAGGGTATATAATCCGCAACAACACGCCTCGGCCTTTTCTGTTTTTGAAACGGAAATCGGTTACATAGTAAGCGGATACATGTATAATACAGTCACAAACTATGATATGGTGATTATTCAAATTGATAAACTCGGCGATGTAATGTGGCAGAAATTTTATGGTGGCAATGATAGTGACAGCGGATGTTTATTATCTTCTAATGCTGACGGTAACTCATATCTCGCAATAGGTTCAATAAAAAATGACAATATAAAAAAACCTTTTATTTTCTCCGTTGATATACAAGGAAACATTTTGTGGCAAAAGATGTATGAAATGGAAGTAAGAGCTTTGCAAGAAGCACCGATATTCAGAACTGAAAATGATGGTGCAATTTGCATTTTTGGGTTTGATAATCAATTTGGTAAAACCGATATAAGAATTTTTAAGTTCACCTCCACCGGCGATACGCTTTGGACACGTACCATACCGGGTCTAAACCCCAATGACAATTGGTATCTGAAAGACATAGACTCCACTCCCGACGGCGGTTTTATTTTTTCCGGTTTCAACTACTCACAGCAAAGCAGTTGGGTGGTCAAAACAGACAGCCTTGGGCATACCTGTAGCTTTATAGGTTGCGACAGCACGGTGGTGGTAGAAGTGCTGCCCGGTATCCCTTCCAATGCTAATCAGGAGGTTTCGGCAATGGTCTATCCCGTTCCTACTTCTACTCATCTCAATATCCACTACCAAATACCTGCCGGCATCCTTTCTTCGGGCAATGCCGGATGGTATTTGTACGACATGACCGGCAGGCAGGTAGCAGTGGAAACATTATATGGTAGCATAGGAGCAGTACAAGTATCGGTAGAACTCTTGCCGGCGGGAGTTTATTACTACCGAGTGGTGCTCCCTGCTTCCGGGACAAACGGTGGCGGGTGGGAAGGTAGTAGTAGAGTAGGTAGCTCCGATACTTGTACCGGAGGGAGAATAGTTTAAGGGGCAGTTTAAATTAAAAATTCAAAAACACTACATACAATAAATTTTGGAATTATTTAACGAGACGAATAACAAGAACAATGACTCTTTTTAGACAGCCACTTTACATTATAAAACTTTGGGTATGAAAAACTTAATATCCCTGATGTTTGTGTTTGCTATTATGGGATTTTATCCCGTAAAAAGCATTTCTGCACAAGCATTTACCTACTTCAACAAAATTTTTAAACCCGATACGATGAATATACTGTCTCCGGCAGTGTTGACTGTTGAAGGTGGGTATATAATGGCCACTTCATTTAATTCTTTGGATGGCTATGAAGCACTCGCAATAAGAAAGATAGACCTGACAGGCAATACTATTTGGTTTAAGATAGCAGAAGAAGGTTATACACTTACCGGTATAGTCGGAGGCGGTATTCTGGAAAGAACAAATGATGGACATTTCATTATGGTTGGAGCAAAGGATACAATAGGCATATCCGGCAACTTAGATATTATCATGATTAAATTCAACGGAAATGGCGATGTAATTTGGAAAAAAACACATGGAACGAGCACTACCGTAGAAGGGACTTACCAAATCACCCCCACCCAAGACGGAGGGTATATTATGTGCGGCATCCAACGTAGCTTTTCCACTTCCAACCGGTTTTATGTACTCAAAACCGATTCATTTGGAAATAAAGAGTGGGACAGGGTATATAATCCGCAACAACACGCCTCGGCCTTTTCTGTTTTTGAAACGGAAATCGGTTACATAGTAAGCGGATACATGAAGTATCCCATTACCGATACTGATATGTTTATAATGGAAATAGACAAACAGGGTAACATGATTTGGCAAAAAAACTATGGGGGGAATGAAATAGATTTGGCATGTTTGGCCCTTCCAAAAACAGACGGCAACAGTTATTTTATATTGTCGGCAATTAGAGAAAATAATATTCGGAAACCTTTCGCAGCTAATTTAGATACTTCAGGAAATATCATTTGGAGTAAAATATATGATTTGGAAGTCGGAGGCATGAATGAAGCCCCCCTTCAGCCAACTCCGGATGGTGGTTTCATGGGTATATTTGGCTACAAAACCGAATTTAATAAAGATATCCCATGTATATGGCGTTTTTCTTCAACCGGCGACACCCTTTGGACTCGAACGATTAAGGGTCTAAACCCCAATGACAATTGGTATCTGAAAGACATAGATTCTACTTCCGACGGCGGTTTTATTTTTTCCGGTTTCAACTACTCACAGCAAAGCAGTTGGGTGGTCAAAACCGATAGCCTTGGCTATACATGCAGTTTTATAGGTTGTGACAGCACGGTGGTGGTGGAAGTGCTGCCCGGCATCCCTTCCAATGCTAATCAGGAGGTTTCGGCAATGGTCTATCCCGTTCCTGCTTCTACCCATCTCAATATCCGCTACCAAATACCTGCCGGCATCTTACCCTACGGCGATGTGGATTGGCGTTTGTACGATGCTTTAGGCAGACAGGTAGCAGAGGAAACATTATATGGTAGCACAGGAACAGTACAAGTGCAGGTAGAACTCTTGCCGGCGGGAGTTTATTACTACCGGGTGGTGCTCCCTGCTTCGGGACAAACGGTGGCGGGTGGGAAGATTTTGGTAAGTGAAAAGTGAAAAACTAAAAGTGAAAAGTGGCTACTTTGGTGGTTCTGATACTTTTACCGGATTAGAGAATTTCAGCGGTACAAGTATCGCTGCTGCCGTGTCATACTTGGCAGCAACGGAATTATTTTATTGCTATCTTTTGTCCAATAATCATCAGGTTCAACTATATAAGAAGATCCAAACAATTGTTAGTTTGACTTCGCACACTAACCCATAAGACCAAACTTAAACTCATATTAGCCTCCAAAAACATCGCAAAAGGCATAGTGTGGAAAGCCTATACACCCCGGTATATGAGCGGATCAGGCGTTTTTCAAAGCATCTCACTGCCGGGTTTTCCATGACATTTTTTAAACTTTTTGCCGCTGCCGCAAGGGCAGGGGTCATTCGGCCCTACTTTTGGAGTTTGCCGTTTAAAAGTTTGTTGTTTTTGGTTGTCGGAATTGGTTTGTAAATTAGCTTGATTCTGATTTTTTTGCCCGCCACCGCTTCCGGCATCTCCAAGTTCGTCTGTTCTGCTGGTTTTCAGTTTGCTCATATCGGTTGCTTTAGGCAAACGGGCTTCTCGTACTTCTTCCGAATTTGCAACCGGAATAGTGGCTTGAAACAAAAAGTCGGCAATTTTGATATTTACCTCCGATACCATTTCGCTGAACAACCCATAGGCCTCTCGTTTAAAAATGAGCAGGGGGTCTTTTTGTTCATAGACTGCTGTTTGAACCGAATTTTTAAGTTCGTCCATTTGTCTTAGATGGCTCATCCATGCTTCGTCAATCAATCCAAGCGAAACAGATTTTTCAAACTCTTTGACCACCGATTTGCCCTTAGTTTCAACCGCGGTTTTTACAGGTGTCAGTACATTGAGCGTCTTAGGACCATCTGAAAACGGAACATAGACCATATCTATCTGTTCGCCTCTTTGGTCTAATATATTGCTCATCACCGGATAGACTTCTTTTGCAATTTCGGCAGTTTTGCGTTTATAGGCCAGGCTCACTGCTTCATACAGCATATCTGACAACTGATCGGCTTTTAGCGAGTTGAATTCGGAGTTGCCAAAGGGAGGGTCAATGGTAAAATTGATTCTTACCTCATATTTGAAGGATTCGTAGTCGTGGGTGCTATGATGCCTGCCAACTAACTCGTCGCACAAATCGGCAAAAGAATTGGAAATATCCAAAGATAGTCGTTCTCCGAAAAGTGCATGTCTGCGTTTGGCATAGATGGCATTTCGCTGAACGTTCATCACTTCGTCGTAATCGAGCAGTCGTTTGCGGATGCCGAAGTTGTTTTCCTCGACTTTTTTCTGTGCCCGTTCAATAGATTTGGTAATCATGCTGTGCTGAATAACTTCACCTTCTTTGTAGCCGATGCGATCCATTACTCCGGCGATTCTTTCAGAACCAAACATCCGCATCAGGTTGTCTTCTAAAGACACATAAAACTGTGAGCTACCCGGGTCGCCCTGCCTTCCTGCGCGTCCGCGCAACTGTCTGTCAACACGGCGCGAATCGTGTCTTTCGGTACCGATAATAGCCAATCCGCCTGCTTCTTTCACACCGGGTCCGAGTTTGATGTCGGTCCCTCTACCTGCCATATTGGTTGCGATTGTTACGGCTCCGGCAATTCCGGCCTGAGCTACAATTTCTGCTTCGCGTGCATGTTGCTTGGCGTTGAGAACGTTGTGATTGATTTTTCGGATGGTCAACAATTTGCTCAACAGTTCCGATACTTCGACCGAGGTTGTTCCTACTAATACGGGTCTTCCGTTGTTGCGCAGCCGTTCGATTTCGTCAATTACGGCGTTAAATTTTTCTCGGGCTGTTCGATACACCAGGTCTTCCTCATCTTTCCGGGCAATAGGCCGGTTGGTTGGAATGACGACAACATCGAGCTTGTAAATTTCCCAAAACTCTCCGGCTTCAGTTTCCGCAGTTCCTGTCATTCCGGCCAATTTGTGATACATTCTGAAAAAATTCTGAAGGGTAACGGTGGCGTAAGTTTGTGTGGCTTCTTCCACCTTTACGTTTTCTTTCGCCTCAATGGCCTGATGTAATCCGTCAGAATATCTTCGTCCTTCCATGATACGTCCGGTCTGTTCATCCACAATTTTAACCTTGCCATCAAGCACTACATATTCCACATCTTTTTCAAACAGGGTATAAGCCTTCAGCAACTGATTGACAGAGTGCAACCGGTCTGATTTTATGGCAAAATCGCGTAGCACCTGATCTTTGCTTCGCTGTTTGTCTTCGTCCGAAAGTTCTGAGTTTTCAATTTCGGCAATTTTTGCGCCGATATCCGGAATGATAAACAGATCGGCCTCTTCACCGGCATTGGTAATCAGTTCTGTTCCTTTTTCGGTCAGGGTTACCTGATTGTTTTTTTCTTCAATCACGAAATACAATTCCTGATCAACTTCGGGCATTCTTTTGGCTTGCTCTTGCAGGTAAAAGTTTTCGGTCGAAAGCAGGGTGTTTTTCATGCCCTGTTCGCTGAGAAATTTAATGAGTGGTTTGCTTTTTGGCAAACCGCGATGTGCTCTTAATAAAGCTAAGCCGCCGGTTTTTTCGTCTGTTTTTCCTTCTGAAATATCTTTTTTTGCTTCTACAAGCAGTTTTCTGACTAATTCTTTCTGAGAATTTACCAGCCTTTCGATGCGGGGTTTCAGGGTTTCAAACTCCTGTTCGTCGCCGCGCTCAACGGGGCCGGAAATAATAAGGGGTGTCCTTGCATCGTCAATCAAAACTGAGTCCACCTCATCCACCATGGCATAATGCAATTTTCTTTGCACCATTTCGCCCGGAGTTCGAACCATATTGTCGCGCAGATAGTCGAAACCAAATTCGTTGTTGGTTCCGTAGGTAATATCGGCATTATAGGCGTTGCGGCGTGCAGACGAGTTAGGTCGGTGCTTGTCAATGCAGTCCACGGTTATGCCTAAAAAGTTAAAGATAGGCCGATTCCACTCCGAGTCGCGTTTTGCCAGATAGTCGTTGACGGTAACCACATGAACCCCCTGTCCGCTCAGGGCATTCAGGTAGGCGGGCAGCGTAGCAACGAGTGTTTTACCTTCACCGGTGCCCATTTCTGCAATCCTACCCTGATGCAGGACGATTCCCCCAATCAGTTGCACATCGAAATGCACCATTGCCCACTTAATATGTCCACCGGAGGCGGTCCATTCATTTTTGTAAATCACCTGATCTCCCTCAATGGTAAGGTAATCGGCATTGACCGACAAATCCCTGTCCAAATCAGTGGCTGTAGAGGTAATTGTTTCGTTTTCGGTAAATCTGCGCGCGGTTTCTTTTACCACCGCAAAGGCCTCGGGTAAAATCTGATTCAAAATTTCTTCCAACTGCCGGTCGCGGTTCTTTTTGAATTTGTCAATCTGATTATAAAGCTCCTCCTTGTTGCCGGGCTCCATATCAGGGTTTTCTTTCAGGGTTAGTTCAATTTCAGCGATGTCATGATCAATATTTGACAAATAATCGGCAATCCGTTGTTTGAAATAGCTGGTTTTCGACCTCAGTTCATCGTGTGTAAGTCCCGAAAGTTTGGCATATTCCTGATTGATTTGAGTTACAATGGGATGAATGGCCTTTACATCTTTTTCGTACTTGCTGCCGAAAATAGATTGGAGTATTTTACCGAAAAAACCGGACATATATATTGTTGTTTTATTTAAAAATGAAGGCAGATGCAGTAACCATCAAACCGGCACAAAGGTATAACTATTTTTAATTGATGTCCGTTCGATATAAGGTTCAAATAAGCCCTGCAAGTATTGAAAAAAGAAAGGAAAATTTAAGCCGGAATATTTGTACGGGCGTTTTTCATTTTGTTCAAATAATTTTAAACGCTTTGTCAGGTTTAGTGGTTATTATGATTATCGTAAAAAGTATATAAAACCATGAGGCAAAAATAATGCCTTAGGTGCAGGAATGGCAATATTGGCACAGAATTAGCGGCGGATGGTTGCCATATTGTCAGGTGTTTTAAAAAGACAAGACGATAACGGTTCAAGTACTCTGTAAACGAAAAATAACTTCAGGATAAACCAAATCAACCCTATAAGGTTATTTTAATGGTTTTTCTGAATTATTTTTACAGAAAAGACGGAAAATGGATTTGTGCGCCAACGGTATTGAAACGAAGATGGAGTAAAGCACAGCAAGCCCCCTTGCAGCAGGGGTTGTGAAATGCCTTGAACAAGCATTTCCCCGCAGTAGAAAAACATACATTAATGAATAAACGTTGGGTACTCACTGAAACCAATGAGCAAGCAGTTGACCAACTTCATGAGGACCTACGAATTAATCGCATTCTTTGCAAATTACTGGTACAAAGAGGAGTAAAAACTTTTGAAGATGCCAAAAAATTTTTCCGACCCTCGCTCGAATCGCACTTATACGACCCATTTCTCATGGCAGACATGGACAAGGCCGTTGAGCGTATTGACAGGGCCATGCAAAACAAAGAAAAGATTTTGGTCTATGGCGATTATGACGTAGATGGAACAACTGCGGTTGCAGTCTTATACGGGTTTATAAAAGACCTGTACTTTTATGTAGATTATTACGTACCCGACCGCTACAAAGAGGGGTACGGGATTTCTACAGAAGGTATTAACTGGGCAAAAGAACGGGGCTTTTCCCTGATCATTGCAGTTGATTGCGGAATTAAGGCAAATGAACAGGTTCAGTATGCTCTGGATATGGGCATCGAATTTATTATTTGCGACCATCATCGCCCCGGCGACGAGTTGCCTGCGGCTTATGCTGTGTTAGATCCCAAACGAAGCGACTGTCATTACCCCTTTACAGAACTGAGTGGTTGCGGGATAGCCTTTAAATTGGTACAGGCTTTGGCTGCCAATAAACATTTGTCGTTTAAAAAAGTAACCCGTTATCTGGATTTGGTAGCTGTAAGTATTGCCGCAGATATTGTGCCTATTATTGACGAGAACAGGCTATTGGCTTATTACGGGCTGCGTCAACTGAACCGAAACCCAAGACCCGGGCTGCGTTCACTGATGGAACTGAACCCCGTCAGCCGTGAATTGACCATATCAGATATTGTTTTTATCATCGCCCCCAGAATTAATGCCGCCGGCCGGATGGATGATGCAAGGCAGGCGGTAAGATTGCTGCTTTCGCAAGAAGGAACAAGTGCCCGAAAAAACGCGGATGAATTGCAAGCCCGCAACAGCGAACGAAAGATTGTGGACGGAAGCATTACCGAAGAAGCCTTAAGCATGGTGGAAAACGACCCCGAGTTCCATGCCCGAAAAACTACGGTGTTGTTTAAACCCGACTGGCACAAGGGGGTTATCGGAATTGTAGCATCCCGCCTTATTGAGCGATTTTTCAGACCAACCATCGTGCTGACTGCTACCAACAATATTGTTTCAGGCTCTGCCCGTTCGGTTCCGGGTTTTGATATTTACAATGCCATTAAAGAATGTAGCGACTTATTAGACCAGTTCGGAGGGCATAAATACGCCGCAGGGCTAACCATGAAAGAGGAAAATCTGTTGGAGTTTATTGCACGCTTCGAAGCCGTGGTTGCCGATACTATAGACTTGCAACTTCTAATACCCGAAATACAGATTGATGCCGAACTGCCGCTAAAAGACATCAGCACCAGATTTTACCAAATCCTGCATCAGTTTGCCCCTTTTGGCCCCGGCAATACGCGCCCCGTATTTATGAGCACCAATGTAACTGCTACTAAATGGACCACTATCGTGGGGAACAACCACCTGAAACTTTATCTGAAGCAAGACAACTCGCCGGTGGTGAAGGGGATTGCCTATAATATGGGGCATCTTTACGAACAAATTATTGGTGGAGATTCTTTTGATGTATGTTTCTCGCTTGAAGAAAACAAGTATAATAACACGACTTCTATTCAGTTGAATGTCAAAGATATTTTGTTTCACAACAACTAAAAAGTGAAAAGTGAAAAGTGAAAAGTGAATGCTGCTTGATTTTAGATTTAAATCTCAATTTCATGGTTCACTCAATTCCGTAGGTTTCACATACGGCCATTCAATTTTAATTCTTTCAGGTTTTACACTGTTCACATAATTCCGCAGGTTTCACATGCTGCTATTCAATTTTAATTCTTTCAGGTTTTTCACTTTTAGTTTTTCACTTTTCACTTAAAAAATCATGCTGCTACATTCACATCTGTTAACCAAAAAGTACGGGAAGAGGGTGGTTGTCAATCAGGTAACCCTCAATGTGCAGCAAGGAGAAATTGTTGGATTGCTGGGTCCTAACGGAGCAGGTAAGACTACCAATTTTTATATGATAGTCGGGCTTATAAGACCGGATAGCGGCACCATTTTTTTAGATGACACGGACATTACTTATCTGCCGATGTATAAACGGGCGCGGTTGGGTATTGGTTATCTGCCTCAGGAAGCCTCTGTTTTCAGAGATTTGAGCGTTGAAAACAATATCGCTGCCGTACTGGAAATGACCCATTTAACCCGGCAAGAACAAAAAAATAAACTCGAATCCCTGCTCGATGAGTTCGGGTTGCAGCATGTTCGAAAAAGTAAGGGCAATGTGTTGTCGGGGGGAGAACGAAGAAGAACAGAAATTGCAAGAGCATTGGCTGTTGACCCCAAATTTATCTTGTTGGATGAGCCTTTTGCGGGCGTAGATCCTATAGCTGTGGAAGACATTCAGCACATAGTAGCCCAACTGAAATACCGGAATATCGGTGTTTTAATTACTGACCATAATGTTCAGGAAACCCTTTCTATCACAGACAGGGCTTATCTTTTATTTGAGGGCAATCTTCTCAAATCAGGCACCGCCGAAGAACTTGCATTAGATGAGCAAGTAAGGCGGGTTTATCTCGGGCAAAACTTTGTGCTGAAACGAAAAAATTTTGACCTACAAAGATAACCGCAATTATTTATTGCCGACTTTTGCAAGTTAAAGCTGATATATACAGCGCAAACCAACTATGAACTATCTGACCAATCGTATTATCCGGTATTTATTGCACCGGCATATTAAACAGGTGTATGCCTGGTTAGATAATCCGCTTCATTTTCAGCGATTATGGTTTCGGCAGTTAATTGACTTGAATAAAAACACCGTTTGGGGCAAAACTTATGGGTATGACAAAATTAAAACTCAACGAGATTTTGCCGGACAGGTGCCCCTTCAGGACTACGATAGCCTCAAACCGTTTTTTCAAAGAACCCTGAACGGAGAACAAAGCGTTATCTGGCATCATCCCATTCAATGGTTTGCCAAATCTTCGGGCACTACCTCCGACAAAAGCAAGTTTCTTCCACTAAGTCCTCAGGCTATCCGGCAATGCCATATTTCCGCCAGTCGCGACATGATGGCGTTATTCATACAACATAACCCGCAAACGAGGATTTTTAGCGGTAAAAGTCTGATTTTGGGAGGTAGTCACGAAATTAGCAAACACAACAGGTCTGCACGTTATGGCGACCTTTCTGCGGTACTCCTTAATAATATGCCCTATTTGGGCAACCTGCTCCGCACACCCGGCAACGACATTTCATTACTGCCGGATTGGGATGAAAAAATCGAAAAAACAGCCCGGCTCATCATCAATCAACCTGTTACCAATTTTGCAGGCGTTCCTACCTGGTTCCTGGTCTTGTTTAAAAGGGTGTTGGAATTAACCGGCAAACAGCATCTGCGAGAAGTTTGGCCGGGACTTTCACTCTACTTGCATGGCGGAGTGAGTTTTACCCCATATAAACATGTCTTTAAACAGCTCATACCGGCCGATGATATGGAGTATTGGCAAACTTATAATGCATCTGAAGGATTTTTTGCTTTGCAGGACCAACCCAACAGAAACGATATGGCGCTCTTGGTCAACCATGGGATTTATTTCGAGTTTCTGCCCATGAGCGAACTGGAAAGCAATACACCGCAAACTTTAACCCTCGAAGAAGTAGAAACCGGCAAAAATTATGCCCTTGTCATCACTACGAATGCCGGTTTGTGGCGATACCTTCCCGGCGACACGATCATGTTTACCACCCTAAATCCTTATCGCATTCGTGTTACCGGAAGAACCCGGCATTATATCAATGCCTTTGGCGAAGAACTGATTGTAGATAATGCAGATATGGCTATTGAAACTGCGAGTTTTAAAACCAATGCTAAAGTGCAGGAATATACTGCCGCCCCTGTTTATTTTTCCGAATCCGGAAACGGCGGGCATGAATGGCTCATTGAATTTACTCAAGCCCCCCCAGATTTGCAGGAGTTTGCCCGGCACTTAGACACTACCCTGAAACAGGTAAATTCAGACTACGAGGCGAAACGGTATCAGGATATGGCCATGCAGTTCCCTGTCGTTACTGCTGTTCCGGCCGGCACTTTTTACCGTTGGATGAAGTCCAAAGGAAAATTGGGCGGACAACACAAAGTGCCCCGACTTGCAAACGACCGTCAGTATTTGGAGGAAATTAAACAGTTTTTCAGCCCGGATAAGTAGTTTCAAACGAATAATTGATATCCCTGTTTTATAGGTTCATAAGAACCGGCTTTCATTTTTTCTCAATCCATGTAACCGTGAAAATCTTTACAAACAACCTTAATAAAATGTAATTTGTGAAACTAAACAACAATTCAACCGGGTTTTGCGTAAATTAGCTGCGCAACCGGAAAGTTGTTTATTGCATCTTTAAGGTTAAATTCGCTCAAAGAATTATTTTACTACCGATATACTTAATATATGCGCCTTCCAGTTGTTTTATACTTGTTTTTTACAGCCTTTTTAATGAATGGGTGCGATTTAAATTCTATTATAAACATTGAAGGGATTGCTCCGGTAGATATTTCCTGTTTTTTAACCGAAAGCAATGAGTTGGTAGTAGATGATCAACTGACTTACGAAACATTGTTTACCGATAGTCTTTGTGCCGGATACACTCCGCCCATTATAGATTTTAACGAGCGAACTTTGTTGGGGCTCCGAACCGAAGCTACCGGTTGTACTGCTTTTTATACCCGCAGTGTGCATGCCGATACACATGACAAACAGTATGTTTACAAAGTCAGGGTACATGTTGGCGTTACCGGATGCGACACGTTGAAACAATTGGTCAATTACAATTGGGTTACTGTGCCAAAACTCCCCGACAAATATGAGGCGCTGTTTGAAGTTACCTACAAATAGGAATATCAGATTTACCGGACATTTTATTTAGACCAAATCCTCTGAAATATCCTGACAAAGTTCGACCAGGACACCGTTGCAGTTTTTGGGATGGATAAAACAGACCCATTTATTATCTGCTCCTCGTTTAGGTTGCTGATTGAGAAGGGTAAAGCCCTGCCCGGACATCCGCTCCATCTCTTCCTGAATATTGCTGACAGCATAAGCCACATGGTGAAGCCCTTCACCGCGCTTTTCTATAAATTTTGCAATGGCGCTATCGGGATGAGTGGCTTGAAGCAGTTCTATTTTTGATTCGCCGACTTTAAAAAAAGAGGTCAAAACATGCTCGGTTTCTACCAATTCGGTTTTGTAATGCACAGTTCCCAACAGTTGCGCATACAGGGCATTGGCACTTTCCAGATCTTTGACAGCAATTCCAATATGTTCTATTTTGGTGAAGGGCATAACAGTTATTTATTGCAGAATATTGTAAACATTGTTTGGGGTTGTAGTTCCAAAAAGTTTTAACTTTTCAACTGACCTATACTTGTCGAGTGTTGGAGTTTACTGTCTATCCAGTTCAGTACAAAGTCGAATACTTCATTTTGTTCGGGTTCATTGTGCAGTTCATGAAAAAACCCCGGCCAGCTTTTGAATTCCACTTTTCCTTTGGCTGCCGATGCAAATTCTTCACTTGCCTGATAACTTGTCAATCCGTCCGCAGTTCCGTGCATCAGCAACACCGGAACCCGCAATTGGGAATAGTTGTGAGTAGCAAATTCAGCTTGCTCTGTAATTGACATAAACAAGCGGGCAGAAATCTTATCGTGTACCAAAGGGTCTTTCTGATATGCCTCGCAAACGGCATTATCTCTCGACAACTGATTGATATCAATGCCATTGGATTCGAAATACCAGGGTAATAATACGGTTGCAATTTTGGTCAAAGCGATTTTTGAAGCCGGGACTTCCATAGCAGGTCTCAACCAGGGCGCACTCAGTACAATGCCCAAAACCCGGGGGCTTCGGGCAATGGCGTAATTAAGTACAATATTGCCGCCCATACTATGTCCATAAATAAATTTAGGCTCACCCGGAAACCGTTTGCTCGCTTCTTCCAGCAGCCGGTCAATTTGTTCATAGAACTGGTTGAAAGAACCGACATGACCCCTGCGCCCTTCTGACTGACCATGCCCCAACAAATCACAGGCGATGACTACATAATTGTTGTTGACAAAAAAACGGGCAAAATGTTCATATCTGCCAATATGTTCGCCCAAACCGTGTACCAGACAAATAACACCTTTGATCTCGAGCTTATTTTCAGACTGCCACAATTGCGCATGTATTTTGCTGCCGTTGGTATTATACCAGTTAAAAGGTATTTTTTTCATAGTAAATATAATAAGTTTCGAATAAAGCTGTAAAACTGAAACATCTTCCCTGATTGCAGAAGCAGCAGATCAAACAATGGGGTAAAGATAAACAATTAGTCCCGATTTAAGGAAACTTCTATGCTTTAAAGCCTAAACTTATACTAATTATTAACATTGTATGGTCTGATCTCTGTGCTTTAAACATCAGGAGCTGTTCCGGGTTGTGATTTTTTGTTTTCAAATCATATTGGTTAATCAATATCGGGCTGTTTATCCTTTACACTTAGTAAACCCCTCCTCGTTTTCCTCCGGCAAAGGGAGTTCAAAAAACACATACCCATCCAACAAAAACAGCCCACCTCAACTCAAAAAGAACTGCACCCGGGAACAAAACACACCTGCGAAAATTCGAAAAACAACCCAAGCCCCACGACCAAAAATTGTAAAAAAACAAGATTTCAGCGCTAAAATGAGGTTGACATAAGCGTATTGTCCCCCTGCAAAAGATTATTGCAGAGACACATGAACCCAATGCAGGGGTACATTAGGTCATTGCAGAGGTGCATGAACCCAATACAGGGATACTTTAAGTCATTGCAGGGGTGCATGAACCCAATGCAGGGATACTTTAAGTCATTGCAGGGGTGCATGAACCCAATGCAGGGGTACTTTAAGTCATTGCAGAGATGCATGAACCCTTTGCGGAGGCACAATCAACCATTGCAGGGGTGCATTGTGTCATTGCAGGGTGGCTTTTGGGCTTTGCAGGGCAGCACCAAATTCAGGGCTGTTTAAAAGCCGGCCATCAGTTGTTCCTTGATTTTAAAAAGTCCGGATTCTAAGCCTGTGGGGTAAGGTTGAATCAATGGGGCAAATTTTGACACTTGTTCTATCGAAATTTCCTGTATTTGATTTAGGGAAGGCAGTTTGTAAACCAACAACCCGTTTCGAAAGATGGGTTGAAGTAAATCCTGATAAACAGTTTCGGAGGGGAGTTGTAAAGATTCGCCCGAAAATGTGTTTATAATAGTTCCCTTTCCATCGTAACTAAGTTCATCATAAAGCATATCTGCCAAAGGCATATTGAATTCGGGATGGTAATATCGCCTCACTTGAAGAAAACCCGGATTGGAAGTTTTAACCGCTTCTTCCGACAATTTAATGCGATATTCCCAATTCCCGCCCTCGTCTTGAATGGCACCTAATTTATAAACCCCTCCCAACGCAGGCTGATCCTGAGCAGTAACCAAATTGGTACCTACTCCCCAAAGGGTAATACGTGAACCTTTTGACTTTAACTCTTCAATGCGATACTCGTCCAGATCATTACTTGCTGTAATCACAGCTTTTTGAAACCCGTTTTCGTCCAGAATTTTTCTGGCACCAATACTCAGTTCAGCCAAATCGCCGGAATCTAACCTGATTCCTAACATTTCATGCCCGTTTTTGCGCAATACTTTACCAACTTTTACCGCATTTCGGACCCCTTCCAAAGTATCATAAGTGTCCACTAAAAATATGCAATTGTTGGGCAGTGCTTTGGCATAAGTTTCAAAAGCCTCCAGTTCTGTATCAAAGCACATGACCCAGCTATGCGCATGGGTGCCCCGGACAGGAATACCGAACAATTTACCGGCCAATACATTAGAAGTTGCCACACAGCCCCCGGCAAATGCAGCTCTGCTTGCAGACAAGCCACCGTCAATGCCCTGTGCCCTCCGAAGTCCAAACTCCAGCACTCCATCCGGATAAGCTGCGCGGCAAACCCGAGCTGCTTTGGTAGCAATCAACGTCTGAAAGTTGACGATATTCAGCAAGGGAGTTTCTAATAATTGAGCTTCTAAAAGAGAAGCCTCCACCCTAATTAAGGGTTCATGCGGAAAGACAACGGTCCCTTCCGGTATGGCATCTAAATTACAGGTTGGGCTAAATCCGGATAAATAGTGTAAGAAATCTTCATCAAACAGGGGTTTAGAATCAGCACCTTTCAGTGTACTGATATACTCAAGGTCGGACTGGGTAAATTTCAGCCCCCGGATATAATCAATGACATATTCTAACCCACAGGCAACTGCAAAATTTCCTTTAAAGGGCTGACGGCGGTAAAACAGGTTAAACACTGCACTGCGTCCGGCTATGCCGGATTTAAAATATCCATAAGCCATCGTCAATTGATACAAGTCGGTCAGCAAACTGAGGGAGGTGTTATAAATTTGCGAAATCATATCCTATGATAGATTGATTAAATGGTGAAAAACTGGAAAAAGACACAGTATAGTAAATAATCTGAAAACAGTTTTAGATCAGTTTGTCAAGGCGGCAAAGTTATCTCAAATTGTGCCAAACCATAAAGTCGGGCATAGAAATGGTTTCTTTTTGTTAAAAGCCCTGCAAAATAATTAACTTTGCCTTTCAAAAGAAAAACAGGTGAAAAGATTCATATAAAAAAGGAAGCGTCAATTGTCTGTTTCTATGAAGTCTGTTTTAATAATAATTAAACAATGATTGCTCCAAAAGTTAGAACCATCATCAGCCATTTTTACACCAAATAATTTTAAGAGATGCCTCAATTACACAATCAAATCAGCGGGAAGTTGCTTAAACAGCGCATCTTAGAAGATCCAACTCCTCGAACCACGTTATCTTTCTATCAATACGCACATCTGCAAAATCCTCACGAATTCAGGGACAGTTTGTATTTGATGCTTGACCGTTTGAATGTTTTAGGCCGTATCTATGTGTCTTATGAAGGGCTTAATGCTCAAATCAGTGTACCCACCTCTAATCTGGAGGAATTTGTTGCTTCCCTATACAGCATTGATTTTCTTGACGGAGTGAGACTCAACTATGCCATTGAAGATGATGGCAAGTCTTTTTTTAAATTAGCCATCAAAGTCCGGAAAAAAATCGTAGCAGACGGGCTGAACGATGACTCTTTTGATGTTACTGATAAAGGAATTCATTTGGATGCCTTGAATTTTAACCGCCTAACAGATCATCCCGATACTTTGCTCATTGACATGCGAAATCATTATGAGAGCGAAATCGGGCATTTTCAAGGGGCTATCTGCCCCGATGTGGATACCTTCAGAGAGTCATTGCCGGTAGTAACAGAGATGCTTCGGGGAAAGGAAGACAAACAAATTGTTATGTATTGTACCGGAGGTATCCGATGTGAAAAAGCCAGCGCTTACTTCAAACATAAAGGATTTAAAAACGTTTACCAGTTAGAAGGCGGAATTATTGAATATGCAAGACAGGTTAAAAAACAAGGGTTGCCCAATAAGTTTATTGGGAAGAACTTTGTTTTTGACAGCAGGTTGGGGGAATTTATCAACGGTGAAATCATCAGCAAATGCCACCAATGCGGACAACCGGCAGATACCCATATCAATTGTGCCAATGAAGCCTGCCACCTCTTGTTTATTCAATGTGCTGATTGTGCCGCCAAGTTTGAGAATTGTTGCTCTGAAACCTGCAAACAAGTGATTTATTTGCCGGAAGAAACACAAATCAAACAACGCAAAGGAATAAACAAAGGCATTCAAATTTTCAGAAAAGGACGGATGCCGGAAAGTAAGATGATAGAAGTTTAAAAATATACAGCAAAGTGCTGTTTTATGTTTGATAGTTTCACCACAAAACGTCTTAGCTGTTTTAAGTTTTCTCTATATCATTTGGTTATAGTCGTCAAAAGTCCTATTTTTCGCACAATTTTTAAACTTGTTTCCTGAAAGTTAAAAATTACCGGGTGAATAAAGTGTTAACCCAATTTTGAGATAGGCTTGTTTCCGGTAAAAATGCAGATATTTAAAGCGGACTTACTGTTAAAAATATAATTTAATTACATTACTCAAATAATTTGTTTCATGAAAAAAACACTACTACTCACGCTGTTTGCCCTCTTGTTTATGGGCATTTCCGGCGTAGCACAGGCACAATGTACCGCCTATGCAGGAGGACCTTACAGCGACCAGGGCATTGACGTAGCCGGATGTAACGGCAACACTTTAAACGCCCCTTACGGAGCATGGTTAAACGAAGTTTATTTTACAGAGGTAGTTTCCGGTGGTAATTACACTTTCAGTTTTTGTGACGGCTATAACTCCGCAACCTGGGGAGAAGAAGCAATCATCACAGCAATTTTAAATGGCACACCAAGTGGCGCTCCTCCGGGAACAATTGACGGTGGTACATTGCTTGGATCCGAGTTGGGTTGTACCTTTACCTTTGATGCCACAGAAGACGGAACCGTGTTTTTCATTTTAAGTACTGCCTCTGCATGTGGTGGTGATATCTTACAGACGGAAAACGGAGTGCCTTCAATCACTACCAACTCCGGTGTTGAGTGCAGCACTGAATGTAGTACCACGCCTGTGTTTGCAACATTCACACCTGCGGGCCAACCCGCAATCTCTCCTACCCCAACTATTTTCTGTCATTCGTTCTTTACCGAAGAAGAAGTACCTGTTGGGTATGTATCTGTTGCTGTTTTCCCCGGCGATGGGACGCTTTATACCTTTACCAATGAAGATGGTTTTATGTTCTACGGTTTAACTGCCGATGGTTTCATTGAAAGCACTGAGTTTGAACCCGGTTTTATTGGCTTCATGTTGGTAACCGATGAACTGATTGCCGCAGCAGGCGGAACAACGACCATAGAATTTACTTCCGGTGAATTTTGTTATGAATCATTGACCATTGACTGGGCAACCGATTTTCCCGGCCTTGTAGTTGCTGACCTGTGTTCCGGTGGTAGTGCCAGCACTCCGGGTGCTGATGAGTGTGCCGATGCACTTCAGATTTCTATCAGCGATGGCGCTATTAACGGACCTTATTCTAATGTAGCTGCTACCGGAGAGGCCGCAACTCCTCCTGATTGTTTTGGAGACGATGACGGAACAACCGGTGAAAACTTTTTCGACAATTCTGTATGGTTTGTATTTGTCGGCGACGGCAGCACAATCACTCTTACCACCAGTGTTTTAGGCGCACCTGCACCTATGCCCAATGCGGATACTCAGATGGCTATATTTATTGGGAGCTGTAACGAGTTGGTTGAAATTGCCTGTAATGACGACATTGATTTAGTTGGTGAAAACTATTTATCATCTATCACCCTCGAAACATTCCCCGGTGAAAACTACTACGTAGTAGTTGATGGATATTATTACACCAACGGGCCGGATTCAGGCGACTTTTTTATCAACGTATCTGCTGAAGGTGGAAGTGACTGCTTGGCTGAGGCCGGTATCCTGACCCCTCCGGCTGTAACCACCATTTGCCAGGATGGAACTATTGATGCCTTTACAATAAGTGGCGATAATACAGATGCTGCTTACTTTTCTATCATAGTGGTTACTTCCGGAGCCGAATTAACAATTTTGGGCTATGTTCAACCCGGAACCGCAGTTGATTTAACCGGCCTTCCTGCCGGAGATTACATGTTCCATGCCTTTAACTTCCTTGTTGACGATGCCGAAACAATTGACGACGCTGTAGCCGGTGGAGCCACCGGTCTCGATATTGCCGGATTGATTGATGATGGAACGATTTGCGCCGATTTAGATGTGGCTGGAATTCCTGTTACCATTCTTCCTCCCGGCGATCCCTTGTGTTCACCGTTTGTCTGTGAAGCTAATTTTGGAACTACCAGTTTTGGCAATACCGTGGTGTGCGAAGGCACGATGAGTGAAGAAGTGCTCGTTAGTGGAGATAATACGGACGGATATTCCACTTTGTTGGTAATTACTCAAGGTACTGAACTGACAATTGTTAGTGTAGTAGGACAGGGAAGTATAGATTTTGCAGGATTAGCTCCGGGTAATTATACCGTTCACGCCTTCAATTTCTTAGATACAGATTTACCCGCTATTGTTGAAGCTATTGAAACAGGTGCCGTAACAACCGGTTTTGATGTAGCTGCCTTAATTGTTGAAGGACTTATCTGTGCGGCATTGGATGAAGTTGGTGTAGTATTTACCGTACTTCCTGCAGATGACCCAGCTTGTGTTGTTTTTGTTTGCGAGGCCAACTATGGCGAAGTGAACTTTGGCAGCACTACCCTTTGTGAAGGCAGCAGCAGTGAAGAAGTTTTTGTTACAGGCGACAATACTGATGGATATTCAACGGCTTTGGTGATTACTTCAGGTGCTGAATTAACCATTGTAGATGTAGTAGGTCAAGGCACTATTGATTTTTCAGGTTATGCTCCCGGCGATTACACCGTTCATGCATTTAACTATCTCGATACTGATTTTGAAGCCATTTTAGAGGCTATTCAAACAGGTACTGTAACTACAGGTGGTGAAGTCGCTTCCTTAATTGTTGAAGGACTTATTTGTGCCGCTTTAGATGTGGATGGTGTGGTATTCACAATTCTTCCTGTTGGCGATCCCGCCTGTACACCTTTCGTTTGTGAAGCCAACTTTGGTGAGGTCAGTTTTGGAAGCACCTCTGTTTGTGAAGGTGGTAGCAGCGACCCCATTTTTGTAACCGGCGACAATACAGAAGGATATTCTACGCTTTTAGTGATTACTCAAGGTGCTGAACTGACCATTCTCAATGTGGTGGGACAAGGCAGCATTGATTTTGCCGGCTACGCCCCGGGCGATTATACTATTCATGCTTTCAACTATTTAGACACAGATTTGCCTGCAATTTTAGAGGCTTTGGAAACCGGTGCTGTTACTACAGGTGGCGAAGTCGCTTCTTTAATTGTTGAAGGACTAATTTGTGCCGCATTAGATGTAGATGGAGTAACATTAACCGTACTTCCCATTACTGATGCCCTTTGCCAATCGCCACCGGTAGCAGGTAGCGACTTATTTGTCATTGCTCCTAATACCGAATCCTTTGTCATTCAACTGTCCGGCTACGTGTCAGATGCAAACGGCGACCCGTTGACCATTGCCATAGGCAGCCCGGATCAAGGTGGTACTGCTTCTTTTGACGATGCAACCGGCGAACTCACATTCTTCCCCGATGCCGGATTCTTTGGAACAGTGGTTATTCCTTATACGGTAACAGATGGATTTAGCGAACCGGTAAGCGGAACTATGACTATAGTCGTTGAATTGTCATGCGACTCACTTAACCCCATTTCTATCGGCATAATTGAAATAGTTACCAACCCGGTCAGCGGGGTAAGTGTTGCTTACCTTTCTGTTAACGGCGGATTGCCCGAATTTGACGGCAGCAACTATACGATTAATATTTATGAAAGTGAAGGAGTTGTATTATTCTCTGCCAACGATGTGCCCACCGGAAGCGTTTACACAGTTCCAGCCCTAAGTACAGAAAATGATGCTGTAACTCTTGTTGTTACCGATAATTTAGGATGTACAAATGAATTTGAAGTGTTTGTTATCGGAACCACCCTACCGGTACAATTAGTTGATTTTAAAGGCACTGTTCAGGAGCGCGGCAACCTGATAGAATGGGTTACTTCTTCTGAAACCAACAACGATTTCTATACCTTATACCGGTCAACAGATGCAGTCAACTATCAGAAAATTGCACAGGTAGATGGTAAAGGAACTACTTCTTTAAGCAGCAATTATCAGTATTTTGACGAAAATGCCCCCAATGGCGTGGTTTATTATCAATTGGTACAAACCAATTTTGACGGAACCAATACCACATTGGGAACCATAGCGCTCAATCGAACTGCGAATGGCTTAACAGTGGTTCAAGTTGCTCCTGTTCCTGCCAGTCATTCGGTTAATTTGGTTTTTGCTACCCAAACAGTTGCAAAAGTGCAGATTTCCTTGTTCGACTTAAGCGGAAAATTGGTAACTACACAGTTTGCAGATGCTACAGATGGCATTAACAACGTACAAATTGATGTTGCTGATATTCCGGCAGGTATGTATCTGCTTACCATTAATGACGGAACTCAAATAGCTAATGCCAAAATTGTAAAAGAATAATTTACCGTTTTGAGCCGGCTTTTCCTCCGGAATAAAAAAACTCCCCAATGCAGCCTGTATTGGGGAGTTTTTGATTCTGCTGCTGCCTGAAATTGCTATGAAACCAAACAAAAAAGTAATTTTGTGCCTGCTTAATCAAATAGTTGTTTCAGCCTTTTGGGTGTAGATATTAAACCGCAGAAAAACTGCCAGCATTAAAATGAAATGCTAATTACAGATTATGAAGTATCAATTGGTGAATCACTGAATTTTATATTCTCTATCAACATAGAATAAAAGCATTTAAGTCAAAAGTCTGAAATCTATAATCTAACAAAATTAAATAAAAAAATATGCTGTTGATAGCCGATAGCGGAGCAACAAAAACCAACTGGATATTAGCAGATACAAAAACGCAAAATATCATAGGAGAATACGAAACAATGGGGTTAAGTCCATTTTTTGTAACAGAAGAACAAGTATTGAATGAATTAGGCGGCAATCCGAATCTTGCTGCTTTTGCACCGGTAGTGGAAGATATTTATTTCTATGGTGCCGGCTGTTCAAGTGAAGAGCGCTGTACCAAAATGCGCAATATCTTTTCAAAGTTTTTTACAAAATCACGGATTACCGTTGAGCACGACCTCCTCGGAGCAGCGATAGCCTTGTGCCATAACCAATCCGGTATTGCCTGTATTTTGGGAACCGGGTCAAATGCGGTTTACTACGATGGAAAAAACCTTTTTGAAGAAACTCCGTCTTTAGATTATATTTTGGGCGATGAGGGGAGCGGAACGCATATTGGTAAAATGTTGGTCAGACTTTACATGTACAAACGACTGCCGAAAGATTTGCATGATGATTTTACTGCTAATTACGAGGTTACTAAAGAAATAGTCCTGGCAAAAATTTACAAAGAATCGAACCCGAAGCGATATTTAGCTTCATTTGCCCGCTTTGCCGGAAAACATGTAAAGCATCCGTTTATTCACCGGCTTGTTCAGGATTGTTTTTCTGAGTTTTTAGAATACAGAGTCTGCATTTACCCTCAAAGCAAATATACCCCGGTCAGTTTTGCCGGTTCAGTTGCACATTATTTCAGCGATATTCTCACTGAATGTGTAGCAGACAAAGGGTTAATCAAAGGGCGTATCATTCAAAAACCCATTTATGAGTTGCTGAACTACTATTTTAAAAATACAGCCACAGATATAGGGCGATAGCCTTTAAACATTTTTAATAATCAGATACATTGCCCCAACTACACCAATCAGCAGCATGATGACTGTAAACAAGGGGGAAAAGCCAGACCAGGCATCTAATTTTATCCCGATAAAACAGCAAATCAGAATCAGGGCAATCATTTTATAGGCAATAGTCAAATACCGCCCATAAATACTACCGGCTTCTGATGGGGATTTATTCTGTTTTGATTGATTTTGAGGCATTGGCAGAACGTGCAGGATTAGCAAAAGCGGCTATTTCGGCTTGAGATGATTCAAAACTGAAATTTTCGGAATTGCCCATTGTGCATCTGCCATTAAATATAGCCCCTGCTTCTACTACCAACTTATTGGCCGTAAGATCGCCATTAATTAAAGCAGATTCCTTTAGGTTGAGCAATTCCTTAACTCGGATTGTCCCTTCAATTTTACCGGAAATATCGGCATTTTCGCAAACTATATCGCCAAAAACTACACCGGTGGGACCAAGCACAATTCTTGCATAGGCAGTTATATTGCCGGTAAGTTCACCATCAATGCGAACATCTCCCTGACAAGTCATGTTACCGGTTATTTTTGTGCCTTGTCCAATCAGGTTTAATGCATTTACCGAATCACGGCGGTTGTTGCTTCGATCTTCGGACGCTTTCTTATTGTTTCCAAACATGCTACAAACTTTAATGAATAATAAACGTATTTGTAAATTGCCAGGGTAATATAAATAAGGGGCTTAGTTGAAATCTAAAAACTCGGTCGGGTTTACCGGAATCTGGTGATGCCATAACTCAAAATGCAAATGCGGGCCGGTGGACTGCTCTCCTGTATTGCCAACAATAGCTATTACATCGCCTGCTTTTACAAAGTTACCCGTTTTTTTTAACAGTGCTGCATTGTGTTTATAAAAAGACACTAAATTATCAGAATGTTGAATAGCTATGACATATCCGGCATCAATTGTCCACTCAGCTAGCACAATCATCCCTTTTGCGGCGGCTTTAACCGGCTCTTTTTCTCCTGTTACAATATCTATGGCGTAATGCTCTTTGGCAACATCGAATTTAGAAGAAATTACGCCTTTTACCGGTGCAAACAACTTGAACAAGGAGGTGTTCCTCATTCGTTGAGCATTCAAATACTCATCGCCGACTGTTGTAAACTGACCGCTTTGCTCCATTGTCCGGCGCAATGCAGCCTCTTCTTCCGAAATTGCGTCTAAATCCATGGAATCTGATTCAAGACTGTCTTCCTCAGAATTAGAGTTATTGTCCTGAGTGCCGGTATTCTGAACAGACTCCTCCTGTAAAACAGATTTAATACTTTTTATGAAGACATTTTGTTGTTTCACTACGCGCTCCAATGAATCCGACTTTTCAGAAAGGGCATATACCTGCCTTCGGGTTCCGCTGTCATCATATCCGGGAATATATTCTTTCAGAGGAGTAAGTACAATCAGCATAACCGTCAGGATTGCCATGATGACCAATAGCGTGCTGAAAAACACATAAATATTTAATTGCGAAAGTCTGAATGAAAATTGTTCCTCTATGGTATCTTCCGTCATGACGACCAATCTGTACTTATGGCGCAAGCGCTCGGATATATCTTTTAGTTTAAGAGCTTTCATTATAAAAAGGCATGAAATTGGCAAAAAAATTAGGACCGGGTTCTTTTAACTTCAAATGATTTTAACGGATTTTTATTCCCAACCACAAAATACATAAGTTTTTCGCTATTAGAGGGTATTTTTAACTGTACTTTGTTGAGGTGAAATATTTAAGAAGAAAAGCTAATGATATAAACATGGTTCATTTGTCATATTAACTCAAACACTTAAAATAAATGAATAACCGGTGCAATGACTTTTTAAAAATTAAAAGGTTCACTTGTTAAACGAAGTACTTAAGTAACAAGAACGACTAAGGATGATTAGATTTGTTAAAAACCTTCTTACTTTTGTAGATTCATTTGGAGAATAAGCATTTTTTGAAAAATTCAAAATAAATTTACCATTTTGAGAGTTTAAATTGATGCCTTTTTTTACTGCTATCAATAATAAAACACCCATTCAAGCCATTAACCGACTTTTGGTTATGAAGAACAACAATACTTCTCATACATTTTTTAAGACATTATTTCAGCGCGGTTCATTATACGCACTGAAGTTCACCTTTTTAATTGCTGTGGTTTCATTTTGCAGTAACAATGTTACTGCTCAAAATCGTCCGTCACAGCAGCAGCAGCAACCTGACAAACAACAACCAAACCGGCAATTGCCTCAAGGGTTGGATGCCGGGTTGCAGAGCGGTACTCCGACAGTTAAGGCTGACGCAAATCAAACTATACAAGGAGCATTGAAAGACCAAAAAGCCAAAAGGCAGGCAAAGGCCAAAGACCCGAATAAGGCTTCTTGGTTAGGGATGCGTTTTCAGGACCTCTCCGCACGGTTTAACCGGTATTTTAATGCCAAACTTCGTTACGACGAAGGTATTACAAGGTTGAAACAAGACCATAAAGATAATTACGATAACATTTTGCCGGTATATGTATATAACAGCGGCAGCGGAACAAGCATTACCAGCAATTTGGACGATGCTATTAAAAAGGCATCTTTGGCCATTCAGCTAAAACCAAACAGTAAATGGATAGATGACTGCTATCAACTTGTCGGTCAATCTTACTATTTAAAAGGCGATAACGATGCCGCTATCAGCTCGTTTCAGTACGTTACCAAGAATTTCAGCCTCTTTAACCGCCGTTTTCCCAACAAGCAACAACGTGCATTAGACAAAAAACAAGAGGAAAAAATGCGGCAGGACAGAGAAATGGAGCGCGAACTTGCGCTGAAAGAACGCAAAGAACAGGCTAATCAAAAGAAAAAGGAAAGCGAACAGAAAAAGAAAGAACTGGCTAAAGAAAGAGAAGACAAGAAAAAAGAGATTGAAGCCGCACGAAAAGAAAAACAAAAAGAACAGCAAGAAGCCAGCAAAGCCCGCAAAAAAGAAATAGAGGCCAAGAAAGCAGAGCAGGCAAAAACACAGAAAGAAAAACTGAAAGAAATAGAACGGAAGAAAAAAGAGCGTGAAAAAGAACAAAAAGAGCTGAAACGTCAAAAACAAAAAGCGTTGGAAGCCAAAAAGAAAGGCAAGCCTGTTCCACCACCTTCTGCAAAATCTTCTTCAAAGGAAGAAAAGAAACCGGAAGCTACAGCTACTGAAAAAGATACTGAGGTCAAATCTGAGGATAAAGAAACAGTTTCGCAACAAGAAGAGCAGAAGAAAGATGAAGTAAAACCACCTGCTCCAACCAAGGAAGAGAAGGGTAAAAAGAAAGAAAAATCAGCCAAACAGGAAGCGGAAACCCAGGATAAAACGGAGAGTGGTGATACCACCTCTGTGTCCACAAATGACAATAATAATATTGCCTTAGATAATATGGGCAAACCCATTGACGCTTCAGAAAAAGCAAAAGGGGGAGCCGGCGGAGGATTCAAGTTGCACAAACTTTCGAAATATGATGCCATGATATGGCTGGCGAGAACCTATATAGAGAAAAAGCAGTTTACCGATGCCGAGCAGGTTATCAAAATAGCCAAAGACGACCGCAAGTTTCCCAAAAAGAAACTGGATGATTTGGCTGTGTTGGAAGCGCACTATTTTTTAACCCGTCAGGATTGGTCACAGGCATCAACCGCTTTAAAGAATGCCATTAAAGTATCAAAAAGCAAAAAAGAAAAAGCTCGTCTGTATTTTATACTTGCTCAAATCAGCAATGAAAATAAAAATTATGCCGATGCCCTGGCAGCATTTAATAAAGTGCTGAAAAGCCGTCCTTCGTTTGATATGGAGTTTAACACACGGTTAAACATTGCACAGACCAAGCTGAGAAGCGGTGCATTTACACAAGAACAAGCAGTTGCTTATCTGGAGCGTATGACCAAAGAAAACAAGTATGCCGATGTTTCAGACCAAATATTTTTCGCAATGGCCGAGATTGCCATTGAAAAAGGTGATATGACTAAAGCTACTGCCTATTTGGGCGAATCGGCTAAAAACAGCACAGCCAATAAAGACCAGAAAGCACAATCATTCCTCAAATTGGCCGATTTGAATTATGATCTGGAGCGCTATGTAACGGCAAGCGCATATTATGACAGCACCCTGACCCTGTTGGCCAAATCTTACCCATCTTACAGTGATATTTCAAACCGCCGCTCCGTACTAACCGAACTGGTGGAGTATATCAATACCATTGCTTTGCAGGATAGCCTTCAGCGCATTGCGAAAATGCCGGAAGGAGCGCGCCGGGCATATCTTGAAGAAGCCATTACTAAAATGGAAGAGGAAGCTGCCCGAAAACGCGAAGCGGAAGCATTGAAAGAAGCCGCAGCAATGGAAGCTGCCAATACTCCTGCAGCCACTGAGACCGGAACCTGGTATTTTTACAACCCGATAACCCGGTCTAATGGTGAGGTTGAGTTCAACCGCCGTTGGGGAGCTCGCCCTTTGGCTGATAACTGGCGGCTTGGCAGCAAAACAATGGGGGTCATTGTTTCAAATTCCGGATCTGATTCTAATTCCAATAATGCCAATGACCTGATGAGTCTGGCATCGGAAGGAAAGCTGAAGGTAGAGGACCTGCTAAAAAACCTACCGTTAAAACCCGAAGACTTATCAAAGTCTGATACGCTGATTGCCGATGCTTTATTTGGGTTGGGGATGGCTTACAGAAACCGCCTTAACAATATCGAAAAAGCAACGGTTACTTTTGACGACCTTTTGCGCCGGTATCCGGTCAGTCAGTATTCTGCACAGGTGCATTATACCCAATACCTGATGGCCAAGGAAGCAAACAATACACAAAAGGCTAATCAACATAAAAACCAATTGCTTCAGAATTATCCCGAAACAACGTTTGCCAAATTAGTAGAAGACCCAGGGCACTTGCAGGCGGTCAACGAAAAAGGACGGCAACTGGAACAATATTACGAGCAGACCTACGCCTATTACAAACAAAACAACTTTGACGAGGTTAGAAGACGCTCGGAAGAAGTCAATAACTTGTTCGCCCTTAATCCCCTTCAACCTAAGTTTGACCTGCTCAATGCTTTGATAGTCGGACATTCACAGGATAAAGCCGCCTATATTACTGCACTAAGAGAAGTTATCCTGAAACACCCCACAGATGAGGTAAAAACCAAGGCGCAGGAAATTCTCGGCTATCTGGAAGGAAATGCCGGCAACTCTGCTACAGCTTCAGTTTCAAAACCTGCTTCAGCCGGCAATTATACCTATCAGGAAAATGCCCGTCAGTATGTAGCAGTTTCGTTCACGGGTTATTCTCAACAAATTTCGGGGCTAACCAACAAACTCTCTGACTTTAACAACAGCAATTTCAGTGTTGACAAACTTAAGGTCAATCAAATGCTTTTGGATCCTCAAACTCAGGTGGTGTTGATTAAAGAATTTAATGATGCCGGGAAGGCCATGACTTATTACCGTGCTCTTCAACAAAACGAGAGTACTGTTTTTCAGGGATTAGACGTGGCGTTTAAGTTTTTTGTTATTTCAAAACCCAACTTCACCGAGTACTTTAAAAACAAGGACACCAATGCCTATTACGACTTTTTTATTCAAAACTATAAATAGGGATTTCAAATTGCCCGGAATACTCTGCCTGAATATGGTTACTGACCCGATACAGAGGAGGACATGAAAGGGCAATTGTAGTCTTTTATAATTTTTGGGATAACCACTTATGTCTGCTGTTTAAACTCAATCAACACAATAATATTTCAAATTTGAAATGGAGTTCTTTACTGAAGTTCCCGCATACAAGCACTATATAAAGCTGATTTGGAAAGCGTTTTTTGCAGGTCTGCTACTAATTTTTTTGTTGTTTATCGGTGTTTCTCAAGGGCTGTTCGGAACATTACCCACCTTTATAGAACTGGAAAGCCCGAAAAGTTCACTTGCCTCCGAAGTGTATTCATCTGATGGGGTTTTGCTTGGAAAATTCTTTTTAGTTGACCGGTCTAATGTGTCTTATGAGGAGATACCAACGCATACGATTGATGCCCTCATTGCGACCGAAGATGCCCGTTATTACCAACATTCGGGGATAGACTTCAGGGGGATGTTGCGTGTTTTTACCAAAACAGTCATCGGAGGCAAAGATTCAGGCGGAGGTAGTACCATCACTCAGCAATTGGCAAAAAACCTGTTCCACGACCGCCCAAGCAGTACTTTCGGCAGGATTAAGCAAAAACTGAAAGAGTGGGTAATTGCCATTAAATTAGAACGAAGTTATACGAAGGAAGAGATACTGGCAATGTATTTTAACACCGTTCCATTTGGTAACAATGCTTATGGTATCAAGTCTGCAGCACAAACCTATTTTAATGTTCAGCCCGACTCGCTAAATGTACAGCAAAGTGCCATGTTGGTAGGTTTGTTAAAGGGGAATACGCGGTTTAACCCCCGCCGAAATCCTCAGAATGCTCTGGATCGCCGAAATGTAGTGTTGACACAAATGAGCCGTTACGGAAAAATAACTACAACCGAGCGCGACTCTCTTGCCAAAACCGAGTTGGGAATCAGGTTCAGCCCTATGTTGCATGACGAAGGGTTGGCGACCTATTTCAGGGAATATGTAAAAACAGAAGTTAAAAAATGGGCAACAGATAATGTCAAGGTTGACGGCAGCAATTTTGATATTTATCAGGATGGATTGAAAATCTATACTACCATTAACTCCAAAATACAACAATATGCCGAGGAGGCAGTGGCTGAACACATGCCACAGTTGCAAAAACAATTTTATGAACACTGGAAAGAGAAGGCTCCATGGGAAGATTTGCCAAAAGCCAAATTGCCCAAAGACGATGTATGGACAGGAACCAACGAGTTGATTTACCGTGCTGTTAAAAACTCAGAGCGATATAAAGTTCATAAAGACCAAAAACTTTCTGAGGCTGAAATCAAAGAAATCTTTAACACCAAGTATCCAATGACCGTCTTTTCGTGGAGAAATGCAGATGCGGGAATTGATACGGTGATGACTCCGCTGGATTCGATCAAATATACCAAGTATTTGCTTCATACAGGAATGGTGGCCATGGATCCTGAAACAGGTCATATTTTGGCCTGGATTGGAGGGATAAAACATAAGTTCTTTAAATACGACAGTGCCCGCCCAACATCGAAAAGGCAGGTGGGATCTACCTTTAAGCCCATTGTTTATGCCGTTGCGCTGCAAAATGGCTGGTCACCCTGCAGCAAAGTTCCCAACCTTCCGGTAGTGTTTGAAAACTATGACGGCTGGTCGCCCGAAAATGCAAGTGGGTATCTGAGTGGTCAAATGGTTTCGTTAAGAACCGGACTGGCACATTCCATCAATCGTGTCGCCGCATATCTGATGAAACAAATCAGCCCGGACCCGGTTATTAAATTAGCAAAAAAAATGGGGGTAGAAAGCCATATTGACCCCATTCCGTCTATTTGTTTGGGATCGGTAGATATGTCGGTCTATGAATTGGTGGGAGCATACAGCACTTTTGCCAACAAGGGGTTATACACCAAACCAATCAGCATTACCCGTATTGAAGACAAAAACGGGAACGAACTTGCTAATTTCAGCACCACGACCACAGAGGCTATTGATGAGGCAACTGCTTATGCTATGGTAACAATGCTTAGGGGGGTTGTAGAATCCGGCACTGCCGGAAGGCTGAAATGGAAATACAATATCAGCGCAGATGTGGCGGGCAAAACCGGAACTACCAACGATAATTCGGATGGATGGTTTGTGGGCATTACCCCACAGTTGGTCGCCGGAATTTGGGTAGGAGGAGATGAAAAAGCCATTCACTTCCGCACAACCCGGTTGGGTTCCGGTTCAAATATGGCGTTGCCTATTTATGGTAAATTCCTCAGTAAAATTTATTCAGACTCGCTCACCAATATCAGCTCCAACGCACGGTTTCAAATTCCGCCACCCTCCATCATGCGTAGTATAGAATTGGATTGCAATAAATACGATATACCTTATGTGGGGGTTGAAGATGGGTCATCTGTCAGTACCGAAACACAGGCATCTGGTGTTGGCGGTGAAGCCGATACAATCAAAAAATCATTTAATTACAACGACCAGTTTGATTAATAAATCAGGGGCTATCATTTTTTACAGATGATATAACCATCGGTTTTTTGATAGATTATCAGAAGTTGATTGAGTTGAGGCATTCATATTTTATCAACTTGCAACTTAAACCCCTTTTTCAACTGTCCTTTACACGGCAAATTGATAACTTTGCCGATATTGTTGCGTAAGCCAAGTTATCGCAAACAAACTATATTTGCCAAAATCTGTTCTCTTATCACCTTTTCGAGGCATCCATTTTGCCGGAGATACTTAAATTGGTAGATTATGAACCAATCCTGGATATATCGCCAAATATATTGTCTGATTTTATGTTTGCTGATATCGCCTTTAGCTTCTGCTTTTCACATAGTTGGCGGTGAGTTGACCTATGAATGTTTAGGAGGCAGCAACTATCGGTTATCGCTCACAGTTTACCGGGATTGCAACAGCACCGGCGCTCCGTTCGACAATCCGGCCTATATCTTTGTGTTTAATGCTACGGGAAGCCTGCTCAATACACTCAGCCTAAGCATACCACCGGGAGGCCCCCAACTTGTAAACCCGCCTACTAATATTTGTGTCAATACCCTGCCTGATATTTGTGTTGAGACCATTACCTATACCACCATCGTCAGCCTTCCTCCCATCATCGGAGGCTATACCCTGGTTTATCAGAGATACAGCCGCAACAGCACTATTATCAATATCTTTAACCCTGACCAAACGGGCTCGTCCTACACAACCAATATCCCCCCGTCGGCTTTAGCAAATTGCAACAACTCCGCTACTTTTAACACCCTGCCTCCTACGGTTATCTGTGCAGGGCAACCCTTGTTTATTGATCAGTCTGCTTTTGATGCAGACGGTGACTCATTGTCCTATGAACTTTGCGCACCATTGATTGGCGGGAGCGATGCCTGCCCTCAACCCGGTGATTTTTCTAACTGCAATCCGCCGGGAATGCCTGCCCCCCCGCCTCCTTACGGCACGGTCAATTTTATTCCTCCTTATAGTGGGACCAATCCCTTGGGAGGCTCACCACCGGTAACTATAAATCCATTGACCGGTTTACTGACCGGCACACCTACTACGCTGGGGCAATTTGTGGTCGGTATTTGTGTTACAGAGTTCAGAAACGGAATTGCTATCAACTCGATACGGCGGGATTTTCAGTTTAATGTTACTCCGTGTCAGGCAGTTCAGGCTGCCGTTCAATCAAACAATATTACCCCACAGGGCAATTTCATCATTACCGATTGCGGACAGGATTTTACCGTTGACTTTATCAATACCAGTGTAGGGGCAACGTCATATTTCTGGCAGTTTGGCGATCCAAGTGTTTCGGACGACTTCTCTTCATTGCTTAACCCCAGTTACACCTACCCCGATACGGGTCAATATATCGTTACTTTAGTTGCCGATTCCGGTGTGCCCGGATGTATTGATACTGCCACTATTATTGTCAACCTGTACCCAACCCTGACCAATAACTTTTCTTACGTAGCCGGTTGTGCTTATGATCCGGTTGTATTTACCGATCTGTCGGTGAGCACCTATGGCTTTTTGACCGGTTGGTCCTGGAATTTTGGAGATGGCAGCAGTATCGCCGCACAGAACCCAACCCATACCTATGCCACAGGCGGCATAAAGACGGTTACGCTCTTGACGAGTACGTCGTTAGGCTGTACGGCCTCTTTCACTCAAACCATCTATGTTGCTCCTGTTCCTGATGCGGCGTTTGGTACTTCTTCACTTTGTATCAACACCCCCGTTCAGTTTACCGACCAAACCACAGGAGCACCTCCCAACTCCTGGGAATGGAATTTTGGTGATTCTAATACCTCCAACAATCAAAATCCCGGACATACCTATACGAGTGCGGGAGATTATACGGCAAGCCTGATTGTCAGTACCGGTGAAGGTTGTTTAGATACCACGCAGGTTTCTTTTACCATCTATCCCGATTTTACTGCCAATGCCGGTACCGACACACCAATCTGTCAGGGGGATACCATACAGCTTCAGGCTTCCGCCGATTTTCCCTGGTTCAACTATCAATGGTCTCCTCCTGAGGGTATCATTGCAGGTGCCAATACTGCCACCCCTACTGTCAATCCCACTGTAACAACTACCTATCAACTCACCATTTCAGATCCAAACGGCTGTACCCGTACAGATGATGTTGTAATCACGGTTCATTCTATTCCCGATGTTGCCATCATTGGAAACCCTATAGTTTGTATTGGCGATGACCTTTTGTTATCCGCCTCTTTCAGTCCCAATGTTGTCAGCTTTGAATGGAGTGGGGGTGGGGTGTTTAATACCACCGATTTGAGTATTACGGTAAGTCCAGCCGATACGACCGTTTATCAGTTAAGTGTAATAGATGTGAATGGTTGTGAAAATACCGACACCTTAACCGCTTTGATTCAATTTCCTATTCAGGCAGATGCAGGTGGAACTGCTGCTTTTTGTTCCGGAGGCTCAGTTCAACTAAGCGCAACCGGAGGGTTGAATTATGCGTGGAATCCTCCATTGGGGTTGAGCGACCCCAATATTGCCAATCCTGTGGCTTCTCCCTTAAATACCACTCAATACACTGTAACGGCTTCCAATTTCTGCTTTAGTGATACTGCTTCGGTTTTGGTAACTGTCCATCAATTGCCTGTTGTCAATGCAGGTCCTGATGCCACAATCAATGTGGGGGAAAGCATCATTTTGAACGGTTCGGTGGAAAGTGAAGCAAGCGGTTTAGAGTTTTCGTGGTCGCCCGGCAACGGTTTAAGCAGCTCCATACAACTCAATCCTGTGGCCAACCCGTTGGTAACTACGGTTTATACCCTTTCCGCAACCGATTCCAACGGCTGTATGGCTGCCGATACGATGCGACTCGAAGTTACCAATATTTTTGAAGTGCTTATTCCCAACGCTTTCTCACCCAATCAGGATGGGGTGAACGATAATTTTGGAATAGTCAGAACCAAAGGAGTTAAAGAATTGCTCGAGTTTAAAATCTATAACCGTTGGGGGCAACTGATTTTTGAAACAAATGATACGAATACCCGTTGGGATGGCAGTTTTAAGGGAACTCCACAAGAAATGGGTGTTTATGTCTATTATATAAGGGCATTGACTTTTTTGGATACCGAATACAAACAACAAGGCAATATAACCCTTTTGCGTTAATCCAAATTTCCTCAACCACATCTCGAAAATCGGGCAACCACAGAACAAATTACACCTGCCTCACATCAAATAACAGCCCGTACCTTCAGACAAAATATTGTCTTAAAGCAAGATTAGTGTAACTCCACAGGTTTTAGGTAATAGGTTTTTGATTTTAGCGATCAATTCTGCTGTTTTTGTTTAAAAAGAAAGTATTGGATTGCCTGTAAAATACGGTTGTGCTTTTGGTAAAGATAATGAGAAGCTCCGTATTCTTTAACTCTGACAGACTTTGCCAATATTTCAACTAATTCTGAAGACCGGATACTCAAACCCTCCGTAGTAATTCTACCTATCAACTTGCCGCTTATCTTTTCTGACCGTTTTTTTTCCTTATTCCAACGGCTACTAACCTTGTATAGGTAGTAATTACAATTTATGTGTTTTACTTCGGAACCTTTAGTCTTGTGCTTTAAAGCCCAGTCAGGATGTGCCATACATATTACCTGCTTTAGGGAATAGCAAAGACAGGGTTAAATTCTTTTAAAACAAGTCCCCCAGCGTTTTTTCACAACCTATTACCTATGAAAAAACGAAGTTACAGATTAAATAAGCCATCCCCTTTAAACAAGCACTGCCATAACCACGCTGAGGTTGATGCAAGACAATAGCTGCCCCACTTTGTAAAGCTATTTGTGCCGTTCCATCAGAAGAGCCATTGTCCACCACGACAATCAGGTCATTCAGATGTTGAGGAATATCAGCCATCACCTTCCCTATATTGTCTGCTTCGTTGAGGGCGGGTATTAAAACGGCTATTTTCATCGGGGTTTGGTTTGAATTTTGGTAAAAGATACGTTAGATTCCATTCAAACCCACCTTCAAATTTTCTAAAGCATTCCCGTTTTTTTAGAACAATAGGGCTATTGGGACGAGTTTTCTGAAATTCTATCAATGATATATCAACAAAAATGAATCAAGCGTTTGACTATAACGAAAAATTCTCTAATTTTGGTAGCCTTTTCATATCTTCAAATTCTCTGCTCTATGAATAAAGCACCAACATTACACTTTTGCATTTCTATTTTAGGTATTGTATGGTTCAACTTTTTTAGTTTAGAAACAACTGCTCAATGTAGTTTTAATACCAATGTAAATGCTGTTAATTTAGGAACGATAACACCCACTGAAACTTGGCAAACCACCGGTTGTGTAAGTGGTGGTGATTATTTTATCTTTAATGCCGTGATGGGTCAACATTATGCTTTTACCTTTTGTGATAACGGTGGAACAGCACCATGGGATAGTGAATTAAGTATCAATACCAATGCAGGTGACGGAGTTCCCTATGCTTATAATGATGATTTTTGTGGTGCTCAATCTCAGATTATTTGGATTGCCATCGCTAACGGGACTTTTGCAATATACGCAACCGGATATAGTTGCACGAACAATATCTATTGTGCAACATTAGCCTACCGAATTGTTACACCCACACCTCCTACGGTTTACGCCCTTTCTGTTCAAACCGATGGAAACAACAGTAATGCGGAATGGTTAGTACCAAATGTGTTTTTAAATGGTTGCTCTGAAGTCTCCAATATAACTTATACCGGACATCCCAGTGCAATCGGATATTTTACCAACGGTGAAAGTATTGGTATTCCCGAAGGCATCATTATTTCAAGCGGTGCTGTAATCAATGCCGAAGGTACTAACAACAGTGATGGTATATATTCTCAATTTGAAATACCGGGGGATCCCGATCTCACTGCTTTAACCATTTCAACTCCATGCGGCAGCCCTTCACCTACTTTTGATGCCGCAGTAATTGAATTCACTTTTGTTCCCGTATCTACCTCTGTACAGTTTCAATATGTCTTTGCTTCCGAAGAATATCCGGAATATGTTTGCGCTTCTTTTAACGATGTATTTGGTCTCTTTATCAGCGGGCCGGGGGTACAATTTCAAAATTTAGCATTAATTCCTGATACAGGCATTTACGTGGGTATAAATACCGTCAATCCTATAAATAATAACGTCTATTACAATTCCAATCCTACCGGTAGCATCATTACTCAATTTGATGGTTATACTGATGTCATGACAGCCGTTGCCACCGGCCTGACTCCATGCCAAACTTATACCATCAAATTGGCTGTAGCAGATGCCGGAGACCATATTTTGGACTCGGCGGTTTTTTTGGCTGCTAACAGTTTTGATACCGGAAATGTTACCTCTGTTTCCGTTACCGGTATGCAAGATGCTATTGAAGGTTATACGGAAGGTTATTTTGAGTTTTTTAGAGAAGATATCAGCGATTTGAGCCAACCTGTTACTTTTGAAATTATTGTTACCGGAACCGCTATGCCGGGGGAAGATTACGAACCCCTTCCAAATATTGTTACCATACCTTCCGGACAAATATCTATACAAGTACCTGTATTTGCCTCTACAGATGAACTTGTTGAGGGGACAGAAACAATTGTTGTGCAGATTGATCAATTTCAATGTGATTGTACTTCACCACTGCCTGCTCAAATATTGATTCACAATTCTGATCCTTTTATAGCTTTCATTAATAATCCGGAACCAATTTGCCTCGGACAACAGGCAACTTTGACTGCTTCAGCTTCAGGAAGTGACTTTACACCATATACTTATACTTGGAGTACCGGACAAACAGGTGAAACCATCTCTGTAAGTCCTTTATTTAATACGATTTATTCGGTAACGGTGACAGATGCCAATGGCTTTACAACTTCTTCCAATGTATCTGTAACTGTACTTAATATCACTCCACCCTCTATGACTCCTATATCAATTTGTAGTGGCAACTGTGTAACCTTAAATGCCGGTCCGGGTTTCACTTCCTATTCTTGGTCATCAGGAGGAACATCTCAAAATTTAAATGTATGCCCTTTAACAACTTCATCTTTTACTGTAACAGTAACCGATGCCAATGGCTGCACAGCCTCATCCACAGTATTAGTGACAGTAAATAACATTACACCACCGACAATTGCACCTCAAACAATATGTATTGGCAATTGTGTAACGTTAAGTGCGGGTACTGGATTCACTTCTTATTTATGGTCAACAGGAGGGACATCTCAAAATATAACTGCATGCCCTTTTACAACTTCATCTTATACTGTTACGGTAACCGATGCCAATGGCTGCACAGCCTCATCCAATGTTTTAGTGACAGTTAATAACATTACACCACCGGCAATTGCACCTCAAACAATTTGTATAGGCGACTGTGTATCCTTAAATGCCGGTACGGGTTTCACTTCATATTCTTGGTCAACAGGAGGGGTATCTCAAAATTTAAATGTATGCCCTTTAACAACTTCATCTTATACTGTAACAGTAGCAGATGCCAATGGCTGCACAGCCTCAACCACTGTTTTAGTGACAGTAAATAACATTACGCCACCGGCAATAGCTCCCCAAACAATTTGTAGTGGCAGCAGTGTAACATTAAATGCAGGCACATATACCGCTTATTCATGGTCAACCGGAGTTAATGGACAAAGCTTATCTGTTTCACCTACAACTACTACCACCTATATCGTAACCGTATCAAATTCTTATGGATGTACAGCATCTTCAAGTACAACAGTAACTGTTTTACCATCTCCAAATGTCCTTATTGAAGGTTCATCCTCGTTCTGCATTGGAAGTAGTGCAACAATATCTGCAACTCCCGGTTTTTCAGATTATATTTGGTCAGATGGAGGAAGTTCGCAAAGCATTACGGTCAATTCATCCGGTAATTACAGTGTAACTGTTACGGATTTGAACGGTTGTACAGCATCAGTGTCAATGTTTGTTTCTCAGACTACCTCACTTTCACCTACAATTTATGGTAATTTAAGTTTGTGTGGAAGTGAAACGACTACTTTAACCCTTGATACCAATTATGGTGAATATTTTTGGTCTAATGGTGAAAATACGCCGGAAATCACCGTATCCGAAGCCGGTACCTACTCTGTCACTGTTTCTGATGGATTGGATTGTACCGGTTTTGACAGTGTGGATATCACTGTTTCACCTCAACCTGTTGCCAATATTTCAACCTTGACTCCTTTTGTTTGTGAAGGAGAAACTGTTTCTCTTTCAGGTTCAGGCGGTACAACCTATTATTGGACAGGACAATCCGGGTTTGTTTCAACTGAACAAAACCCGGTAATCTCCAATATAACTCCAGAAAACGGCGGCGAATACACCTTAATCGTTACCGATGCCAATGGTTGTCAAAGTAATCCTGCAATTATATACATTGAAATAATGCCTGCGCCTGAGTTAAATCTTCTCTCTCCCGGAACATTGTGTAGTGATGAAATACTTGACTTAGAACTGCTTCTCAATGGAAGCACCACAATAGGGACATGGGCAGGAACGGGCGTTGTGGGAAACCAGTTTTTTGCCGGAGAGGTATCTGCGGGAAATTATCAAATAGTCTATACAATTCCTGAAGACGGCATTTGCCCGATGTTTAGTTCCGCAATCAGTTTAACCGTAGCGCCGGAAATTATTTTTTCCGATCATTATTGTATTCCTGTTTCGGGAGGGTATCAGGTGTTTTTTAATACCTGGGGTGGCGCGCCCCCTTATAACATCTCCGGCAATACCATTTCAGATGAAGGAGAAACTTATAGTAGCGGTTTAATTAATGCAGCATCCTACTCGTTTTTAGTGACTGACTCTAATGGATGCAGCAAATTGGTTACTGGAAATGATACGGATTGTAATGTAGATTGCATGACAGAAACTATAGGTACTATTAGTCCCATAGACGATGTATGCAATAATGCCTTTACGATATCCCTCACTTCCGCCCCACCTCCTCCATATACTTATTCGATAGACGGTGAAAATTGGCAGGAAAGCGAAACGTTTACCAACTTAGAGATCGGAGATTATTACGTCTATGTACAACATAGTTGCGGGAACTCAATTATTGGCGCTTATCAGGCACAAAATTCGCTGTTTTCTGCTACTATCGGATTAGAACAAACTCCCGAAGGGGACTCGATTGCTGTTGTCAATATAAGCGGTGGAAACCCGCCCTATCAATATTTATGGAGCACAATAGGATTAGGCGTTGATACCTTATCTAATCCACAACTACCTTTAACTGTATTAGTGTCTGATGTCAACGGATGCGAAGTAACTTTAAGTCTGACTGACCCCACAACTTCCATCGGTGAACCGACACAAGAGATAAACCATATCAACATCTACCCCAATCCGTCAAATGGTGTGATTTACATTGAATCTGAAAGGCCAACCAATTCGAAAGTAGTGGTTTTTGATGCCTTCGGACGGGAGGTATTGGTCGGACAGACAGACTTTATGGAGGTGGTAAAACTTGATTTGGAAAACAAAGGTAGCGGTATGTTTTTTATAAGTATTCAAACATCCGATGCTCATATTTTTAGAAAGATATTGCTTTATTGAACGGGTATTGATTTGCAGGTATAACTAAATCTGTATAGTCCTGAAATAGCTTGACAGATTTTGAGGGAAAAAAATCTCAAAAATGGAAGCAAAAAAAGCATGAGTAAATCTGAAAGACGCTGGATAGAGCAGGAGTTAGAAAACGGTTGGATGAGTGAATCAGAAGCACTGGAATTAGTAACCCCCAATAGTAAGAATGTAAAAAGAAGTCTTAGATTTTGGTGCGAACAATTTTCATCAGAAATTGTGTTAACCTTACCTGTTTTGTCAGAAAAAGAGCGACAGAAAATAGAATCTTTGTAAAAACGGATAAAATTGCTTGAGAAGCAAATAGAAGCTTCAAAGATGAAGAGTCTTACGTTTGAAACGATGATAGATATAGCGGAGGATCAGCTTAGGGTTGTCATTCGAAAAAAGTTTGGACCCAAACAGTAGCGTTGCTCAGGCGGTTTTACCCTCAGTTTAGTGTTCGGTATTCCTGTTCTCTGTTTGGGCACAGTCGTCAGGGCTGGTATGAGTAAATAAAACGGGAAGACGAAATGCAGATAACGGATGCGTTGGTGCTGAAGTTGGTCAGAGAAATTCGGGTTGATTTACCTTAGATTGGGGTTGCTAAATTGCATTTTATATTACAGCCGGCATTGAAAGCACATGGCATTAAAATGGGCAGGGATGCGTTATACCGGCTATTGGGAGAATACGGCTATTTAATGTGCTACCGCAAGAAAAGGGTCTATACGACTGATAGCAATCATCCCTACAAAAAATATCCCAATCTGATACGTGAAATAAAATTCCTGACCCGTCCTGGAAAGCTATGGGTAAGCGATATTACTTTTATCAAGTTAAAAGAGAAGTTTGGTTACCTTAGTATATTTACCAATGCTTATTCGCACAAAATCATCGGGTATTGCCTTTATCCCACGCTACACAGTAATGGTCCTGTCAAAGCGTTGCTTATGGCTTTACAATCTATCCGAACAAGCCAACTCATTCATCACAGCGACCGGGGTTCACAATATTGCTGCTCGGAATATGTCAAAATGTTGAAACAAAATCACATCCTGATATCCATGACTGAACAAGGCGACCCATAGGAGAACGCCATCGCCGAAAGGGTAAACGGAATATTAAAAAGTGAGTTCTTTTTGGATGAATCTTTTAACACCTTTACCGAAGCACAACAAGCAACAACCCAGACTATAGAAAAATATAATACCCTTCGACCCCATGGAAGTTGCGACAACCTCACCCTCGTAAAAGCTCATGAAGCAAGCGGTATCCTTTACAAACGTTGGAAAACAAAAACAGAAAATCAATTACTCACTACTTAGCTCCAAAACAATGAAAAACAAATCTTCCGCTGTCAAGCTATTTTAGGACTAAATGTAAATTCTGTCAACCTTGTTCAGTAATACAAACAATGACCGACAACTCAATATAGGATTATGATTATATCGTGTAAAAACATTTCGGGTTAAATGCCTATTCTGTCACTCAAAATCAGGAATAAATAAATTAAATGTAACCCGCTTTTAGTAAAGAAAAAATAGTTGTACTCCTGGTTTAGGATTACCTAAAAATCCTGTAAAACACTTTTAGTAAATAGCCCAAAAAGTGTCAAGTTTTTTTAGAAAGGGTCAAATTTGCAGGTGTGAATTAAGCTAATGCAGGTGTGAATTAAGCTAATGCAAGTGTACAATGAGTTATTGCAGAGGTGAATTAAGCTAATGCAGGTGTGCAATGAGTTATTGCAGGGGTGATTTAAGCTAATGCAGAGGGGCAATGAGTTATTGAAGAGATGAATTAAGCTAATGCAGGTGTGCAATGAGTTAATACAGGGGCGAATTAAGCTAATGCAGGTGTGCAATGAGTTAATGCAGGGGGGCATAAAATTATTGCGGAGTGGCTTTGGAGCTTTGCAAAGGTACAAGGAAGTATTTACTACCCTAATATTGGCTTTGCATTGGGTTGATTTTCATACTTCATCTTTATTAAAGCCAAAACAATGTCCAATCTGACAACTTAAACAGGAGGAACTTTACCGACACAAGAGTGCTTGTTTTCAAACCTTATCGGCTTTAAAAAACAATTAAATAACCAAAACACAGTGACGGCATTTTTATTTTTTAGACTTTGAAGAATTGCCATGAAGGAATGACCTGACAGGTCAAATTGATGGCATAAAACGAAAAGGAAAACACAAAATAGAATTCTATACAAAGAAGAAGACACTATTCGGACGATTTACTTATTTGTCCGGCTGATGATGATTATTTTAATAGATTGTTATTATATTTGCCGTTTAGAAGCTATTACAAAACATTTAACCTTTTACTATGAGTGCTTTTACCGAAGCCGAGACCCTGCATTTCGGACATTCTGAAAACCAACTATTAATAGCAAGTACGGTTCGTGATTTTGCCGAAAAACATATCCGCCCTTTTGTGATGGAATGGGACGAAGCGCAGACTTTCCCCCGCGAACTGTTCAGTAAGATGGGAGAACTTGGATTTATGGGGGTTTTGGTTCCGGAGGAATACGGCGGAACGGGTTTGGGCTATGTAGAATATGTTTCGGTAATTTCTGAAATAGCCCAAGTTTGTGGCTCTATCGGGCTATCGGTAGCGGCACATAATTCTTTGTGTACCGGGCATATTCTTCAGTTTGGCAACGAAGCACAAAAACATCAATGGCTGTCAAAACTGGCAAGCGGCGAATTTATCGGAGCTTGGGGACTTACCGAGCCAAACACCGGCTCAGATGCAGGCAATATGAAAACAGTGGCCTATCGCGACGGCGATGAGTGGGTGATTAACGGTGCAAAATGCTGGATAACCCATGGAAAATCGTCAGAAGTGATGGTGGTGATAGTGAGAACCGGTGAGCCGGGAGACAGTCGTGGAATGACGGCGTTTATTGTAGATAAATCTTTGCCCGGAGTTTATGGGGGCAAAAAAGAAAATAAGTTAGGGATGCGGGCATCCGAAACCACAGAAGTGATATTTGACAACTGCCGTGTTCCGCATAGCGCTATGCTGGGTAAAGAAGGAGAAGGATTTATTCAATCCATGAAAGTCTTGGATGGCGGACGAATTTCAATTGCTGCCCTGGCTTTGGGCATTGCCAAAGGGGCCTATACAGCTTCTGTGAAGTATGCCAAAGAACGACATCAGTTTGGACAGCCTATCGCTTCATTTCAAGCCATATCATTTAAGCTGGCAGATATGGCCACCAAAATTGAAGCAGCAGAACTACTGACCCTACAAGCTGCCGATTTGAAAAACAAAAAACTAAAGGTTACCACACAAGCGGCCATGGCAAAATATTACGCTTCGGAAATCAGCGTTCAGGTTTCGACCGATGCAGTTCAGATTTTTGGAGGGTATGGCTACACCAAAGATTTTCCGGTGGAGAAATTTTACCGCGACTCAAAACTTTGTACAATCGGTGAAGGGACTTCAGAAATACAAAAATTGGTGATTTCGAGAGAAATTTTAAAATAAGACATACAAACTACCGGTATTTTGCGTATGTTTGCACTCCAATTTCTAAAATCATTAAAAGCAAGGTAGTTTTATGCTCGTAATTGATGCCCGCGAATCTGATTCGATAGATAAAGCACTTAAAAAATACAAGAAAAAATACGAAAAGTCAGGCGTTTTGCGACAACTTCGGGCCCGCAAAGCATTTACCAAGCCGTCTATTTTAAGACGTGCTGAGTTGCTGAAGGCCAAATATCGCAATGAGATGCAGCTTAAAATGGAAGATTAGGCTGTTCTTGCCGCAATCAGGCTTTGATTTTTACCGAAGCGCAATTGTCAGTGTTAAAATAATGCTGAGAGTTGCGCTTTTTGTGTTTGATTTGCATTTTAATTGTAGCCGGCATCAAACGGTTGACATCCGGTTATCTCAGATACATATAACGTTCCGAGTCCAACTTGATAAGCGTAAAAAACAGGATTGAAAAGCCGAGTAAACCGGAGCCGCCATAGCTGATAAACGGCAGAGGTATCCCGATTACAGGCATAAGCCCGATTGTCATGCCGATATTGATGGTGAAATGAAAAAACAAAATACAGGCTACTCCGTAAGCATAAACACGGCTAAATCTCGATCTCTGTCGTTCGGCCAAAGAGATTATCCGCAGCAGAAAAAAGACAAATATGCCAATTAAGGCAGCACTGCCGGCAAATCCGAACTCCTCACCGATGGTGCAAAAAATAAAGTCAGTACTTAGTTCCGGCACAAAATTGCCTTTATTTTGTGTGCCTTCCAGATAGCCTTTTCCGTAAAGTCCTCCTGAACCGATGGCTATTTTTGATTGGTTGACATTATATCCTGCTCCCTGTTTGTCTTCGATGGTTCCCAACAATACACCGATTCTATTTTGCTGATGTTTTTGCAAAATGTGGTGATAAATATAATCCACCCCTTTAACATAAATAAAACAGGCGAAAAAAAGTGCCAGTATCAGATAGCTTGCGCGCTGAAAATAGAGGGCTATAAAGACAAAAACCGACAAAACGATCGGTAAAATTACCAGTAAGGTGATTTCGTTCAAATATCCGGCGGCCAACAGGGTCAGCATACTGACCGGAACAAATACCAATGCCTTTTGCCATACAGGAGCCTTGCCTTTGAAAAGCAAAACCACAAACAACAAGACCGCTACTCCAATCATGGTATAAAAATAGGGAAACAGCAGGCTGACTACAAACAGGGTGATTGCCAAAACTCCCAGCAAAAGGATACCACCTGATAATAACCCCTCGCGATACAGCACATAGGCCAGCGAGGTAAACACCAAAGCTGTTCCTGTTTCAAGCTCGAGGCGAATCAAAACAATGGGGATAAACACGATGGCTATGCCTGCCAGCCGCTCTTTCAAAGAGTAGTAAACAGAACTCAGACTGCTGATATATTTTGCCAAAGCAAGGCAGGTGGCAAATTTGGCAAATTCGGCGGGTTGAACATTAAAAAAGCCTAATTTTATCCAGGATTTAGATCCCGAAATGTTTGTTCCTATCAGCAACACAACTAAAAGGGAGAGGAGTGAAAGGGCATAAATGGGATAAGCAAAAGCTGTGTAGAACCGGGAGTCGAGAATTTGAATACATAAGCCGACCAGCAGCGCTACACCAATCCATAAGAGTTGTTTTCCGTAATTGCTGCCTAAATAGTATATTTCCGGATGTTGCTCTTTGTAATCCGCAGTGTAGATGGCCAACCACCCGATGGTAACCAAAAGAAGATAGGTGAATACTAATACCCAGTCAATATTAGTGGATTGAGATGACATGAAGAAGCCTTGAGTTTAACCGGTTTAGATAGACAGAATAGCGATATATATGGGTTGACTGCTGCAAACGTCAGTTGCTTTCTTTTGGTAATGATGCCTGAGGAGTGGGTATTTTGATCGCCGGAGGCGGGATAATTTTTACTTCCGTATTGATTTGGTTCGGGTTGGGGTTGCCTGTATTTTCGCTAACGAGCGGTACTGAGTTGTCGGATTTTGCATTCAGAGGTTCAGGAACGCTCAAAGGAGGCTGTGAAATTGAATTGAACAGTATTGTAGTAAATTCATCATCTGCTTCTTCTTCCACTACAGGCCCGATAAAGCGAGGTCTCGGTCTCAACAGGTCTGCTTTAATCATTTTTTCTTCTACATACTTGCGATAGGGTGAAATGCTGTCATTGAGATATTTTTCAATAATCAGACTTGCAATAGGAGCCGCATATTTACTACCATTACCACCATTTTCGACCATAACGGCAACCGCTATTTTGGGATTATTTTTTGGTGCAAAAGCAATAAACAAGGAATGGTCCTCACCATGCGGGTTTTCTGCAGTTCCTGTTTTACCACAAATATCCAATCCTGCAACATAAGCGTTTCGTCCGGTTCCGTATAAAACCACCTGTTCCATCCCGTCAATGATGGGAGGAAAATATTTGGGGTTAATACTGACATGATGTTCTTTGTTGTAGGGGTGATTGGGGTCTTTTGTATTTGCTTTAACTACATGGGGATAAATAAATTTTCCTTTATTGGCAATCACCGCAGTGGAGTGTGCAAGTTGTAGCGGAGTAACGCCAAGTTCGCCCTGTCCTATTCCAAGGGAGATAATGCTGACCGCTTTCCACCGGTTTTTACCATACATCCGGTCATATTTATCGGGCAGTGGAACATAACCCGACAAGGAAGGTAAATCGAGATATTCATTTCTGCCCAAACCAAATTCGCTCAGGTATTCATTCCACTTGGTTAGCCCTTCTGACACATTGCTGAACTTATAGTTTTCGACAAACAATTTGAACAAGTGGCAAAAGTAGGCGTTGCAGGAATGTTGTATTGCAGTCTGCACATTAAAACAGGAGGAGTGGTAATGACAGCCTACCGTTCGGCGGCCTAAACGATAAGCACCGCTGCAACCGTAATAGTAATTGGGTTGAATACCGGTTTCCTGCAAAGCGAGCAGGGCCATGAGTGGCTTAAAGGTAGAACCCGGCGGATAGTAGGCCATTAAAGCGCGGTTAAACATGGGTTTCAGCGTATCGCCCAACAGCATCCTCATTCCTTGGGCGCGCATTCGGCCTGTCAGCAAGTTGGGGTTATAAGCCGGAGCTGATACCAAAGTCAGTATTTCTCCGGTTTGAGGCTCAATAGCCACAATACTTCCGCGTTTGTTTTGCATGATATTTTCGGCATAAGCCTGCAAATCCATATCAATCGTCAGGTGCAGATTTTGCCCGGCAATAGCTTCCACGTCTTCTTCCCCGTCTTTATAGCTCCCCACTTCGCGGTTATGCACATCAACAATCACGTACTTTGTGCCGCGTTCCCCCCTCAACTGTTCTTCATAACTTTTTTCCACTCCGCTTATTCCGACATAATCGCCCATCCGGTAAAAATTCGAAGTGTCAATCTGTTTTTGGTTGACTTCTCCAATATATCCCAATACATGTGCCCCATTGTTGGAACCATACTGCCTGACGGTTCGGATTTGAGTATAAAACCCCGAAAACTGATATAAATATTCCTGCATCCGATCGTACACCTCTGAGGGCACTTGTTTTAAAAACACTTGCGGCCGGTAAGGGCTATAGCCCGCAGCTGCCTTCATACGGAGCACGTTTTTATCAAATTCTTCGGGAGTAATATTGAGCAGTCGGCAAAACTTCACCGTGTCTAATTCCTGTACCTGCCGCGGTATCATCATTAAATCATAAACTGCCAGATTGTTCACTATAAGCCGGCCCTGACGGTCGAATATCAGCCCCCGGGAAGGGTAAATGGTAACTTCGCGCACTACATTATCTTTCGCCATAGTGGTATATGCACTGTCCAACACCTGCATCGAATACAATCTGGCAAGCAACAGGACTGCGGTAGTAACAATCACCAACTGAAAGATTACGCGTTTTTTGTTGACCGGTTCCAATAGTTTATATTGCGAATTATTTATACGCTACCCGATAATGTGTACAAAGATACTAAGTAATTTTGGGGAAACAGAATAATCAACATAATTTACCGGAGTGTCAACCAATTTAGATAACATCGTTCAGAACTTATATCATGAAAGTTGAAAGATATTCAAGTTATACTATAAGCATAAAGTCACAGAACAAGAAAATCATACACACGAGGCTGACATTACAATTGTTCGCCTATTCTGTCCAAAATTCTGGTTGAGAATTTTTGTAAAAATTTTTACTATTACATTTCAAAATAACACAAATATTATCGTTTTCGGAAACTGAGTAGGCATACATGTAATTCCGGCATTTTTCGCATCTCACAATGGTATCAATATTTTCCGGCTCTAAGTATTGTTGGGTTACAGGGTCTATTCGTCCTTCAAACGGAAGTTTTTCGATTAGATGGATTTGTCGCTGAACGTCAGGGTACATAAACCGAAGGCGGGGGTTAAAGCAGATCAGGGTGTTTTGCCCTGGATTTAGTTCTATATGTTCAAAAGAAAATTTTCCGGCAGGATTGGCATGGGTGTTATATTGGTGAGTGCCGTTTAAAACTATGCTAACCGGACTATCAGGAGGTGCTGTTCCCTGAACTTGTATGACTTTGAAATAATTTTTTCCATCATTTCCGGGTCGGGTAATTTGAATAGGCGGTGCCAATTCGCTCATTGTTTGAAGAATAATACGGATTCGGGGATGATCGTTTTCTTTAAGTGCCTGCTTTAGATCGGGCAGAAGTGGAGCATACAGGCTGTTTTTTTTATTCAATTCAGCTTTTAACGCTTCAACTTTAAGCGAAAAATAGCCGTGCTCAATTTGAGTTAACTGTTCAGAAGTGTAATTAGCAGCGGTGTTTTTTGGGAAAAACTGACCCATGTAGGTGCTTAACCCGTCGTAATTTGTATCCTGTAAAGGAGTGAAGATTGGCAAACTGTTTAATGGAATTTGGCAGTCTAAATTTTGTTGTTCTATTTTTCGTTGTTCCCTGTGTTCCGAATAGGTTTGAATCAGGCTTTTTAACCGGTCAAGGCTTAAAATAATCCGGCTTTGCAGGTAGTTGCCTTCCTGAAAATCGGTAAACAATCTTCTTATTGTCAATTGAATTTGCAGGTACCGGGAATGGTCTTCAAAAACATCTTTTTGCTCCGAAGGAAACAGGTTGAAAAAAGTATTGACGGTTTCCTTAAAAAAGCGAAACTGCTCTAAATACTGAAACAGAGATTCGATTTGACGACTTAAGTCTTTCAACCTGAGCGCTTCAAACTGTTGCTCTTTCAGATTAATTACTTTTGTCAGTTCGTCGTTGAGGCGATCAAATAATTTTGGACAAAGGCTACCATCCCCATCTATGGTTGTCCGCATTTCCAGCAAATGTTGGTAAAGCGTTAAGATGTCATTGATAGTAACAAAATGACCGGGCATAATGACCGAAGTTAAGACATTTTATATTTGAAAAGGTAAGAGGCAAAAAAAAAAGACTTGCCGGATTTGCTCCGGCAAGTCTCTTTCAGTGTTACCTTATGAGAAATAAAGTTTATTTTTTTGTGGCGTTACCACGTACATTCTGCATTTTTTCTTCTACTTGTTTGGGGGTAAGCGTAGTAGAAGTAGGAGTGGTAGTAGTAGTGGTGGTAGTTTTGGGTTTCGTGGTGGGTTTGGTAGCGGGTTTACCGGTAGCCGTTTTTTCGGGTGTAGCAGGTGCTGTTTTTAAAGCAGCAATAGCAGAGGTAATTGTGCCAACCATGCTCATAGCGCCATCCCAGCTTGATTTAAGATTGCCTGCTTCACCTTTCAAACCTTCCAATTGGGTTTTGTAGTTAGCGAGGTCGGTTTTAGCGGCATCGGTTTTAATTTCCAATTTAGTAACTTTCTCTTTCCAGCTTTGGAATTGACCGGTGATTTCGTTGATTTTGGATAAAATACCGTCAGCACCGCTTCCGATAGCACCTGCTCTGTTTTTAACATCATTGAACAAGTTTAACAGAGAATCAGCCTGAGTTTTGGCAGTACCTTTCAAAGCTTCAGTACCGGCTTTGCTTTCAGCAATTTTAGCATCAAAATTTGCGGTTTCGCTTTTAACTGCGTTTGCAAGGTTAGAAACATCACTCAACAAACCAGACCAGTCGGTTTCAAACGAAGAAATGTCTGTCAACAATTGTGGGTCGGCAGCTTTATTGCAAGAGCCCATCCAAAAGATTAAAACAGCAACAGATAAAAGGCCAAATAATTTTTTCATAATTAAGATAATTTTTGATTTTGTGTAAAAACAGTGCAAAGGTACTGAAACGATTTTATTATTTAGTATGCTTTAACTTAAAAAAAATTTATCTCTCCTTTTAAATATATACCTTTAAGACTAAAAGCACTCAAAATCAAGGACGTTTTCAACAAGTTTTTTCCGGAAATGTTTCCTTACATTTCACTTATAATATGCACTCGTTTTGATATGAGTTCATGTGTCGGAATGACTACTTTATCGGTTTCGGTTTGCAAAGTCAGGGCAATGGTGTCAATGCTCAAAATTTCACCCTCTATATCGTCAATGCGAATATATTGGCCAACCCGAAAAGTTTTACGGCTGTAAAAAGCAGCCAGCATATTGGCCAAAATGGTTTTGGATGCAATTCCATAAGAAATACTCGCGGCCAATAAAATAGCACCCAAAATGAGCACCACATTGGAGGTGATGATGGAAGTGTCTATCCCTATCTGATCTAAAGCGGTGATGCTGATGATTACCACTAAAAAATAAAACACAAACCCGCTGATAATTCTGCCTCCTGTAACACTAAGTGAAGTGGTAGCGGCAGCCACAATTTCTTTGAAAAAGGTAGCGATATAAAGACCGATGATGAAAATAACAATACCGCTGAGCAGAGTGGGTAAAAATCCGATGAGTTTGCTGATTTGCTCTGAAACAATCGTCCAACCCAATGTGTCGGTTGCTGTCACAAAAAACAGGAGCAGGATTAACCAGTAAGCAAATTTTGACACGATATGAACAGGAGAGAGCTGGATGTTTGCCTTTTCAAGTATTCTTGTTGCACTGATGCGACTGGCAAGGGTATTGAATTTCACCACACTCAAAAACTTGATGATGAGAAATGATACTATCCTTGCAAAAAACCAACCGAGAAGAAGCAATAAGAATGCAGCCAATACAGATGGCAGTGCATCCATGAACGATTGTATAAATTTGAGAAAAGATGCGGTGATAACATCTTTAAAGGTAATTATTTCTTCCATAAGTCTGACATTGTTTGTTTATCAAGGGTTTCAAGTGTAGTGATTATACCTGAAGGGCTGCTAATTGATGTTTTTAAAAAAAGACGGAGTAATCAATGTTATTTATTGTTCCAGTTTTCGAGCATTGTTTGCATCAGTTCGGTGTGTGCCTGAACCTGTTTAAAGGTAAATAAATCAATGACATCAAACCAGAATTTGGTCGTATCTATCGTATTAAGAACCTTGTTTTTATGGTTTTTTGGCAGTGCTTCGTTTTCTACTATTTGTTTGAAAGGATTTTTTTCCATGATTCAAATCGGTAAAAAATGTTGAAAAAAGGTTAGTCCGGTTTTTTGTGTAGTGATATTCCAAAAATCTGAAAGCTTCAACAGTCAAAAATTGATTTTAAAAGGAAGCAGGCTTAAAACTATTTAATTTCTCAAAATTAGGCGGTGAAGGGAGATTAAAGGATTTATATTACTGATGTTTTTGGTAAAAAATACGCAAGCGGTCTCTTGCTCTTTTAAGTCTCATTTTAACTGCACTGCTGTTCAGGTTCAATACAGTTTGGATATCTTCTATTGACATATCGTCCTGATATTTCATCAACAAAATTGCCCGGTCATCGGGATTGAGAAGCTGTAACAACTGCATCAACAAGTTGATTTCAATTTCAAACAACTCTTTGTCAACTAATTCTGAATCCCTTTCGTCGGTCAGGTCGGGCAAGCGTTCGTTATCGGCATCCGATAGTTTAATTTTTTGTTTACTTCTGATAAAATCTATACATTGATTGTAGGTAATGGCATACACCCAGGTAGAAAAACTGGAATTGCCCGCAAACTTTGAAATATTTAAAAAGGCTTTCACCAATACCTCATGTGCCAGGTCCTGAGCATCTTCGGTGTTTTTGACCATTGAAATACATTTGCGATAGACTTTATTGGCATAGCGGTCATACAACTCGCCAAACAGCGAGGTATCACCACTGTCAATGATTAATGCCACCAAATCCTTATCGGGCAGTGTTCGTATTTCGGACAATTGATTTTCCCCTGTTTTTAATATTTTAGAAGGGTACGGCAATTTCGACATTATTGACTAATAAGTTAGGTTTCGGTCATTAAAATTGATAGAGGAGCTATATTTTTACCCCTTTGATGTATTTTAACCGGATTAAAATAATGTTAAAAGCGAATTTGTGGGACACCTACACTGCTGTTATTGCCGGCAAAAAGATTAAAGTCTGCTACGGTAACCGAGCCATTCAGTTGCACATCGGCATCGTTATATTGCATGATTGCTGATGATTGAGCACTGTACAGGTTAAAGTCTGCTACTGTGATTACCCCGTTGGAATCTATATCACCGGCTTTCAGGGCAAAATAACCGCCGTTTACCGGTTTTAGTTGATTTGTGCCCAAAGCTTGTGTTGCGGAATTTGTAAAATCATAGACCGATCCGTCGGGAACAAAGGGATTGGCGCTCATGACTGCTAAGTGATTTCTGTGGCGAACTGCAACATAGTAGCTTTGGTTGGGCGGCAGGTTTGGAAATTTAACACCATCGGCAGTTCCATCTACATCAGCCACAATACCGTTTTTTAGAAGTAATGCGGCTCTTTGAGCCACCAGTTCTGTGTTGTTGCCGGCCTGATACAGGGAAATCAGCACCCAGTCAACAGTATTCGATGGAAATTGATCAACCATTTCGGTTCCTTCATACATCCACGGCAACTGATGATAAGGTTGTGTTTGGGGTAAAAGTGAATTTTCTGCCAAATAAGTACGCATACTGTCAGGATCAAGATATGCCCCTTCTAAAAAAACTTTTAACCGAACCAAAGTAGGGCAATAAACCACTTGCAACATCTGAGTTAAGGAGGTCTGACAACTGCCTGTTCCAACAGTATAGGTAACAGGATAAGAGCCGGGTTGCAGTGTATTTGGAATAAAAAATCCGGCAGCTATGTATTCGCTGCTGCCAGACCATACTCCGCCCGATGTGCCTGTTATCAGGGTATTCAGGTTGAATAAGCCCTCGCAAATTTCTATGGTTGTTGTGTTAAAAGAGGCATCAGGAGCAGAAATTACGGTAATAAAACCTGTTTGTGAAGGCGCACAATTTCCGCCGTAAATGGTGTAAGTGATGCTGTATTGCCCCGGTGCGAGCCCGGAAGGATTAAACAGACTGCCGGAAACATAAGCGCCTCCCGACCAAACACCTCCCGTACTTCCGGTCAAAAGGTTGTTGAGATTAAAAGGCAGGTTGCATGTAGCTATGGAAGTGGTATTGAACGAAACAACCGGTGTGGAAGTTGTAAAAGGCAAAATTGAACTGAAATTACTGGTTTGTCCGTCCGAACAATTGGCAGCGACTGCGAATTCGTAATTGGTGCATGGCATCAATCCATTTATTGTGAGGATGTTTGAGGAAGCATTGACGGTTGTCCATGTGGCTTCTATACCTGATTGCCGGTATTGCACGAGAAAGCCGGTGGTGTTTAACTGAGCATACCATTGAAGTTTAGCACTATTTGGAGTAGGTGAAGACGCAAACAGACCTGTTGGAGGGGCACAATACGGCAATGTATTAAAGACAAAAAGCGAGGAATAATTAGATTGGTAACCACTTTGACAAAGTGAATGAACCTGAAATTCATATTCTGTTGCAGCATTTAAACCGTTAAGCTGATAAGAGGTATCGGCAACAGAAAATGTTTGCCATTCGGTCAATCCCGTTTTTCGATAACGCAATACATAGCTGAGTGCTTCGGGTGTTGCTACCCAACTCAGGACGGCAGAAGAAAACGATATGTCAGTTGCTGTTAATCCGGAAGGAGGAATGGAGCAGGGAGCGTTGGGCAATAAGCCAACATTCAGCAAGTTAACCACTCCGTTTGTCGTCAGGTTGATGGAAATGGTATCTGTATAAAAACCGTTTGCTGAAACAACTACATTATAGGTTCCCGTTTGTGCAGCACCTGTGGCATAAAATCCCGAAAAATTGGTATTCGTCTGAGCACCTGAAACTCCGATAATCTGTATGTTCGCAGCAGGAATAGGTTCACCTGTCACAAAATTGGTTACTAATCCTTCCAGATAACAAGCCTGAACATATTCAGGGGTTAAAACAAACAAACCCTGTTGGCGGTCGGATACCAGAATATTGCCGGATGGAAGAAATGGGTAAACTGCCCAAACCCCGTTGAAACCCCCACCGGTCAAAATGTTGGTGTCGTAATGTCCGACTTCAATGAGGTTATAGGGATAGGTGGCATCCACAATAGTAGTTCCGGCGGTGTAGTAGGCAATGTTCAGAAAGTTGCCATTGACATAAACATTGTGTGGAATAGCTAAAGACCCCGGGTCATGCTGATACCGGTCAAGTTCGGTAATATTGTCTAAATCGCTGACATCATAGGCGGTTACATACGAGTTGTTAACTTCGTCGGTGGTAAACAAATACTGACCGTCATCGGTAGGCCATGCGTTATGAGTAAATGTGTTGGGGGTGCTTTGTGTTGCCAGAATAACGGGAGCATTTTTATTGCTCACATCTACTACCCTGAAATGTCCCACAAAAATCTCAGCACTCCAAAGGGTATCGTTTCTGACAAAACCATCGTGAACATAAGCGCCGTTATATTTACCCAAATAAGCCGGATTAGTTAAATCAGATGCAATGTCTATCATAAAAGTGCCGCTGCCTTGTCCGGTAGAATTAGCACCGAACAGATAACCAATACCGTTTTCGTCAATCCAAATTGTATGAGCAGTGGTAAATCCAAATCCCAATTGAGTATAAAAACTATTGGCTGATGCCGGAAGGTTAGAGAGGTCAATAATCAACAGACCTCCTGCTGCTGCTGATTCGGTAGTTACATAAGCGTAGTTCTGCCAAATATCTACATCCCGCCAAACATTATCTACCCCCGGAATAAACTGCACTTCACTAATGGCATCCGGATTGTTCACATCCACAATAGAAACTCCGGTTTGTGTTCCTACTATGGCATACTCGATACCGCCCGGCGACACATAACCCCATACATCGTTTGCATTTTGAGTATAGTTCAACTGACTGCGAAAGGTTAGGTTGTATTGCGCATTCATCTGATGTTGGCAGACAAATAATCCGCTAAGCAGTGCCAAACAAAAGAACATTCGGATTGCTGTTCTGAGACAGGGGATTAAACCAAACCTTTGCAGAAAGGTGATGGAAAGAACATGATTTGGCATAGATTTCATAGCAGGTTGAGTGAATAATGGCAGCGACCCAAAAACAATTGCCGGTTAAACATGGTTTGCGTGGCCGGGGTAAATGTTGAACATGAAAGTTTATAAATTTCTTTTAAGTCGGCAGTCACTTACCCCATCCTGACTTGTAAAGATAACAATCAATCGGGAAAATAAATATTCTATTGGCAACCAGATTGGTAAGTGTGTCTTAAACGGTCAATTTATCCTTTCATCCGGTAGATTCTAAACTTTAAACATTAGCAATTCAATTAAGGTTGCTTCTGTGGAAACAGAAGCCGGTAAATTTGGAGAGGTAAGTTAATGAAAGGAGAGGGGATATATAGGTGATCTGTATTTGATGGCTAACATTCATAAAATTTTTCTATGAAGGGTATAAATGAATCAGGCAATACCATCATTTTACAGGGTTGATTTGTTTTTACTTATATCAGACTCATCGTGTTGTTTTTTTATCTTACTTTGTAAGCACCTTTGATCCATATTTTAGCATCTTGTAAGCTATTACATTACCCATCACTTCATCGAATACCTGAATTTATATGAAAAACATCCTATTTTTACTGTCCTTCATCTTTCTCGCCATTGTGCTGACTTCGGCACAAGGTGGTTGTGCCAAAACGCAAAAAACCAACTATGCTATGGAAAAATACACACCCGGAAATGATTACGCTGCGGACTGGAAAAAAGTGGCCGAATTCGAAAACAAAGGGCTGACCGAAGATGCCCGAAAATTGGTTCAGACCATTTACACCAGAGCTAAAGCCGAAAACAACGCTGCTCAATCGGTCAAAACATTGCTCTACCTTTATAAGTATGAAGCCTATACAGAAGAAAACAGCGAGCAGAAAATTATTGACAAATTGAAACAAGAGACCGAACAGGCGAAATATCCGTTGAAGCCGGTGCTTCAATCTATTTTGGCCGAATTGTACTGGCAATATTTTCAGCAAAACAGATACCGCATCTTAAACCGCACAGAGGTAACCAATCAGGATTTACCCGATTTTCAAACCTGGGATGCCAACCGGTTTACCTCTGAAATTACTCAGCTCTACCTCGCTTCATTGACCGATGCCGCCCAGCTTAAAACTACTCCGGTTGATATTTACGGCGATATTTTAGTCAGTCCGGGCGGTGCTCGTCCTTATCGCCCTACTTTATTCGATTTGCTGGCACATCGCGCCTTTGATTATTTTTCAAACGATCAGGCAAACATCACCAAAGCTGCCGATCAGTTTAAACTTTCGGAAGAAGTGGCTTTTGCCGATGCCGCCAAATTTGTGGCGCATACCTTTACCAATACCGACAAACTTTCGGTGAAATATTATGCACTGACGGTGATTCAACAACTCTTAGACCTGCATCTGAAAAACGGTAATATTCCTGCATTGATTGATGCCGACCTTAAGCGACTCGATTTTGCCAAAGCGACTACCACCTTACCCGACAAAGACCAACTCCTGTTCAACGCCTTGTTACAGTTAGAAAAGCAGTTTCTGTCAGACACGTCTTCAGCTAACGTCAGTTACCGCATTGCTCAGCACTACAACCAAATGGCCGACAAGTATCAGCCCAAGGTGAACGAAATCAACAAGTTTGACCGTAAAAAAGCCATTGAAATTTGCGATGCCACTATAGAACGGCATCCTAAAAGCATGGGTGCCAACAACTGCCGTGCCTTGAAAGAGCAAATTCTCAGCAAAACGTTCGGTTTTACCGTAGAACAAGCCAACCAGCCCGATCAGCCTTTCCGGGCGTTGATTCATTACCAGAATGTGCAGAAATTATTTGCCAAAATAGCCCTGTTAACCCCAGAAGCTGAAGAAAAGGCAGAAAAAATGGATCGGGAAGAACAAAGGTTAGATTTTTACAACTCCCTGTCTGCCTTGCATAAATGGAACATTATGCTGCCTGACGAAGGAGACTACCAAACCCACTATACCGAAGCTAAAATACATCAGGTTCCTGTTGGCAAATACATCCTGATGATGTCCTCAGATGAAGGGTTTTCTTATTCCAAACAAGCACTTGCCTGGCATATCACCAATGTTACCAACCTGAGTTGTGCCAATCGTGCTGTTGAAAACCGTGTGGACTTTTTTGCCATCCATCGCTTTAACAGCCAACCTCTCGCTGGAATTGATTATTCCATTTCTACACAGGAGTACAATTATAATTCGCGGAAATATGAAAACAAAGTCCTGAAATCGGGTAAAACCGGTAAAGACGGCGATTTTTCCTACACCAAACCCAAGGAGTTTTACAACAACCTTGTCGTAGATTTAACGCAGGGGAATGACCGGTTTTCTACCTCTCAGTATTCTTACGGATACCACGAAAATAACCAACCCTCGACCCACACTTTTCTGTTTACCGACCGAAGCATTTACCGTCCCGGACAAACCGTATTTTTTAAGGGCATTACCATCAGAACCAAAGGAAACGGCAGAGACAACGAATTGCAGACAAACAGCCCGACAACCGTTACGTTTTACGATGTAAACTCCCAAAAAATTACGGAACTGAAGCTGAAAACCAATGAGTTTGGCTCTTTCAGCGGTTCTTTGACCATTCCATCCAATTTGTTGAATGGACGTATGACGATCTCGAACGAATATGGCAGCGCTTATATACAGGTAGAAGAATACAAGCGACCCAAATTCGAAGTTACTTTTAACCCCCTGAAAGGCAGTTATAAACTCAACGAAAAGGTTACCGTTACCGGGGTTGCAAAGGCCTATGCCGGTTTTAATATTGACAATGCTCAGGTAAACTACCGCGTAAAACGAAATGCCGTTTTCCCATATTGGTGGTGGTGGTGGAGACCGATGCCAACTTCGGCCGAATTAGAAATAGAAGTTGGAACGACCAAAACCAACGAAAACGGAGAGTTTGAAATCACGTTTACCGCTATTCCGGACCTCACCCTTAAAGCAACTGAAAAGCCTCAGTTTAACTATACGGTGTATGCCGATGTTACTGACCTGAACGGAGAAACTCAGACCAACGAACTGACGGTCAGCGTTGGAACTGTTTCGATGCTGGCAAGTATTGCCCTTCCGGATGTGACGAACCGGAAGGATAAAAAACAGTTTTCGCTCAATACCACCAATCTGGCAGGCCAGCCCCAACCTGCCAAAGTAGCGGTCAGCGTTCACCGCCTGCAACATCCTTCAAAAGTATATCGCGAAAGACAATGGCAAATGCCCGATATCTTTGTCATGTCTAAAGATGACTACGGCAAAGACTTTCCAAATGATGAATATGCAGGTGAAAACAACCCCGACAATTGGGAGCGTGCCGAACAGGTGTTTAGTCAGACGTTGAACACACCGGCCGATTCTGTTGTCAATTTTTCGAACCTCAACAACTGGAAACACGGAAGATACTTGGCCACACTGACCACAACCGACGTTTACGGAGAAAAAGTAGAATGGAAAAAGGTGTTTACCGTGTTTGATCCGGACGAGGATAAAGTACCCGCCAATGAGTTGTTTTGGAGCCACCTCAGCAACAATCAGGCAGAACCCGGACAAACCGTTCAGTTGTTATTTGGCAGTGCAACACCCGAAGCACGCTTTTTATATGAACTGGAACACGAAGGGAAAATCATCCGCCGTGAGTGGATCAATGCCGACAATGCTCAAAAAAAGGTTGCCGTAAAAGTAGAAGAAGCCTACCGGGGCAATTTTACCATGCACCTGAGCATGATTAAATATAATCGTTTGTTTACCCAATCACAGACCATCTACGTTCCCTGGACCAACAAAAATCTAAATATTGACTTTCAGACTTTCAGAAGCAAGCTCTATCCCGGACAGAGTGAAGAATGGCGGCTAAAAATCAGCGGGCAAAATGGTGACAAAGTGGCTGCTGAAATGTTGGCCTCCATGTACGATGCCTCGCTCGATGCCTTTTTATATCATGGCTGGAATTTCAGCATTTATCCTTCTTTTTACCCCCAATCTTATTTTAGTGCCGACAACGGTTTTGGTATTGCTCAGGCCCGCCTTCGGGCGGACTACTGGAACTCGCCCCGCTACTATTATGCTTCTCAAAGCTATGAATATCTCAATTTTTTCGATTTCTATCTGGGAAGCTATGGGTATCGCCAATATCAACGCAGCGACAGAATGTATATGTCCAAAAACATGGCGGTAGAATCGGCAGCACCTCCTGCACCCTCAGGGGCAGTGCCTGCTATGGAAGAAATGGATCAGTCATTGGTGATGGCAAATGGCGCAGTTGCAAAAAAGAAAAACGGCAAAGGCGAAAGCGGAAACGGAGATGAAGAAAAACCCGAAACCGGCAAAACTAAAGCAGGCGGCGACGAAGTGCAGATACGCAAAAACCTTCAGGAAACTGCCTTTTTCATGCCGCATCTTAAAACGGATGAAAGCGGAGCCGTGATCATTTCTTTTACCGCTCCCGAAGCCCTGACAAAGTGGAAACTGATGGGGTTTGCCCATACCAAAGACCTCAAATATGGCATGTTTACCAAAGAGGTCGTAACGCAAAAAGACCTGATGGTTATTCCCAATGCTCCGCGTTTTATGCGCGAAAACGATGAAATTTATTTGTCGTCTAAAATCTCAAACCTGACCGAAAACGCATTGAGCGGCAATGCCACGCTTCAACTGTTTGATGCCATCAGTATGAAACCGGTGGACAACCTGTTTATGAACACCAATGCGGTTCAGACATTTACCACTCAGGGAAAACAAAGCACCTCTGTGAGCTGGAAACTGAAAGTGCCCGAAACAGTACAAGCCCTTGTGTTTAGGGTCATTGCCAAATCGGGGGATTTTTCGGATGGAGAAGAAAACGCTTTGCCGGTACTGACCAACCGCATGTTGGTAACCGAAAGTATGCCCCTGCCCGTTCGCGGAAAAGGAAAAACCAATTTTACATTCTCCAACCTGTCAAAATCTTCCGCATCCAACACCCTGCGCCATCAAAGCATGACGCTGGAGTTTACCTCTCAACCGGCTTGGTATGCCGTGCAGGCATTGCCCTATATGATGGAATATCCCTACGAATGTACGGAGCAGATTTTTAGCCGTTACTATGCAAACAGCATTGCTTCAAACATTGCCAATTCATCGCCAAGAGTGAAAAAAGTGTTTGAAACATGGAAAAATGAGGCCATCACCGCATCTGCCGCAACAGGTAAAGAAGCGGCAGGGGCTTTGCTTTCTAACCTCGAAAAAAATCAGGAACTAAAACAGGTATTGCTCGAAGAAACCCCCTGGGTATTGCAGGCCAAAAACGAAAGCGAACGCAAACAACGCCTCGGAGTGCTGTTTGATTTAGAAAGAATGGCAAGAGAATTTGCGATTGCGGAAAAACAACTCCAACAGCGTCAAACCGTCAACGGCGGATGGTCGTGGTTTCCCGGAATGCCCGAAAGCTGGTACATCACCCAACACATCGTTTCAGGACTCGGACATCTCGATCATCTCAAAGTGAAATCGGTCAGAAACAGCTCCGATTCGTGGAACATGGTTCAAAAAGCAGTCCAATTCATTGACGGTGAAGCCGACAAAGCTTATCAAAACCTGATTCGCTACAAAGCCAATATGGACGACAACCAACTCAGTTACACCCTCATCCATTATCTGTATGCCCGCAGCTTTTTTACCGATGTTCCGTTGAACAAACAATACCAGACTTCATTCAAATACTGGACCGGGCAGGCAGAAAAATACTGGCTGGGCAACAGCAAATATATGCAGGGAATGATTGCGCTGGCCTTGTATCGCCAAACCAATCAGGACAGCAAAGTAGCCCTTCAAATTATGGAGTCGCTCAAACAAAATGCTACCCATAACCCCGAAATGGGCATGTATTTTAAAGATGTTGTGCGAGGATGGTATTGGTATCAGGCACCTATCGAAACTCAAGCCCTGCTGATTGAAGCGTTTCACGAGGTAGCCAAAGACAAACAATCGGTAGAAGACATGAAAGTTTGGCTGCTGAAACAAAAACAGACCCAGGACTGGAAAACCACTAAAGCCACCGCCGAAGCCTGTTATGCTTTACTGTTAACAGGCGATAACTGGCTGGCAAGTGAAGAGTTGGCTACCATTACCATCGGTAAACACACCCTTGACCCCAAAAATATGCCCGAACTGAAAGCCGAAGCCGGCACGGGTTATTTTAAAACCGCTTGGGCGGGTGACCAAATCAGTGCAGATATGGCCAACATAACCGTCAACAAACCTGATAACGGAGTAGCATGGGGAGCAATTTACTGGCAGTATTTTGAACAATTAGACAAAATCACATTTGCCGAAACCCCCTTGGCCATTAAAAAGCAGTTGTTCTTGGAGAAAAAAACACTTAGCGGCAAACAATTGGTTCCCCTTACCGATGGCGCGAGCCTGAAAGTGGGAGATGTGGTAAAAGTACGCATCGAAGTGCGCTCTGACCGCGATATGGAATATGTGCATCTGAAAGACATGCGTGCTTCGGGTTTTGAACCCGTCAATGTCATTTCCTCCTACAAATGGCAGGACGGATTGGGCTATTACGAAAGCACCAAAGATGCGGCCACCAACTTCTTTATGGACTGGCTGCCCAAAGGCACCTACGTGTTTGAATACCCCTTGCGCGTAAGCCATAAAGGAAATTTCAGCAACGGCATTACCACCATGCAATGTATGTATGCCCCCGAATTTAACACCCACTCCGAAGGAATAAGGGTGAAGGTGGATTGATGATTTAACACCTTATCAGTTAAATTTAATCAATTCTGGACGAAATTTTATACCGCTTCACTAACTAATGAACCCACCCCGGTCCCTCCGAGGAGGGGAGTAGCTCCATGCTTCGATGGTCTTATTCCCTACCCTCAAGGGTTTAGGGGTGGGTTCTTACTTAGCGGGTCAAAACAAGAATAGACAAATGCTAAAACTTCGTGCCTTTTACGGAGAAATGTCCAAATTTCTGCCTTTGCAATATAGTTTTGCAGGTTGGCAAAGTCGTATTGCACCCCTGCAATAAGTCAAAGTACCCCTGCATTGACTCAATGCACCCCTGCAAAAGGTTATTGCACCCCTGCAAAGGCTTATTGTGCCTCTGCAATAAACCAATGTGCATCCTCAAAGACATCATGCACCCCTGCATTGGGTTATTGTGCCTCCGCTTTGCTTTAAATCACCCCTGCAATAAATCAATTCACCCCTGCAACAGGTTAATGCAACCCTGCATTGACTTAAAGCCCCCCTGCAATGACTTATTGTCAACCCTGTTTCAGACCTAAAATTTTGTGTTTTTTCAATTAGATGGGGAGGTTTTGTTGGCGCGGGGCAAGGTGGCGGTGGTTAGATAGTGAAAAGTGAAAAACTAAAAGTGAAAAGTGAAAAAGTGAAAAACTAAAAGTGAAAAGTGAAAAACCTGAAAGAGTTAATATGAATAGCCATTGTTAATTGTTAATTGTTAATTGCCAATTGCCAATTGCCAATTGCCAATTGCAATAGTCGTATGTGAAACCTGTGGAAAGGAGTAACCTTCCGATTAAAATCATCCAATAGTCTGTTCAAAATAAGTCAACTCTTCTTCAAATGGCAGATTTGGGTATTGTTGCAGGAGCTCGATAATGGCTGCAACTTGTTGCCTGGCAAAAGATTTATAGGTTTCGCTTTGAGGTTGTAGGGGTTTGTGTTTAAAAGCCTTTCTGATTTTTTCAATTGTTGCCATCAGTTCGAGGGTTTGGGAGGTGAAATAGACAGATTTAAACTTTTGCCAGATGTATTGAATAGCAGTATTTGAAGGGTGGAGCAAGTCGTCTGCATAAAAACGGTAGTCGCGAAGGTCGTCTAATAACAATTCGTATGCCGGGAAATAGTCTATTCTATCGGCAAACATGTTTTTTAATTCATGAACGGCTAAAATTAAAGTAGCTTTGCTAAGTTGGTTATCTGCTGCGCCGTCTTTCCAATGCCGGATGGGGCTGACGGTTAAAATTAACCGGATGTTTTCGTTCTGTTCAAATAGCTTTCTCAACAGAGGTTCATAAGCAATTACGATTTCATCTACACTTAACCTGCGGCGATCATAAAAATGGTCCGGCAGTTTATGACAATTGGCCACTGCCTGTTGTGTGTCTTTTCTGTAATAAACATAAGCAGTTCCAAAAGTCAGCACCAGATATCGGGCGGCATTTAACTGTTTGCTGCCTTTCTGAAGTTGTTGATTTATGCGCGCTAAACAGACCGCTACATCGGGGTCTGAAAAACTGCCGTGATGGTCAAAACTCTACCAATACTGCCCGTTAAAAAAAAGGTCGTTTTTTGTAAAGGGCATACCGGCAGACAGCAAAACAAGGGTTTTGGCAACAGACATTGGGTTATAAATGATTCCTGTTGGGTTGATCAGGGCAGAAAATTTGTTTTCGAGCATGAGCTGCCCGATATTTTGAGTGAAACAAGAACCGGCAAACAGGATTTTGTCGGAATGTGAGATAGGGCAGAGGGAAACAGGCAGGTTGATTTCGGTTCGAAACTGCATGGAAGAGGACTATATTTAGGATTGCGGTGCAATAAATCCGGATAAATTAAAATAAGAGTGGGTTAAACCGGGAAAAACTACATTAAAATTACAAATTGACAGAGGCAATTTAACCGAAGACTATAAATTTTGTACAAATGCAGTATCTTTGCACGCAATTTTTTAAAAATCAGATACTGAAATGGCTGTAATAGAAAAAATACGTCAGAGAGTAGGTTTAGTGGTGTTTCTTATAGCGGCATCTATCGTGTCGTTTTTGTTAATGGATGCTTTGAGCACCACCAACCGCATGTCAGGTAATGGCAATTCAATCGGTAGTATTGATGGTGAGAACATAGATATTCAAAGCTATCAGGCAAAAATAGAGCAAATTACCGAAAACTACCGCAACAATCAAATGGAGTTGACCGAAGAAACTCGTATGCAGATACGTGAACAGGCTTGGACTCAGGAAGTAGAAGAACATTTATTGAAAAGGTCTTATGATGCGCTTGGCCTGAAAATTACAGAAGAGGAATTGACTCAACTTTTCACCGGCGACAATCTGCATCCTTCCATCCAAAGTGCTGCTGTTTTTAAGGATGAAGCCGGAATGTTCAGCAAAGATAAACTTGCAGAATATGTAAAAACATTTTCAGACGGAACCGAAGAAGGAAAAGCCCGTCAACGCCAATGGAAAAGGTTTGAAGAGTCGGTAAAAAAAGACGAAGTCAAACAAAAATATACCAATCTTATCAAAAAAGCAATTTACATTCCTTCATGGTATGCCAAACAGGTATATGTTGATAAAAACAAGAAAGCAACCATAGACTATGTGTTTGTACCTTATACCTCTGTTCAGGATGCCGAAGTTGCGGTAACAGATGCCGAACTGAAAGCCTACCTCAACAAAAACAAAGAGAAATACAAACAAAAAGCCTCCAAGACTATTGAATATATAACGTATGAAGTCATTCCTACCAAGGAAGACAGCACAATGGCTCAAAAAACGATTGCCGACAATATCGAAGCCTTTAAAACCACCGAAGATGCCGCGCGGTTTGTCAAAGTTCAAAATTCGGATACTCCGTTTTCCGATTCTTATGTTGCAAAAGACAATCTGACGGGTATGCTAAAAGATTCACTGTTTAGTGTATCGGTAGGTACGGTAATTGGACCTTATTATGAAGCAGGCACTTTTCAGGCTGTCAGACTTTTAGACCGCAAAATGATTGCGGATTCGGTAAAAATTCGTCAAATTTTGTTCACTGCTCCCGATGCAGCTTCTGCCTCAAAAGTAGTTGCCACAGCGGATAGTGTTAAAACAGTGTTGGAAAAAGGAGGAGATTTTGCAGCCCTCGCCAATCAGTTTTCGGCCGATGCTGCAAGTAAAGCTAAAGGAGGCGATGTCGGGTATGTCAAACCGGACGCACTTGCCCCGGAATTAGCGAAAGCAGTGTTCTATGAACACAAAAAAGGCGATATTTTTACCACCCCGACCAATCAGGGTTTATATTTGGTAGAAATTACGGCAGCAAACCCAAATAAAGATGCGGTAAAATTTGCGACATTTAGCAAAAATGTAGAGCCGAGCGAGCAAACCCGCAATAATGTGTTTGCAAAAGCTTTACAGTTTGCCACACAAAACACCACCGTAGAGGCATTTAAAAAAGCCGCTGCCGAGCAAACTTTGGCGATCAAAAAGTCTGAAAATATTGAAAAAAATACCTACAATATCACCGGACTTGGAATTAGTGAAGAAATCGCAACCTGGGCTTTTACCAATAACGTGGGTAAGGTAAGCAGTCAGATATTTACCATGGAAGAAGATTTGAAAGACGGCACAAACCGTGTTAAAACTACCTATATCCTTCCCGCAGTTACTTCAGCAAAAGAAGAAGGAACTCCTTCTATCGAAGATGTAAGAACCCAATTGGAAACGGAAGTTAAAAAAGAAAAGAAAGCTGAAAAAATTATTGCTAAAATTGGCAATTCAGACAACCTGCAAAGTATTGCCACAGCAACCGGGCAGGAATTGTTGTCTGCTGCCGAGTTAGATTTTTACTCATTCAGCCTTGCCGATTTAGGAAGGGAGCCTAAAGTTCAAGGTACTATTTTTGCCTTGAAACCCAACACACTATCAAAACCTATCATTGGCGATAAAGGAGTGTATGTGGTCAAAGTAGCTTCGTTCACCGATGTTGCTCCGTCCGATAATCTTTCGTCAATAAAATCAGAAATTGACCAACCCATCAAACAAAGCGTTGACTTTAGCGCGCTTCAGGCATTGACCAAAGCCTCTAAAGTTGAAGACAACCGATATAAGACCAGACGGTTTTAAATCTAAATCTTTAGGCAACTTTTTGTCTTGAATATAACAAACATAGAAACAGTCCGGGCATTGTCAGCAATGTCCGGGCTGTTTTTGTGTTAAAGCCGGTTTGATTATTAGCCCATAAACCCCCTTATGAACTTTAAGTATTTCGGCTTAATACTGGCAGTATTCACTGTTGCCAACCAAAAAACAGGCATCGAACAGTAATTATATAGTATTTAACAGTACCTTTGCGCCCGCTATGAAAAATCAAGGAGACATATTTAAAAAGTTGATTTCACACGCTAAAGAGTATGGGTTTATTTACCCCTCAAGCGAAGTATATGACGGATTAAGTGCGGTCTATGATTACGGACCGAATGGCGTGGAGTTGAAAAACAACATCAAAACTTTTTGGTGGAAGTCAATGGTTCAGATGCACGAAAACATAGTGGGTCTGGACTCTGCCATCTTTATGCACCCTAAAATCTGGAAGGCATCGGGACATGTTGACGCATTTAACGACCCGTTAATTGACAACAAAGATTCCAAAAAACGCTATCGGGCTGATGTGCTGATCGAAGAATACCTGGGCAAAATTGATGATAAAATCAGCAAGGAAGTTGAAAAAGCTGCCAAACGCTTTGGCGACTCTTTTGACGAGGGCGTTTACCGCACCACCAACGAGCGGGTGATGAACTATGCCGAAGAGCGAGGGCGAATTGCTCAGCGATATGTGAAGGCCATGGAAGAAAATGACCTGGCCGAGATGAAGCAAATTATTGTGGATTGTGAAATTGCCTGTCCTGAAAGTGGTTCCAGAAACTGGACAGAAGTCAGACAGTTCAATCTCATGTTTGCTACTCACTTCGGAGCCTTGGCAGGAGCTACCGAAGAGGATAACCGCGTTTACCTACGCCCGGAAACGGCACAGGGCATTTTTGTAAATTTTCTGAACGTACAACGCACCACCCGTCAAAAACTGCCTTTCGGTATTGCACAAATCGGTAAAGCTTTCAGAAACGAAATTGTCGCCCGTCAATTTATTTTCCGTATGCGTGAGTTTGAGCAAATGGAGATGCAGTTTTTTGTGCCGCCCGGCACGGAAATGGAATGGTACAAGTACTGGCGGGAGGAAAGGTTAAAATGGCATCGCGCTATTTTTGGCAGCCATCAACTGCGTTTTCACGAACACGAAAAATTAGCCCATTATGCAAATGCGGCAGTAGATATTGAATTTGATTTCCCGTTTGGGTTCAAAGAAATCGAGGGCATCCATTCGAGAACCGACTTTGATTTGGGCAATCACCAACTTTTTTCGGGCAAGAAAATGCAATACTTTGACCCCGAGAAAAATGAAAGCTATGTGCCTTATGTGGTTGAAACATCCGTAGGTGCTGACCGGACATTTTTGGCTGTAATGACTTCTGCTCTTCTGGAAGAAGAAGTACCCGATGCAGACGGTGGAATGGCAATGCGTACTGTGCTCAAATTACATCCGGCTTTGGCTCCGGTAAAAGTTGCAGTGTTGCCTTTGATAAGCAAAACCGAATTGACCGATAAAGCCCGGCAAGTGTTTTCACAACTAAAATTGTCGGTTCAATGCCAATATGAAGAAAAAGACTCGATTGGAAGACGCTACCGCCGTCAGGATGCTATCGGAACCCCCTATTGTGTAACCATAGATTTCGACACATTAGAAGATGACACTGTAACCATCAGAAACCGCGATACCCTTCAACAGGAAAGAGTTCCAATATCGGCGGTTGAAGCCATCATTACCAAAGCTACCGGCATGAATCAACTGCTTTGGTAATGATAGTCGCAAACGTTTGACGATACAACAAATGATTTGAAACGGGGAATCATGGCTGCTGCTGTGTTTCCCCGTTTGCTTTGTGCGCTGTGTTAGGTCAAGTTGGGTAATTGTTTGTACTTTTGGGGCATCTATTCAATTACTGTTTACGAACAACTTGCATGAACCGGATTTATTTGTTGCTGATTTTTGTACTCACATTTTTTCATTGGAATTTAGTTGCCGCAACCCCTGAGTACCGGCAACAAGAAGTAAACTACAAAATACAGGTTAGTCTTAACGATTCTACCCACACACTAAACGGGTTTATTCAAATAGAATACATCAATCATTCACCGGACGAGTTGAGTTTTATATATTTTCACCTTTGGCCGAATGCCTATAAAAATCAAAGCACGGCTTTTGCCAAACAGCAATTAGAAAACGGAGACAGCAAATTTTACTATTCCAAAAGCTCAGAGCGTGGGGCTATTGATTTTCTCAGCTTTGAAGCGGAAGGGAAGCCCCTGAATTGGGAGTATGATAAAAAACACCCCGATATTGCAAAAATTACCCTGAACAAGCCCTTAAAAAGCGGGGAAAAGGTGGTGATACAAACGCCGTTTCAGGTAAAAATTCCAAACAGTTATTCCCGTTTGGGGCATGTTGGACAATCCTATCAAATTACTCAATGGTATCCAAAACCGGCGGTGTATGATTCAAAAGGCTGGCATCCTATGCCCTATTTAGACCAGGGTGAATTTTACAGCGAATTCGGGAATTTTGAAGTCAGCATCACACTTCCGGAAAACTACGTTGTCGGGGCAACAGGAGAACTGCAAAACCCCGAAGAAATAGATTGGCTAAACGCCAAAGTCAGCGAAACGGAAGCCTTAGCCGGCAAGTTTGACGAAAAAAATCTCAGTGATCCGCCCTCTTCAAAAGAATTGAAAACCATAACCTTTAAACAAGACAGTATCCATGATTTTGCATGGTTTGCCGATAAAAGGTTTCATGTCCTGAAAGACACCATTCAACTTCCCGGCACCAGCCGAAAAGTAGTTTCCTGGGCAATGTTCACCAACGAAGAAGCCGATTTGTGGACCAATGGAGCTAAGTATGTATCCAATGCGGTTTATTTTTATTCCGATAAGGTTGGACTATATCCTTATAATCATTGCACTGCCGTTCAAAGTGCATTAAGTGCAGGTGCAGGAATGGAATATCCTATGATAACCGTGATCGGGAAAAGCGGTTCTGCAAAGTCATTAGAACAGGTCATTGTTCATGAAGTTGGCCATAACTGGTTCTATGGCATTCTCGCTTCCAACGAAAGACAGCATCCCTGGATGGACGAAGGGATAAACTCATACTACGAATTGCGATATTTCAGAGAAAAATATCCGAACGATAAGTTATTGGGCAAGATGTCCGGTAGTAGTATTGCCCGTATTTTTGATCTGGATCATCTCCAACCCAATGCTTTTCAGTACTACCTCTATTTGTTTAATGCCCGCAGAAATGCCGACCAGGCCATTCATCTTCCTTCCGAAGACTTCACACAACTGAACTACGGAGTTGTTGTTTATTTTAAAACAGCCCTTAGCTTTCATTTTCTCGAAACTTGGTTAGGCACCACTACATTTGACAAGATTATGCAGGACTACTACCGGCAATTCAGCTTTAAGCATCCTTATCCTGATGATGTTAGGCGGGTTTTTACCGCACAGAGTGGAAAAAATATGGACTGGTTTTTTGATGAATTGCTTCAGACAACTAAAAAAATAGACTATAAAATACATAAAATCAAACCTGATGCTCAAACCATAGGAAATAGCCGGTATGATAAAATAACGCTGAAACAAAATGGTAAAAAGGGAATTAAAGCACCTTTTACCCTTACTGCTTTTCATAAAGATCAACCGGTCGAAACAGTTTGGTATGATGGGTTTCTTGGTGAGATGGAGGTCAATTTCCCATCCGGAAAATATGACCGTATAGTCATTGATGCTGCTAACAAAATGCCGGATATTAATAGAAAAAATAACACCCTTTATCCTCGCAAATTATGTAAACGAAGCCATCCGTTGCGTTTGCAATTTGCCGGAAGCCTCGAAAATCCCCGCCGCAAACAGTTGTTTTTCAGCCCGGTTATAGGATACAATCATTATGATAAAACCATGGTTGGCGTTGCGTTTTACAACAGCCTGATACCTTCCACTCCTTTTCAGTTTACTTTGGCACCTATGTATGCCATTGGATCAAACAGTTTTTCAGGTGCCGGAGATCTAAGTTTCAACAAGTTTCCGGATAACATATTTAGCCGGGTAGAACTAAACCTCGCTGCTTCCATGTTCGGAAACGGAAAATTCAGCGTATTCAGCAAAGACACCAGCCTGACAGACAGAACCCTGAGTACAGAAGTATTTAAATTTTACCGGCTATCTCCTTCACTGACTTTTCACCTGAAGAAAAAAACACTGCGGCATCCCGCTCAAACAAAAATAACGTTGAGCCATGTCAGTGTGCTTCGCAAAAAATTCGAATGTCCGCCCAATACAAATTGCAGCAGGGTACCTTCCGGCTTTTACCAAAACGAATTGTCCTTATCTCATCAAAATATCCGGAGAATTAACCCTTTTTCATGGAAAATAGAACTACAGCAGGGAGATGGTTTTGCCATGGCGCAGGGAGAACTTAAATACCTGATTTCTTATGGAAAAAAACCCCGAAGTGGTCTTAGCGCCCGACTTTATGCCGGTGGGTTCATCCAAAACAAAACCATTACAACTACCAATCCGATACTCCTTCCACTAACTATGAGAGGTGGTTACAACTATACCCTTGACCAGGTTTTTGTAGCAAGAAATGAAAATACGGGGTTCTGGTCGCATCAGGTAGGAATGGGTGGAGCGGGATTTAAAGTGCCCCTAAGTGTAGGATATACGGATAAGTATATGTTGGCGGCAAACTTTAAGGCATCTTTACCCATCAAAAAAATACCATTAAAGCTATATGCCGATTTAGGTTTACCTTATACTGATATTGCCGATGGTGGACTTTGGGACGGCAAATTGTTTTTTGACGGAGGAGTTGCACTTACCCCCGCTTCGGATATTATAGAGATTTACTGGTCGTTGGTTTCTTCCAAAAACATCAAAGATGTATATGAGGCAAACGGAATAAAATGGTATGAACGGGTTACTTTTTTGATCAACTTCAATGCCTTAAATCCCGTCAAGGGCGTAAGAAACCTTACCAACCTAAGTTTTTAATTTTCTATTGAAGAACAATAAGGGCATACTTGTTATAGGTTTTGTTACTTCCGTTTTAGAAACCGTATCATAGCTTCTGCTATTTTTTCTGAAACTCCTTTGCTGCCTAATCGCTGTCGCAACAATTTGTATTCCGTAATCATTGACTTTCGGACAAGGCTGTTTTCATCTAATAAAGCTCGAAGTTCCCGGACTAAATTGCCTGTGTTTACTTCCTGTTGAATTAACTCTTTGACCACTTCTTTGCCGGCGATTAAATTGACCAAAGAAATATAAGGAACGCGTACTATTTTCCGGGCAATTGCCATAGAAACAGGGTTAGCTCGATAACAGACTATCTGCGGGGTATTTAACAAAGCGGTTTCCAAAGTTGCGGTACCCGAAGCCACCAAAGCAACCCTGGCGCATTGAATCAAGGCATGGGTTTGTCCGAAAATTACAGGCACATTATACCCTTTTACAATATTGTGGTATAGGTCAGATGATACAGAAGAAACGCCTGCAATCACAAACTGATAGTCAGGAAAAAAGGAGATACATTTCAACATTTCCGGCAAAATTCGTCCGACTTCCTGCCTTCTGCTTCCCGGCAAAAGGGCAATGATTGGCTTGTCGAAAGCGGCATTCAAATCTTGCACAATATTTTCCCTGTTTTGACGTTTTTTTTCATCGTCTATTTCATCGAGCAACGGGTGTCCAAAATAGTGAACAGACCAATTATGCCGGGAAAAAAAATCCTGCTCAAATGGTAAAATAACAAAAAGATGGCTGATGTATTTTTTCATCTTTTTCACCCTTGAGCTATGCCATGCCCAAACTTGGGGAGAGATGTAATAAAATACGGGTATGTTCTTTTGGGTTAAAAACTTCGCAATTCTGAGGTTGAACCCCGGGTAATCAATTAAAATCACCACATCCGGCGAAAAGGTCAAAATGTCCTGTTTACAATAATTTAAGTTTCGAAAAATGCCCGGAAGGTGTTTAATTACTTCGATTATACCCATATAGGCAGTGTCTTTAAAATGCTTTACCAAATCAACACCCGAAGTTTCCTGCATATAATCACCACCCCAGCATCGGAATTCAGCCATAGAATCTTTGGCTTTGAGGGACAATATTAAATTGCCGCCATGTAAATCGCCCGAAGCTTCACCTGCTATTATATAATATTTCATATCGGTAAATAATGAAAATGTTTTTTTTGGAATGATTCTTGCTTAAAAAAACTTGACTATCTGACTGTTTAAAAATTTGTAAATACGAGCGAATTCTATGTAGCTATTTATCCTGTTTTGGCTTCCGGTTGATTATTGTTTTATTCATCAAGTTTGGAACAAAAAAAAATGAGCTTCGTATGAATATAGTATAGGTTTTGCAAAAAAACAGATAAGAAAATGTTCAAGGTTTAAACAAGAAAAAAACTTTTTGCCAAAGAATGTATTTATTTAAATTTGTGCAAGCTTTTTTTCTATCTTTGAGCGTTTGAAAAAAGCGAATGTACAAAAATATGGTCGTTCTAAGTAAAAGTTATTGATGCTAAATTATAGATAAAATCGTTCACTCCTTACTAAATGCGCAAATATGACCAATTACTACACCTCTGTTTGTTTTAATTTCTTCATTTTTTTGATCTTTACGGGAATCAATGTCAATAACATAGCTTACGCACAACAGCAAACGAGGTCCGGACCAATACAAACAACAGCATCGGTTGATTTTATGGTCGTAGATTGGAACACTGCGCTGATTACTTCAGCAAGTATGAAGGCAACAATTTTTTGCTATGTTTATGACTATAAATCATCGTTGCAAACATGTAAAAAAGTAGAGCAAAACGTCTTCACCGATTCCGAGATTATTTCAGCATTAAAGGAAAAATACATCACCCTATCAGTGGATTTGAACTCAACATTAGGTAGAAAATTGCTGAAAGATGCCAAAGTAGTTATCCGGTCTGATAAATATCCGGCTTATTTATTTTTGAGTCAGTACGGTGAATTGTTATTGCAAGAAAGCGGATATAAATCGGTTTCTGATTTTAAAAAACTCTTAAAGAGAGTTGAAGAAACACCAACTACAGAAGAAATCGAAGAAGGGAATATAGTTCCTGTTAACTATGAGTTTGATTTATATAAATCACTGTATCGTCAATATCAGGAAGGCAACAGAGCACCTGACTTTTTAAAAAAGTGCATTTGGAGTCTCAAATCATTTCAAAATTTATATCCCGACCTGATTAATGACTATCTATCTGTTATTCCTGCCAAAGAATATAGTACAGATGAAAACAGTCAAATTATTCTTGAATTTGCAGATCAGTACAACACCAAAGCTTATCATGCACTATTGGCAGACAAAAAAACCTTTGTTGATAAATTTGGAAACGAAAAGGTGAATAATGTTCTAAAAAATGCAATTCGTGGTGCTGTTTTACCTGCATCGAGAGCTAAAACGGGAGGCTTATTCATGTTAAATAACCTTATGGGTTCGTTAAGAACTTTGGGGCTTTCAGATGTCGAAATTTTTGAGTTTGAAATGCGTTCTTTGTTTTTTACGCAAACCGGTAAATGGGAGGATTACTCCAACGTGGCAGTAAGTTTTATGAAGAAAGACCTTCCGTTACCTGCTTCCGATTTAGAAGATTTAACCTGGAATTTTGTTTATCATGTCAGCGATAAAATCAAACTTGAACAAGCGGTCAAATACTACAAAAAATCAGTATCCAAAACTCCCCCTACCTATAGTTCTTGCGAAACCTTTGCGGCTTTATTGTATAAGTCCGGATCTAAGCGGAAAGCTATGAAAGAAATAACCGAGGCCATCCAAATAGCTAAAAATAAAAGAATGAATTATGGAAGCGCATTGCGGGTTGAAGGGTATATCCGCAGTAAAAAGCCCATTCCTATAGGTTTCAAAGAACTTGAGTTTTAGCCGCATATCCTTCAAAATTTGGGTTATCCGGTCGTTTTTTTTACATTGCATTAATCATAATATAGGAGGATTTAAAAACAAAACCCTCCCTTTTCATGATAAAGTTTTTGCCATTAAATGGCTTTAGCTTTAACAGAAGGGAGGGTTTTTGGCAGAAGTGTTATTGCCTCTTCAACAAATTCCATTTTAACCTTTCGGTTTGAATGAGATTCTTTCAATTTCAACTGATAAATACAAGTGGAAATGAACCGTTTTTACAAAAGCCGGGCTTAAATTGATTTGAGAATTACCTGCCCCCAAAGCCTGTAGTCATTTTTGAGGGTTGTTCCACAGTACTGCCATTTTTAGATATGATATAAGCACTCGGATATTTTCGTTTCAGGTATTTATCAATATCCTGAATGGTCACATTGCCATCGTTGTTTTGGTCTAAACCAGAGTTCATCTCATAACTGATAGATGGTTTTGCATAAAGCGAATAACAAAAATCTTCAGCCAGGGCTTTTGGGTACAGAATGGCTATATACAAATCGGTTAAGGTTTCAAAAGACCCATATTTAGCTTGTTTTGCAGAGAGATATTTATAAACAAAGTTCATTTGTTCAACATGACTCAGGTTTTTTAACTGTGAAACAGAAATACCAAACTCTTTGGCTGTTCCAGGCATAAATTGTATGAGTCCGGTAGCTCCGCTGCCTTTATAGTTACTGACAGAAGCATCAAATCTGGACTCAGAGTGTATCACAGACATCAACCATTCTGGTGGAATATTCAATTTACTGCTTACCTCCCGGACTTTTGTTTCAAATCCGTCTAAATCATAGACAAAGTTGCTTGCCTGATCAAGTAAATACAGGCGATTGCTGATTTTTGGGATTTCAGACGGAATGTCTTTTTTTAAAATCATACTGTACAACATAATATTGAACAGTATTAAAGCTGCAACTGCGGGTGCCAACATTTTGTAGCTGACAACCAGTTTTTTTTGCTCAAGTTTTACCAAGATACTCATGGGATAGAATTTTTAGGATTTCGGAAAATTTAAATTACCAACAAATTTAGCAAAAAGTTTCATTTTCATCCTTTTATGCTAAATATATTTTCAAAAAATTTCCAAATCCCTTAAATTTCCCAAATTCTATAGTAAAAAGGTTTAAAAAAAATCCCGACTGCGGATTGAAATAATGCTATACCTGAAAAAAAAACATCGTTTGTAAAAGTTTCTAACAAACCTAATAGGTTATTGAAACTGGCCGGGATAAATTATGACAAAGCCTGAATGAGATAGTGCTTTAGCGAGGGTTCGAGGTTGAACAACAAAAAAAGGATTGTACGAAACCGAATGTTCCCGTCCCATACATAAGACCAACAAATCATTTGGCTGAAGCGAGTCTAATATTTTGGAATAGTTTTTCCAGTCGTCAAACCGGGTTGTTGTAAAATCAAAATCCGGCCTGAATTTTTCTTTGTATTCAATAAGCGATGTTATAGAATGGGCATTGGCAAATAAATTAATAGATGCTCCGATTTGATTTGATAATCTTCTGATAATTCCGAGCATGTGTCTGAACCCGTTTTCGGCTTCCGTATTTGGACTTACAACAACGACCAATCTTTTTACCGTATTGAGCGGATGATGCAGTTTTACAACTATCACCGTTTGAGCCAAATTAGATAAAATGTTGTCGAGGGTAGTTCCGAAAAAAGTATTTGCTGCCGTTCTTGTTTCGCTCCATCCCAAAATAATATCAGTAACCAACATTTCTTTGGCTGCTCTGATAATACCACTTGCAGCATTGGTATCTACTCTGGTATATAAATTAAGTGTAGTATCGGTTACGGCGGCATGAACTAAGGCTTGCTCCAGCATTTTTTTATTTTGTCTCACATTATCTTCGGCATCGTCATCGTCCGGAACTACAGCCAAAGGAATGAGTGGCTCTTTAGATTCGGGTTTCTTTATTAAATTGGCAAAATCAATGAGTTGGTTCAGTGTATTTGGATTGGCGATTGGCACCAATATTCGTTCGGGTTTTTCGGGAGTTTCAGGTATTCCTTGTTTATCCTGCAACGCTAACCGGACTGCTGCTTTCTCAACTATAAATGGTCCTACCGAACAAGTGACGAGGATCACGATAATCACTCCATTTTGAATGGTCTCGCTAAAGATTCCTAAATTAAAACCGACTATAGCGATAGCCAAAGCTGCTGCAGCTTTTGAATAACTTAAGCCAAATAAAATATTTCTTTGATCGCTGTTGTAACCATGCAATTTTTGCATGATAAAGGCAGGGATTAATTTCCCTAATGTTCCGATACCAACCATGACCAGGGCAACAAGCAGTGCATTGATATCTTGCCAAAACAACCGAACATCTACCAACATCCCTACACTGACTAAAAAGAAGGGAATAAACAAAGCATTTCCTACAAATTCAATTCGCGACATTAAAGGAGAAGCGTGCGGCACTAAGTTGTTGAGGGCTAAACCCGCTAAAAAAGCTCCAATAATAGGTTCAATGCCTGCAAAAACAGCCATCGCTGCTGCTGCAAAAACCACCATCAGGCTAAACAAAAATTGGGTGGTGCCGCTGCTTTCTACATTTTTAAAAAACCATTGAGATATCGGCGTAAGTACTTTTATAATCAACAACAGAAAAAAAGCTAACCCGCCAAAAAATAAAAGTAAGGAATGGACACTCAAATTGCTCTTTACTGCCTCTGAAACAAGCGATAAAACAAGCAGTGCAAGGGTATCGGTTATTAAAATACTGCCCATTATGACCGTTACCGCTTCATTTTTTAAAACCCCTAGGCGTTTAACAATCGGGTAAGCAATCAGGGTGGTTGGTGAAAAAAGCACACCAAATAGAATTGCAGCCGGCAGTTCAAAATCCAACAAAAAAAATGAAATGGTAAAACCTAATACCATTGTTATGCTAATGATAAGCAAACCAAGTTGTAAACTTTTATGCCTGTTTCGCTTGAAATCTTTTAAATCAATCTCTAATCCTGCCATAAACAAGATGTAAATCACACCCACCGTTCCGAACAGACGGATTGCCTCGCTTCTTTCAAGCAGATTAAAACCATTGGGACCAAGAATAACACCTGCCAGTATTAACCCTATAATATCGGGAATTTTAAACCTCTTAAACAGCAAGGGAACTAATAAAAATGAAAAAACCAGTACCGCAAAAATCAAAACAGGCTCTTTAAGCGGTAGTTCATAAACATTGGCGGTATGGATAATTGTCATAAGATGTAATAAATATGTGATTAACTGTAAAATTCAGGCTTGTTTCACTAAACAAAGTAATAATAACCCGATATCAAAAGTTTTGTTGAAGAATGGCAGTTGTCAAACAAATTATTAACAATACAATAATGATTTTGCCTACCTCTAAATTGATTGCAAACTATGGTGAATTTTAAGAAAATAAAAAGGTAACCTGTAAAAAAGCCTAAGTCCTGATTTATGTTATGTAAATTTGCACCCTCAACGATAAAGGACATTGTTTTTAATTCCATTATTCTATAGCCTGAATATTTGCTGCACCGGTATATCAGGAAAACCTTAGTGTATTTAATGTTGGCAGCTATTAGCAGCGGTTAATTTTTATTTATGAGATTCTCAAATTCAGAACAACACAAACATCAATTATTGCAAGGCAGTTCTAAGTTTATTCTGACAATTTTTTGTATGGTCATCTTGACAGGACTTACCTATGGTTGCAAAAGTAGTGGTAATCATTCCGGAAATCAGCCTATAGCAGCCGATACCTTAAAAACAGAGAAGCCTGAGCAAAAACAAATATTACCAAATACTGCTTATGAATTAGAAAATTCAAATTCCGGAAAACTGAGTTTGCCAAACAATCGCGGGGCGGTTACCTATAGGTTAACCAAGGCCGTGGTTAAACCCAAAAACGCCACCGAAAAACAACTCGTTTTATCCATTCGTGCCATATTTGAAGGAATTGGCCAAGGAGCCTTTTGGGAAGAAAACTTTTTGCTGGCAATAGAAAACGGGGATGTGTTGAATGCCAATAATCCGACCAAAGACATGGTCAATCCCAACAAAATTTACAACAAAGACATCAGTTTTACTATTCCTGCAGAAGAAACCAAAGTTATGCTCATTATCATGGGATTGAATGGTAAAAGTGCAACGTTGAACCTCGATTTATCAAAAATTAAACAATAACCGTCAACGGGCAATACTGATTTTCAAAACAATTCTAAATAATTTACAATGCTGTTACCCAAAGTTTTAGATGCTTTAAACAAGCAAGTACAATTAGAAGCCGATGCATCACAAAAATATTTGGCGATGGCCTGCTGGTGCGATGCCAACGCTATGGAAGGATGTGCCAGGTTTTTTTTCCGGCACACAGACGAAGAACGGATGCACATGCTTAAACTTGTTCACTATATCAATGATGCCGGAGGAAGAGTTATTACGCCGGCCATCGCACAACCGCGTTCAGAATTTGACAACATTAAAGAGGTGTTTGAAACCGCTTTTCAACACGAACAAAAAGTTTCGGCAGCTATTGACAACCTGATTGAACTTTGTGTGGTTGAAAAAGACAAACAAACCGCCAACTTTCTGCAGTGGTATCTGAACGAACAACACGAAGAAGAAGCCCTTTACCGTACCCTGATTGACAGAATTAACCTCATTGGCATACAAGGTCGCGGTTTGTATTTCATTGATAAAGAAGTGGATGAAATTAACGCAAAAAAAGCCAGTGCCGAAGCCGGAGAGTAAGGCATTCGTTATTCCTTCTCTTTGTTGTTATTTTTGCCGTTAATCTGATGTTTTAAAAGCATTTGTTGCGGGGGAAAAATATTCGGAAAGCTCCAACAGTATGGCTATCTAAAAAATCGGAAACAATTTTTCCGTATAAACTCACCTGATTTATGCGCATTACTTTGTTAGGCACCGGAACTTCGGTGGGTATTCCTTTTATAGGTTGTAATTGTGCGGTCTGTAACTCCTCAGACATTAAAGACAAACGACTTAGAACAGCGGCATTGGTGGAGACCGGCAACCTGACAATTGCCATTGATTGTGGGCCTGATTTCAGACAACAGATGTTGAAGCATCAAGTAACACGCTTAGATGCTATTTTACTGACCCATGCCCATAAAGACCATACGGGGGGATTAGACGATATCCGTGCATTTAATGTGTGGCAAAATAAGCCCATGCCTGTTTTTGCAACCGAACCCACACAAACCATTCTGAAAAAACAATACGACTATGTTTTTGCCGAAAACCGGTATGAAGGTGCGCCTCATGTTGTTTTGAACACTATTGAACATCAGCCTTTTATTATTGAAAACCAGTTAACGGTTACTCCTGTCTATGCCATTCACGGCAATTCGCCCGTTGTCGGGTTTAGAATCGGCAACTTTACCTATCTGACCGATGCCAACTTTATCACCCCTGAAGAAGAAGCCAAAATCGCGGGCTCGGAGTTAATGGTAGTAAATGCTTTGAGGTTGACCAAACATTGGTCTCATTTCTCGCTTTCTGAAGCACTGGAATTGGCCAACCGGCTTCAAATTCCGCATACCTATTTTACCCATATCAGCCATCAAATGGGATTGCATCGCGACGTTGAACAAAACCTGCTTCCTGATCATGTCAGATTGGGTTATGATGGTCTTGTCTTAACCCTTTAACCGGATTTAGCTACCGCTTTTCTTTCTGCAATTGCAGTTTTATACAACTCTCATTTGCAAAAGAAATGCTATTTTTGTGAAATGCTCAAAACCGGCAAACTTACACTCAAACCAGGTTTTTCAATACTCCCGTTTGATTATGGAACAACTTATTTTTGATAAGTACAAATATGATCCCGACAAGGATTTTTTAGGCAAAGGAGCTTTTGCAGATATTTACCGCGCTTATGATGTGCTTCTGGAAAGATTTGTTGCCCTCAAGTTTTATCGCAATTCCGAACAAGCTGCAGATTCCAAATATGATGTGCTGAACGAAATGAAACAGATGATAGGGCTTCATCTTTCACATCCCAATCTGATTGCTTATTACGATGCTTTACTCCTGACCATTACGGATAGCCTTGGCAGAAAATTTCAGGTACAAATCGGTGTTTTGGAGTATGCCAACGGAAAAGAAATTCTGCTTACAGGAGGCGACCTGCGAACTTTTATCAACAGGACACAGCCCAACAACGCACAAATCAAAAAAATTGCCTCCGATATTTTGCAGGGGTTGCTCTTTTTGGAACATCATCAGGTGGTTCACCGCGACCTGAAACCGGCCAATATTCTGATGCACCGAACAAAAGATGGAGTTTGGATGGCCAAAATTGCCGATTTTGGATTGAGCAAATCCATTAAAAACACCGAACAATCGAGCGCTCATCTCAAAGGAACCATCGAATATATGGCTCCTGAACAGTTTTTTCCGAACAAATATGGAATTGACAAAAAAATATCTACCAATGCTGACCTTTGGGCTTTTGGCGCTATTTTATATGAAATTTTTTCGGGCACTCTTCCTTTTGGAAAAAGAAGTCAGGGCAGTACGGACGAGCAAATTTTGGCCGGTGTTGATAGTTTTGAACCCGAAAGCCTTAATTTACAAACTATCCCTCAGCCTTTCAGAAGGATCATATCGAGATGTTTAGTTAAACATGCCGCTCAACGCACCCAAAGCGCACAGGAATTATTGAATATTTTGAATGGGTTGGACGAAACGCCAATGTCCGGAACTGAACAGACTACCATAATTTCTGAAACACCCTTACAGAACATCCATCAAACTACATTACCTCCCTTTCAGAAACAAACAGTTCCGCAGCATAAAACTGCACATCCCCAAAACAGTAAACCAACTCACACATCAGCACCATCAACTCTTGGAACCAAATTGTATAAAATTGTGGTCGGTACTGCATTGGTACTTGTTGCATTTTGGGTTATCCAACAACTTTTTGGTGACCCGCTTGCCTGGCTTTTTAATCAAAAAAACAACCTTGAAAATCAAACAAATGCCGATACGCTGACGACGGTTTCTGTTACACAAAACTTCATCAACTTTGGAGAATTGGTACAGTCGAAAAAAGCAGTTCAGACCATCTATCTAAAAAATACAGGCGTAAACCCTCTAAACATTAAAGGCATAACCTCAAACAGCCCTTACCTGAAAGGCGACTGGCAACCCAAACTTCAGGTGATGCCCAACGATTCGGTTGCTGTTACAATTACCCTCTTAACCGATAAACTGAGCGGTGCTTATTCAGACAGCATCCTGTATTTTGCCAACACTTTTACCAATCCCTCCCGCATAATGGTAAGCGGATACATAAAAAAACCTTTCATCCCCATGCGGGACGATTATAGCGGCATTAAAGAAAAGCTGAAAGAAACGCTTACCTACTATCATCAACATCGCAATGATACCTTGTATTTTGACGATATGTTTACCAATCCGGTTGAAAGATATTATTCCGAGAGCGGCTATATCACAATTGCAGATTTAAAATTAAAAGCCGCCTTTCAGAAAAGCAATGCTGGGTATGCCAATTCTGAAACCGTGCTTGCGACATCAGTCAATTACGTAATTTTAGATGGTAACTTTCTGGCAGATTATATCATTACCGAAAATACCGCTTCTTCGGGAAGTTGGTTTGGAGGGAGGAGTAACCAAATCAGAATGGAGGCTGAAATAACCTATCCCGAATTTAAAATAACGGGAATCAGGAAAAGGTAAAGAATAGATACAGCAGGTCTGAAAAAACAAAAAGCCGCAAAAGAAGCGGCTTAGTGTGGGTGGTTTTTTGGGGTTTATTTTTAGGGGTTAAAATCAGGAAGTTGTGGCAAAGGTAAACAACCGGTTGATCAAATCAAGTTGTGCCAATTGATGTGCTTTGTAAAGATACACGTTCAGACCGACCACTACTGAAGTTATTGCCGCAAGCAACAACAATCTGGTAACTAATTTGTAATCGGGTCGCTCGCTTTTGGGTTTGTTGATTTTGATGTAAGTCATGGCCTTAGGTAGTTGAGGGTGTAAACTGAAATTTTTGGGTGTGTTCAACAATCTTAAACTTAACTGTAACGGAAAACTGCTTCTTAAACGATTAAATTTAGTAGATGGTTGCCACGCTTTAGGTTTTTTGAGGTTAAAAAATGTGAAAGTTTTTTGGGTTTTTTTCCGGCTTTATGGTTCATCAGACTTTGACGTGTCAGACAGGTTTAATTCCGGGTAATTTTTTTTTTTACAGCCCTGTTTACTACAGAACTATTTGCCGCATGAGCGATCTGCTTCGTTTCTTAAACAAAGACGATGTAAGGGCATTTAATCGCAATTGTTCATTCAGAGAGTTGGATCAGGCTTGACCGAATTGGTGTTAAATATCCGCTATTGCCCGCATCTTTATTTATATTGTATAGGTTGCCCTTCTCTTTATTATTTTATAATTTTCGCTGTCATGCTGTTTACTTTCAAAATGTAAACACCTGTTTTCAATTCCGAAACATCCATCAAATACTGTTCACATTGTTGAAAAACTGATGCTTCCTGTATTAACTGACCCGATAAATTATAGATTGAGTATTTTAGTTCGGTTTGTGGACTATTAGCAGATAAGAATACAAGGTTTGTTGCTGGGTTTGGGTAGATTCTAATATCTGACGCTTCAAAATCAGGTTTCAGGGCTGTTGAAATTTCCGATGTCAGCATATACGTCCATATATTGTTGTTGATAATGCTGAGTTTTACCGGAACATTATGATGTAGCAAGACTATTCCGGGGGGTTGAGTTGTATAAAGACAATGTGAGTTGCCGTAAGGAGAAGCGATTATATCAACGTAAGTGGTATCATCATTCGTGAACATTCCTAATCCTTCAATAACCAGGTATTGTTTGGAATATGCAACCGCCTCATCAAACAGGCTCAAATACGAAAAATGTCTGCCCTTTTGTGTTACACCTGCTTGTCGGATCCAGTTTGCTGAATTGGAATAAAAATCACTATAATCATTTGGCCCGGAAAACATCAGAACACGGTCAACCGAAAAGTGCTTTGCCAGATAACAGGCATGTCCTGAACCTTGTGAATGTCCGCCAACAATAATTTTTGACCAGTCCAAAGAGAAAGGAGTAACTAAATATTGTCCCCAATTTTGTAACGGATAGGTCAGGTCTAAGTATTGGATCAGTTTTAATGTTCGGATATAGATGGAGTTTAAAGAGTCAACAGTAACATCATTGCTGATTGGTGTCCCGAAGCACACTTCTTGCCGGTATTTATCAAATGCCAGGCTGTCGCTGTCATTTGCAAGACTTGCCGTAGCAATATTATTAGGATAACTTAAATTGATAAAGTCAAATCCCAGGTTTGCAGCATGAAGCCTGAGCGCATTATAATCTGCTGAACTGCTACTGCCTGTGCCGCCAAAAAACAAAAACAGTTTGTTTGTCTGAAAACCCGGGTTTATGCTTATTGAACTACTGTCCTCTGCCGGGGCGTAGTTGAGGTCTGTTTGAATTGGTTTTACATAATAAGTCTGAACTTGTCCGAAACAAAAGCCGGAAGTTAAAGCCAACAAAAACAGAATATGGAATATAGTTACTGATATTCTTAGTTTGTTTTTCATCCATTCCAAGTTTTTAGTATAGACCTTTGAAACTTTCAAAACCCGCTTTTAATACTGACAGGAGGTTAGTAAAGTATTTATTTTGGTTTGAGTGTCATTACATACCTATGACTTTCATTGATTAGCCCGCAAATTTTATCTGAATCATTCCACATGCTTTCAGGTATTAGTAGGTAGCCTTTCAAAACAGCTCCATACGCTTTAAACGGACCTGTTTTAAGTTCCTGCATGTACTTTTTTTTAACCTCTTCAGAAAATCGGATTCCCAATTCCCCGTCTTTGTTTAACTGGGAAAACATATATCCGTTTGCAGAGGTATAAGGCATAGTTTTCCCTTTTCGTTCTATTCCCGGGCAATTGGCAATTAGCCGGTCATACAGTGCTAACTTTTCTTCCCACATAGTAGTATTGTTTTTCCTTTCAAGTGGATGTTAAAAAAGAACAGGCCTGAGTTCCATTATTACAATAGTATCGTTGGCAAAGAGTACGATCAAATTTCCCTAAGACTTAATCATAACCTCTGTATGTTGTGCTAACTGCTTTTCACTTTTACGCCTGCAAATTTTGGCACAGTCAGGTCCGGCAACTTTAAGTTGAAACAGAGCAACCCATGTCTTACAAATTACCGGGGATGATAGATTTTCTATTTCGATGTTTTTTTCTTTTTTGGTTTTGGATCCGGCAATTCTTTCAGGGTAATTTTGACTAACTGACTAAGCCATTCACTGTCTTCAATTTTTTCTTCTATCAAAAAACTTAGTTTAGCTCCGGGATAAGGCGGTGCTTCAATCACATTGCCAATAAATTCACGCCCCGATTTCGTGGGTTTTATAAAAAGTTTGTTGTCACATATAAGTCCAAAGATTTTGCCGTCTGAAAATATTCCATATTCCCCAAACATTTTTTTAGCCGTTATTTCACCGGCATCTTTTATTTGATCGGTTACAAAATCTGCAAATTTCTGATCGGAAGCCATATCGTTCAAATTTTTGTTTCGGATTATAAATGTATTCTAATTTTTCCCGCACTAAAAATAACAATCACCCCAGATTATCAAAAACACACTCACTATTTCACCGCAACAGAGAAACTAATACAATCCCTTTAAGCACTGATGAATAGCCCGACTTATACAGATAAAACATGTTTTTTGTCTGTTAATACTGAACTTAATCTGCAAACAACCCTACAACAATTTTTTCTATCAAGCTGCTAAATTAAAATCTCGAATATCTATTACACCGTTAACACTTTAGTCGTTTCTTCCCCAAATTGCGAAATGACCCGAACGGCAATTTTCTGCCCTTGCTTTTTCACTTCTATCGGATGCGAAATGTGGCCGTAAAGACGGTCAAAGGCTTCATCGTCAATTTCAATTTTCAGGGTTTTCTCTACCTTCTTCTTGGTGCTGTCTTTGGCAAGACTTTCCAAACCTTTCTTCCATTTGTCAAACTCGTCTTTGTCGCCACCGCAGAAGAAAACCTGCTTAACTATAAAGTTGCTGCCGTCATAGTCATCATCTACCATCCAGTAAGCAATGTCTGATACATTTCGGGCTTTTACTTCGTCTTTGATAGGGTCGTAAATATCCAGTCCCTGTATTTCTACTGAAACGGTTTTGCCGTCCTTGTACAAAGCAATGTCGAGTTCGCCAATAGTAACGAAACTAGCAGCACTCTTGCCCGGTTTTTTCTTCAAACCGTCTTGCATCAAATCGTCATGAATACGGGCTTTTGTTACTTCAAATTTACCCATGTTCATGGTTTGGGTAGTGCCTTCAATATCGCTTTCAAAACTGAAACCAAGTATGATAAGCCATTGTGCATCTCCACGCAAACGACATTCTTTGACCGCTTCATTTACGGCATTTTTACTAACTGTGCCAAACTTTGGCCCAATATGGATGTATGCTTTTTTCTCGCCTGTGCCGTTCATATAAAAACCTTCGGCATGTAGGTAAGGATGGCTCAATAATTCTACTCTTGAAAAAACGACCTGTTCATCTTTTCTGCCGTTTTTGATGCCTGCACTTACAAGATGCTGTTTTACCGTTTCTTCAAATACCGTTGCGTCTTCGGCTGACTTGGCTTCTTCTTCCAATTCTTCGGGGGCAGTTGGTTCAAAGTTCTGCAAAGTTTCAACTGTGAACGGACCACTTACCCGTAGTTTTTTGTTGTCAATTTCGGGTCTATCATACAAAGTTTCTGTTGCTGGTGGTTCATCATTCGCCAAACTTTTAAGCGTAATATGCGGAACAGTTTTATAAATAAACCCTTGCCTAATATCATCACTTGTTTCGTCATAGAGTTTGTAATACGGAAAAACACTCGTCATTAAACGCTGTTTGGAAATGTTTAAGGCAATTCTGCTGGTGTCAATGGTTATCCAGCGTCTGCCCCATTGCTCGGCAACAAAAGCTGTTGTGCCGCTGCCACAGGTTGGATCTAAAATCAAATCGCCAGGGTCTGTTGACATCAAGATACAGCGTTGGATTGCCTTCTCTGATGTTTGAACTACATATAACTTCTGAGTTCCTAACTGAACAGCATCCCACCTATCAGTAATAGGAACAAAATTGAAATCATCAACAAAGCGTCTATATCTTAAAACAGATCCCATAATTTCAATCCTGTTTTTGTTTGCTAATTTTTGCATACCATCCAAATGTGTTGACCAATGTTTTCCACTTCTAGGTTTATAAATTCCGCCCTTAAATTCAAATGATTGGTCATAACTTGCTGCACCATCTGAGTATAATGCACCTAATTGGTATCTTTTTCCGTTTTCTGGAAAAACACCTGTTTTTATTTCTTCGGGCTTCATTCGTCTTGTTGTTCCATCGTTAAACATTAACATGTCATATCTATCAAGAGAAGTATCACCTATCTCCCGTTTAAGATATAATTGTCTATACTTTACATTATCTTTGTTCTTGGAGTACCAGATAATGTAATCTACAGTTCCTGTTAAATACTTACCAGGTAAACCACCAGTTTTCTGTACATTTATCGTAACAATAAAATTCTCACTCCCAAAAACCTCATCCATTATGCTTCGAACAAGGTGAACATTTTCATCACTAATCTGCACAAAGCAACTTCCACTTTCAGTGAGCAGTTCTTTTGCAATCAATAAACGGTCACGCAAGTAAGAAAGGTAAGAATGAATGCCCAATTCCCAAGTGTCACGAAAGGCTTTTATCTGTTCAGGTTCTCCTGTTAGCGCTTCATCATTGCCGTCTTTTACATCACGGTTGTTCAATTTTACTTGCCAATTGCTTCCATATTTAATGCCATACGGTGGGTCAAAATAAATGGTTTGCACTTTGCCTGCCATGCCTTCGCGCTCTAACAAGCTTGCCATTACCAGCTGGCTGTCTCCCTGAATGAGGCGGTTAGTCCAGCCGTCCTGATGTTGGTAGTACTGGCTCACTTTTTCTAATTCGTCTTTATCCAAGGCATTGCCAAACAGTTCGTTTGCGCTAAACAAATCCATTTGGTTGCTTGGCGGCTCAATTAGTTTGTACAGGTTTTTAATCAGCGTTTCGGGGGCAATGTGTTCGTGGCGGTATAAGCTGCGTATGTCCACCCGCAACAAATTTTCACGGTCGTCATTGTCGTATTTGTTCAGCCAAAATAACTCCGGGTCTTGCCCACGATGCACCACAGGGTTTTTGGGCAGTTCAAGGGTTTTCTTACCCTGCTGCACTTTCGGGCTGACCTCTTCATAGCCCGCTTCTTCTTTGCTGGGTATATGTGCCCGTTTGTCATTATTATACTTGATGCTTTCTATTTTCTTTGCCATGTTATTTCTTTTTGCCATTGTTGAATTTGGCTTCTTTCAGTACATTTTTTTCATCACCCTGAAGTTTGCGCTGTAGTTTTTTAATATCCTCGGCCAATGGGAGGTTTTCGGGCTTTACACCCCGTTCAAGCAGCATTTTTCTAACTGCTTTATTGTTCTCCACATGCTCAACCGAAATCTGCTGTTCGCCTTTCAAATCTTTTTCAATCGTATTGTGGCTTGTGAGTTCGGTGGCAAAATCTTTTGCTTTTATAGTCAGTGTAGGCAGGAAGTCGGCCAGGGGCCGGTTATCGGGTATAGCCAACTTTCGTTTCATATCGTTGGTACTAAAACCGCCAAATAACGCCTGGTCGCCTTTACTGCGGATGATGGCAAAGCCCCGCTCATCTACTCCCCGTTCATAGATAATACCTGATAATTTCTTTTCACTTTTGCTGAGTTTCTCCCTTGCAGACACCCTGGCAATATCCAGCAAACGCTGTTCGATAATTTCCTGTTTGCGGGTTTGAACGGCAAAGTAGGTTTGTGCAAACGCCACTTCGTTTTTGCCGGGGTCGCCATTCTGGGCTATCAGGTAACAGGCATAGCGGGTCAGGGCTACATCTTCAATTTCTCTTTTTGTTCCGCTGCCTATTTCCACCATTTTGTTGATTTCAACAAAATGGTCAGATACCGGTATTCCGCTACCCTGGCATGCGGCTCTTGCTTTTTCAATTACTTTCTGAAAATTTCTCCATTCGGTATATCCGAAGATAACCTGCAGTTCCCTGGCGCTCCAGCACTCAATTCCCTGAAAAAGGTAACAGGCCTGCTCAAACCTTTCGAAAAGCTGTTGTATCAATTCTTTTTTCATGAACAGATGCTTTGGATTTTTTCAATCAACTGGTTTTTAATGTTTCTGATGTCGTTGGCAATTTCAATAAAATGCCATTCGGGATATTCGTATTTGTCTTTCATTGCGTTTACTGCAGGCAGCCAACGGTTTTCTACAAACCATTTCTTTTCTTCCTTGTCCTTGCTCATGCCTGTAATTTCAATGATTAAGATTTTAGTGGTTAGTGGCCGGTGCTTAGTGTTAATGCGAACTAAAAAATCGGGAAAATACTGTTTGTCCCTGCCTTCTTTCACATAAGGAATAACAAAACCGAGAAAAGCATTTTTCACATAGCTTTCTACGTATGGCAATTCTTCCAAAGTTTTGGCCGCAATTTGTTCCCAGGTTTCTGTGTCGGCAACCACATAGTTTACATGGCTTTTTTCTGTGGCGTAAACATTTTTGGTGGTATTGCCATTCACATATCTGGTGCTGCTGAACTTGTTGTAGTAGTTGAAAACAGGACGAATAAACTCGGCCGTGTTAATGTGTGGATTGATGCCCCTGCGAATATGGTCTGCCATAATTTTCGGCTCGTTGAAATAGAGTAGCTTTTTATACTTCTCGTCTTTTTCTCCAATCAGCACCACTTTGTGGTCATACCAGTATCCTATAATTTCTTTCAGCTTGCCGAAGTATTGAAACTTTGGGTTTTGGTCGTCATCACTAAAATGGTAATTAATCAATTCTTTGGTGAGCAGATATATGATTTCCTGTTTCCTTTTTTCAAATACACTTTGCACTTTCAGTTTTTCTTCTTTGGGTAGAAATGCAGAACCCATTGTAGTTTGTAAAGGAAAATCGGAACACACTACCTCAAAGTTTTCAACTTTGCTGTAATCATATTTCAATTCATTTCCTGCACTTTCAACCCGATAACCCACCACATTTGGGAAGGTGATTTCGTGTTTTTCCTGCCTTTCGGGCAGGGCATAAATGTGCTTAAGATCAACAGGTTGTGGCGGCTGAACCGATTTGCCGCCTTTGAACAATTTGAAAGGAACGCCAATGATGTGAGCATATTCAGGCGGGAATTTCTCCACCACAGTTTTTCGTTTGTCGTTGGTGGGATTCCCTTCTTTATCATACCCCTGTAAAAAGTAATTCATTCTGCGTAAGGCACGACCGGCCACCTGTTCACAAAGCAATTGAGAACCGAATTTGCGAATACCCATGATGTGGGTTACGGTATTGGCATCCCAACCTTCGGTGAGCATGGAAACGGAAACTACACAACGAATATGAGCACCTAATTTTCCTTGCTTGCCAACGGTGTTTACTACTTCACGCAAAATTTGAGCATCGGTAATCAGTTCGGCACTTCCTTGTCCGTGAATCCGGGCATAATCTCTTTTGAATTCTTCTATTTCAGACGCAAAAATCTTTTTGAAATCATCATTCACCTGATCGCTGTTTTCCAGTGCATCACTGTCAATCAACAAAGTTGGCGGACGTTTCAATGCTTTTTGGGTAACAGAGTCGTAATTGCTGAACAGGTCTTTTGCTCCTGAAACGGTTACCAATTCACCGTTTTCATTTTCAAATTCATAACCTGCAATGTATTTATACACTTCTTTTGAAACAGAAGTGTTGTTGCAAACCACAATAAAAACAGGCGGTGCAGAAAACAGATTTCGTTTTTCTTCATTCTGCTTTCGCTGCCCGTCAAAATAATCTTTGTAATGATTGTAAAACTGGTCTAATGCACCTTTTACCAATGCCGGCAGTTTTGGGGGTGCTTCTTTCAGCGTTGTGCCTTCTTCTTTTGCTTCAGATTTTTTCTTGCGTTGTCCTTTGCGTGGTAATTCATCTTTTACATGGTCGTAAATGTCGCGCAATTTGGCTTGGGTGATTTCTTGTGTATTGTCGCTTTCGGGCAGGAATGGAATTTTAACCAAACCGCTTTCTATGGCTTCAATCAATCCAAAATCAGAAACCACCCAAGGGAATAAACTATATGGTGTATAGCCCGAACCTTTCAAATAGTAAGGTGTTGCCGAAAGGTCGTAAACGCATTGAAGTTTATAGCGAAGTGAAATTTCTTTCAGCCCCGTAAACCAAACGGCTGCTCTTTCATTTTCGTCTGCTTCTTCATTGTCTTCTGTTTTCCCGGATGATTTTGGCAAGTAGCAGTGATGGGCTTCATCATTCAAAATTAACAGCCGGCTGTCTTTTTTGAATTTGCCTAAAATTCTGCGAATGACTTGTGAGTAATCTTCCTTTGCTTCCTGCTTTTTTCCTTCTGCATTCAACTTTCCATCAAACGGGCTTCTCTTGTTGCCTTGCAGACTTTTAGGTTCAAATGTATGGTAGTTGGTGATGACCAATCTTGCATTCAGGTTCTCCAATCGGTGTTCCGAACTTTGTGGCACCAAGCCCCTTTGGAAATAGTAGTCTTCTTTGTTCTGTTTGTTTTTGGTGTCCACAAACAAAACTCCCAAACGGTCTTTAATGGTAACACCCGGTGCAACGATTAAAAAATAGTCTGCAAAACGGGTATCGCTTTTGTATTCCTGTCGGTTGAAATAGTGATACAGTATTAAACAACCCATTACAACGGTTTTGCCTGTTCCTGTTGCCATTTTAAAAGCAAGCCGTGGCAATTGGTCTTCTGGATTATGGCTTACCGTTTTTTGTCCGTTGCGTATAATGTTCAGAATGTTTTGTCCGGCATTTGATTTTCCGGCCACTTCATTCATCCAAATGGCTGTTTCAATGGCTTCACGTTGTGCAAAGAATAATTTTTTTACTGCGTGCCGTTCAGGGTTTTCAAACCAAAACAACAAAAGTTCCTTTGTTACTCTTGTCGTGTTGGGATATTTCTCTGCTCTCCACTTGCCAACTTCTTTGCGACAAAGATTGATAAGGTGTTCGCCATATTCTGCGGCGAAGTCGTTCACTTCAAAAATTGAAGATTGCGGGCCTTGCTTTGTCGGCATAACCTGTATGTCGGGAGTGAAAATCCGTCTGTCTTGTCTGATGTCCTGATAATTCAATGATCCGTCCGCATCTGTCGCATAGTGCAGCAGCGGTTCATCATAAGGACTATTTAATATCGGGTTATCCGAATTCATGTTTTTATTATTTCAAAAATTAAGATTTCCTATAACTGTAAATTTAACTTGTTATTTGGTGTCGTTTTATAGGGGGTTGGCAGAAATGTATCTTTGGCTTTTGTCTGAAGGGTTGGCTTGTACGGTTGAGTCTAAAGCCAATTTGAAGTTTGCGGGTCGGCATAAAATTGAATAAAAAAAATGTGCGGTAGGAAAAAATAAAGATACAGAAGGGTAGGGCAATGAATGTCGGCTTACCCGCTGTCCGTTTGAAATATGGTCTGTATGTTGGTCGCCTGTCAAAATGGTTTGTCGTTGTGTTAATTTTCAATATTTAGTCATCTGTTTCATGGTTGCAGGGTCGTCATACGCTTACCGGCAACGACAGCCTGTGAAAAATACCGTAACAAAAATACAATAAAATTCTAAGCCGTGATAAAAATAGCATAATTTTATTTCATGCCATACCTTCAAGAAACCTCCCGCCGGCAGATGTAAACAATCTGTTTGGAGAGTAGCATCGGTGCCGATGACCCTGTGCGGTTTATTGATGCTTATGTAGATTATCCTTATTTGTCAATATTGGGTAGATTACAAATCAGCAGAAGCTTTTAATTTTAAAGTAACTTTCTTGAATACCGGGTATTTAGTGGTTTTGGAGTAGTTGTGCAACAGATACCCGTGTTACCCGACTGCGTTTTTAATCTTCCTTAAGTATTATTCCTTTTTGAAATCTATGGAGTAGTTCAAATGCATACTCAATATTTGTATCTAATTTTCTTGCCCATTCTTTGGCAATGGCTGATTTTGTAGCATCTTCCAAGTTGGTTTCTAACACTTTCAATACCCTTGCTGATATGGCTTCGGACTTTTGCAGATACATTTTGGAATTTCTCCCCAATACTTCTGCGGCAATCTGCAACTGGTCTATTGGGTCTTTGTCCAAGATGTCATAATGTTTTTCTACAATTTCATCCCACTTCAAGCGGTAGTAGTGTTGAATTATTTTTAAAATATCCGAAAGGTCATTTTCGCGTTCTTCCGGGCGGTCGCTCCATGCTATCAATTTTAAAATTACCATGCCGGAAAGTGTAGGTATGTTGGCAATTTTCTCCTCTATATATACAGGGATGGCTTCCTCCATTACTTCACGGAAGCCTAATACATGCAAATCGGTGTATCGCTTATTGAAATTATCTGTATATTCATTTTCTATTTCGCCAAAGGGCAACAAATCAATGGCAATCTTAAACGTATCGGAGTAAAAAGTCCAAGGAGCATTTACTTTCTTGAACCCCTTTGCTTCTAATTCAGTAGTTATTTGTTCATATTCCGTAAAGCTTGAAACCAATACAGCAAAATCAATATCCTTGGTACCTCTGCTTGGATTTATTCCTTCCTTCAGTAATTCTAAGGCAATAGCACTTACACCAATTAAATAATAGGGAATGTTTAACTTCTTCATTACTTCATCAATACAATCGAATGATTCTTTGAAGTAGGGTATAGCTAATTCCTTATAGGTTTGACCCGATGTACTCATGATAAATTTTTTCGGCTGTTTCTTTATTTCGTTTGCCTCCTTCCAAAATCAAATCAGCATACACCAACAGTTTGGGGGCTGTTTTTTCTATTTTGTTCTTCCAAAACATTTCCAATACTTCCACCTCTCCATTTTTATCCGGTATTAACTTGTAGTTTCTAATCAAATCCATTCGATTTTCTGTAGTGTAAATCAAAAACTTTTCAGGACGTAAATGGTTAGTCAATATATCTGCTGCCGGCTCACCGCCCCATACTGTTTTATGGTTATCTAATGCTAATTCATTCCAATTCTCTTTAAGTGTATATCTTTCTTTTACCAATTTAGGTCGCAAAACTGTGGCATATTCTGCTATCCACCTATTCAGCAGAGCTTTTCTGTTTTCCCATACATAGGTTTTGTTGTTCAAGGGAATAAGATAACCGGTCTCTTTCAACCCTTCTATCACCTGTGGAATATTTCCCAAGGCTACATTTGTCAAATTAGCCAATTCCCGTTGTGGCAGATGGATAGCATCTTTGTGTTGCAATAAATAAAACACTACTTTCAACCCGGTTTTGGTAAAAGCCCTGTTTCCTTTTCCTTTTTCTATATCTAATGTTTTTTGGGTATCAACAAATAGAAAGAGTCCTTCCTTTTTCAAGAAAATATTTCCATTAGCCTCTATATAGGGGATTCCTTTATACCTAAATTCCTCTTTAATTTTTGGGAAAATACGGTTGGCAATAAGTAAAAAGTTATCATAACGATGAAAATACTCCTCGACCTGTTGTAGTTGATGAGTTCTTAATTCCCGTTTTACTTCTATGGTAAACTCATACTTATGCCCATTCAAGACTATTTCCAAACCGCCATCCAAAGTTTTTTTTGGCTTAAAATATGCATGAATGCCGGTGGTTTGATACAATGCCTCCAATGCTGTATATACAATCTCTTGTTCCATTTTAATTTGTTTTTGTTCACAAATATACGATGTTCACGGAACATGAACAAGGAAAAAACGTGAACAAGCATTTCATAAGCACAATTTCTTATCAACTTAATTTAGGACGGCACAGGTTCTCCGCTTACCGCAAAGGACAGCCTTTGAAAAAACAAAAATACACTAATATTTTAAGCCGTGATAAAAATAGCATAATTTTATTTCATGCCATACCTTCAAGAAACTTCCCGCCGGCAGATGTAAACAATCTGTTTGGAGAACAGCATCAAAGCCGATAACCCGAAGTGCGGGTTATTGATGCTTTTTAGATCATCTTGATTTGTAAAATTGGAGGTTGAGTCTCAAACTCTAAAGAGCGTATTTATCAGATACTTTGAATTTATCCGTAAAACACCCTGAGCAATCACACAATCCCTTCAAGCACCGATGAATATTTTGATGAAGGAAGTTCTCCCAATCATTAATCAAAAAACCAGCTCCGGTTTTTAAAAAACTACCGGAACACGAAAAAAAGGTTTAATGCCCTCCCTTCAAAAATGCCCACCATATATCCAAAGGGGGGGGGCTTTGGTCGAAAATCAACGACCCTTGCTTCTTTTTGAGGGGGTGGGGGGCAGATTGTTTAAAAAAGTGCCAAAAATGAGGTGAAAAACATTTCAATTAAAACTTCTAAAATGTCAATTTTAATCTTTTCAATTGACATTTTAAGGAGTAAAATTGCAATTAAAACCTTTAGAATTGCAATTAAAACCTTTAGAATTGCAATTAAAACCTTTAGAATTGCAATTAAAACTTTACAAATCGCAATTTAAGCTTCTAAAATTGCAGTTTGAACTTCTAAAATTATAATTGAAACTTTTAAAATTGCAATGGAAACTTTTAAAATTACAATAGAAGTTTTTAAAATTGAGATTTAAGCCCCTAAAATGTCAATTAAAACTTGTAAAAAGTCAATAAAAATCCTTTCTAAATGCATTATTTCCCGAAATTTTGACCGGAAAAGTGCAGAGGGTTAGAACAGGCGGAGCCGGAAAACCGAAGGAGGGGGTAAAGATGGGCAAACAGGAGATTGTTTTGCGATAAGAACCCCGGCATGGATACTTAGGGTTGGTGGTCTTTGTTTTTAGAAACATCGGACAAATGGTTCCAAAAATAATCGGTTTCTAAAACCTGCAAGGCTTTGAGATAGGTTTCGTTGTCGCGGTTCAGCACTTTTTGGTTCAACTCATCGGAGTAGAGGTATTTGGCAAAAAACGATTTTATTCTGAGTTTCACCTGATTTTTGGCTGCCTCAAAGCCTGCTTCGTCTGGGGGAAGCTGTTGAAGTTGTGCAAAATCTTTGAGTTCTTGCAACAGGGTGTCGGGGGTTTCAAAAGCGGTTTCAAAATCCTTTTCTGTCGGATAGTTTGACAGAATGGTTTGACGGTGCAAATCCATATTGCCGACCAAAAACAGGTTTAAGATTCCTTTGTTGACCAATTCTTTGTAATAAGCGGTTCGATAGGTGGTATCTAAGGGCACATAGATATCGGGAGTAATTCCACCGCCGCCATAAACCACTCTGTTTTGCAATTTGGTCAGGTATTTCAAGGAGTCATGATGTTCGGGTTGTGAAATGCTTCCGGTCATTTCGCCGTTTTCATACCGCTTATCGAGGTCTTTGTAATAATCGTCCTTTCCTTTGTCGTAGGGTTTTTGAATAGAGCGTCCGGTTGGCGTATAATAGTGGGCAATAGTCAGCCGGATATAAGAACTGTCTGAAAACATAAAGGGTTTTTGAACCAACCCTTTGCCAAAAGAACGTTGTCCGATAATAATTCCGCGATCCCAATCCTGAATGGCACCCGAAACGATTTCGCTTGCCGAAGCGCTGTTTTCGTTGATTAAAATTACTAATCTCCCCTGTTCAAAATTACCTCTCGAAGAGGCATCGTAGGATTTTTTCGGATAGTTTTCGCCTTCGGTGTAAACGATTTGTTGTTTGTGGTTCAGAAATTCGTCTGCCATGTCAACGGCCATCGAAAAATATCCTCCGCCGTTGTTTCGCAGATCGAGGATGAGCGATTCCATGCCTTCTTTTTTCAAGGCCTTGAGTTTTTTGGTGAACTCTCGCATGGTGTTTGACGAAAAACGGCTCACTTTAATATAGGCAATGGTTGGAGTTGCCATATAGCCGGCTTCAACGCTGGGAATGGTGATTTTGTCGCGCACAACTTTATAATCCAACAACTCTTTGCTGCCTTGTCTTTTTACGGCAACCTGCAATTCGCTGTTTCGGGGACCCCGCAACAAACGGCTGATTTCTTCATCTGTAATGCCCACCCCTGCAATGACTTTGTTGTTGACCGCTATGATTTTATCGCCGCTTTGAAGTCCGGCTTTTGCCGAGGGTCCGTTTTCAGTGGTGGTCAACACAAAAATGGTATCGCGAAGTTTTTCAAACTTAATCCCTATTCCTTCAAAATTACCCACCAAAGGTTCGTTAATGTCGTCATATTCTTCTGCCGGAATATAGACCGAATGAGGATCGAGATCTTTTAAAATTCCGTTAATGGCGTTTTCTGCGGCTTTTTCAAAATCCACAGGTTCCATGTATTCCTGTTCTAATTTTCGAAGCAGGTTTTCTATTTTTTTGGCTGCCACTGACCAATCGGGGTTGATTTCTTCGTTTTTTTGCGCATAAACACCGGCAGGGTTGGCCAACAACAACAAACAAAAAACCCAAAATGCTGTATGAAGAATTGGAGGATGGACGGAAGTGTAAAGTTTCGAATACATATAAAGGGTAGTTTCAGAACTGAACAATTAAAAAAACGAAGGTGAAAAATTCCCAACCGGGTATAACCGGAGTAAAAAAATCAGAGGCAGTATTAGATTGTAAGGTATAAAAGTAATGCGAGTTCTACTACTATCAAATCTATTCTTATATTTTTTTGTGTCTCTCCTACATTTTTAACAGCAATCTGACAGAAAGTTCAAAAGTAACTACCTTTACCCTTAATTTTTAAGACCATCCGGTTCAATTAACCTTTATTCGACCTTGATATGAGTAAGACAGATGAAAAAATAGCAAAAGTATCGGAGATAAAATTTCAAGTCAGCTTAGACGAAAAAAACATACCCGTTGAGTTGCATTGGAAAGCAGACGACAGCACATTTAACGAAAATAAAGCCTGCAAAGCCATGCTTATTTCTGTTTGGGATGGTGAAACCAAAAACACCCTTCGCATTGACTTATGGACCAATAAGATGGAGGTCAACGAAATGAATCACTTTTTTTTCCAAACCCTTGTAACAATGGCAGATACTTTTAAAAAAGCAACCGGTAATGCAGAACAGAGTAAAAAAATGGCCGAGTTTGCCCAAAGTTTTGCCAAAGATTTGAAATTGTTTCCTGAAAAAAAGTAAGTACCAATTCAGTGTAAATCTTTGTCGTTTCCTTTTATTCAATTTATCACTTTTGTGTTATGATTCTTGAGAACATTCCGGGTTTGAAACAGCAATATTTAATCCCCTTGTTTTTACTTTTTATGTTGTTTTCTGCCTGCAAACCCGAGGCGACTTTGGTCAAATTCAGAGGGGAGACCATGGGCACTTATTACGAAATCAGTTACATTTCGGAACAAGGTCAGGTGAACTATCAGAAACAGATCGACTCCTTGCTGCTTGCTTTTAATAATTCGGTTTCTACCTATATCCCAACCTCGTTAATTTCTAAGGTCAATCAGGCTAATGCCGGTGATACCATTCCGGTTGATGAGTTTTTCGCGGTGGTATTTATCACATCGGCAGAAGTGCACCGGAAAACAGGGGGGGCTTTTGACCCGAGTGTGATGCCATTGGTCAATGCCTGGGGTTTTGGGTATCAAAAAAAGCCTTTACCTGCGGATAGTTTAGAGGTGGACTCGTTGTTGAAATTGGTCAATTTTTCTTCATTTGCGTTATTGGACAATCCCTATCGAATTGTAAAAACAGTTGCCAATACACAATTGGATTTCAGCGCTATTGCTAAGGGATATGGTGTAGATGTCATCGGTTTGTTTTTGGAAGATCAAAAAATTTCAAATTATCTGGTGGACATTGGCGGGGAACTTCGCGCAAGAGGCGTTAATACACAGCAAAAAGCATGGACTGTTGGTATTGACAAACCGGTTGAAAATGCCACAAAAAGAGAGGTGCAGGAAATTGTGCGGTTAAAAAATTCATCCATCGCAACTTCGGGCAATTACCGCAAATTTTACGAAAAAGACGGGGTAAAGTATGCCCATACCATAGACCCAAAAACAGGCTACCCCAAATTGTCCAACCTGCTGAGTGCCAGCGTTTTTACTTCCGATTGTATGACTGCCGACGCTTATGCCACAGCCTTTATGGTGATGGGTTATGAAAAAGCGCGCGCATACGTTGAGAAGGATGCTTCGTTGGATGCTTTGTTTATTTTTAGCAATGAAAAGGGTGAACTGCAAACCTTTGTTACTCAGGGAGTTGAAGTTTTGAAAGAAGACCGGAATAATTAACCAAACCAATCCGGTTTATGGATATTCATTACACAGACTCTCTCACCAATCTTTTAAACGAAGTAACCCTTCGGGTAAAGGAGAATTTCGGGCACTTAACCCCGGAACAGTTGAACTGGAAACCCGCTCCAAACAGATGGAGCATTGCTCAATGTTTAGACCATTTGTCAGTTTCAAACAAAACCTATTTTCCTGAATTTGAGCGGATGGCAAAACAAATCCCTTTTGACAATTTCTGGGGTAAAATCCCTTTTCTACCCGGTTTGTTTGGGAAAATATTGCTTAAAAGCGTTCACCCCGATTCCAAACCCCGACTAAAGGCACCCTCAAAGTTTGTTCCGTCAAAAAGCAACCTTCCCGAAACTGTTCTCACCGATTTTGAACATACCCAACAAGAGCTTATCAACCATTATCAGGCTTTGAAGTCCGTATCAAACCACGAAAGCCTGAAAATGACCTCTCCCGCTTCAGGTTTCGTTACTTATTCTTTAAAGGACTGCCTGATTCTTTTGGTTTTACACGAGCAAAGACACCTGAATCAAGCCATCAGGGTAATGCAGTCACCGGAGTTTCCGGTCAATCCGGTTTAAAAAAATGGGGTAAAGGTTATGCCGGTTTGACAATTTGATTTGTTTTGAAACAAATTTTTAGCATCGGCGTTGTTTAGACTAATTCTAAATAATACCTTTGTGCTGTTATGAAGGAATATGCCATTAATAAAGGGTTGACTTTTTCGATAAAAACCACAAGCACAAATGGTGAAAGCAAGGCTATTATTACCAAAGATGACAACAACAACATCACCTTGAGTTTTTGTTATCCGGAAGCCGAAAATCTAACTGAATTAGCCGGCAAACCGGTGTATTATCATGTCAAATTTCACTTCCCCTCGCAATATCTGAATAATTATTTTTCCCTTTATTCCGAAAACTATTTTCAAGGTTTTTACAACTACGAAGAACAGGAATTGTGTTGTAATAAACAGATGATTTTGCATGATATCATCCATAGTAAACTGGAAGGGGCTTACCGGAGCATGTTTTTGGAGAGTAAAGCACTTGGGCTGTTGCTGTGTTTTCAAAAAGAAATTATTCAGCCGGTAAGCTCTTGTGTTGCCTGTAAATTTTTGATGAACCCGGCCGAGAAAGAAAAGATTCAAAAAGCAAAAGAAATTATACTAAGCCGATTGAGCAATCCACTGACCATTCCCGAACTTTCGTTGGAGGTGGGTATCAATCAATGCTATTTAAAAAAAGGATTTAAAGAGGTTTTTGGTACTACCATTTACGATTTTGTTCAGGAACAACGAATGATGAAAGCCAGGTTGTTGCTTTCAACAACAGAACTAACCGTTTCGCAGGTTGCCGACAAAATCGGATTTTCGAGCATCAGCAACTTTAGCTCGGCATTTAAAAAACATACCGGTGTTTTTCCGAGCGAACTACCCAAATCTTTTGGTTAATAGCTTCCGGAAAGTTTTCCCGTTTCAGTTACAGTTTTTCCTTTTTTAAGAAGAAGTTATTTTTTGCCACATCAGACCTTTGCAAAATTATTTTAACAAAAAAGGTTCGCGGTGAAAAAAACAATACTTCTGATTTTTTGCTTGTTTATTGCTTTATCCGGACAAGCACAAACTGTTACAGATACGGTTTCTCTTGGAGCAGGATATGCCAATCAACTTTGGTATTCTTTGTCCAATGACGAACAGGGTTCAGCCCCAAAAAACAACTGGGATCTTGCTTTTGATGTTTCGTCTTTTGGCTCCTCCATTCGTATCAATTCTATTACAGGAACCACTCTTTGGAAATATCCGAATGAAGACATTTCGGGATGGGAAACACTGGATACCGTAGGTCTTTATAGTTGGGAGAGCCTTTGGAATTCTGATACATCCTGGGCAATGGGAGCATTTGAACAACATGCCGACCTCAACAATGAATTTGATCTTGGCTGGGGATATTATAGTACCGTTACACATATTGTGTCCGGCGATTCTTTATATGTTATCCAGCTTTCTGACGGAAGCTTTAAAAAGCTATGGATTGAAAGTTTGTCCGGAGGGGCTTTTAATTTCAGACATGCCAACTTAGACGGAAGCTCAGAAGTTTTGGCTCAGATTGTAAAAAGTCAGTTTAACAATAAAAACTTTGCCTATTATTCTTTTCAGGACAACCTGTCCTTTGACCGTGAGCCTGTTTCGGATAGCTGGGACTTGCTTTTCAGCCAATATACAGCTTTTATTCCAGATCCATACACCGTTACAGGGGTACTTTCCAACAAAGAGGTTGCGGTGGCAGAGGCATCTAATATTGGGAACACAAACGATTACAACGATTGGCAGGCACATAGCTTTGTGAGCCAAATCAATGAAATAGGGTATGACTGGAAAACGTTTGGAGGAACCGGATTTGAAATTGCGGACTCTCTCATCTATTTTGTAAAAGACAAGAGCGATGATATTTGGAAACTGATTTTTACAGGTTTTGGAGGCAGTGCAAACGGCAATTTTATTTTTACAAAAGAACGGTTGAGTTCAGTTAGTATTTATGAAAACAATACCGGAAAATCTATCGCCTCTTTGGTGGTTTACCCAAACCCTGCACCGGCACAACAAGTTACTCTGGTTTACAACTTAGAACAAAACACAACATCTGCCCGACTGACAATCACCGACATTGCCGGTAAAACAGCCTATTCTGAATCTTTGCCCACAACTTCAGGACTGAAGGTTCACCAACCCGAACTTCCACCCCTGAGCCCGGGAACTTATATTGTATCGCTGTTTATTGACGGGAATGTTGCCCATCAAAAGTTAATCATCCAATAAATATAATTTCAGCTATGACTTCAACAACCAACCGCTATAAATTTGGAAATCTCCTTTCAGGAAGTATTGTTTTGACGATATTGGCTTTGTGTTTCCTGTTTTTTAACGCCTGTCAATCAACAGTTCAGAGCAGCGATTCCAAACCCGAAGTTTCAGAACAAAAAATCGGAGTCCTGTTAGTCAATCATGGCTCTCATTCAGAAACCTGGCGCAATGCCCTGATGGAATTGGAATCAAGCGTGAAAGAAAGAGTGCTTGAAGATGATGATTTTCAGGGCATTAAGACGGCACACATGGAATATACAGAGCCTTCCATTGCAACAAGGCTCAAAGAATTTGATGCCGAGGGGTTTACCGACATCGTGATTGTTCCTGTTTTTCTTACCGTCAGCCCGCATACTTTTGACGACATTCCGACCATAATCGGGCAAAAAGAAGATCCCCTTTCATTGGAAACGCTAAAGATTGAAAAAATTGAACGATATACCCCCAAAGCAAAACCCTATATCACCCCCAATCTGGATTTTACCGACATTCTGAAAAAAAATGTCCTGAGAAGGGTGCAACAATTATCCGAAAATCCTGAAAACGAAGGGTTGGTTTTAATTGGTTATGGAGACGAAACCTATGACAAAGAATGGGGAGAACTTTTTGTAAATGTTGCCGAATACATCAAACAGCAAGTTGGTTTGACGGAATATGCCTATGGTTGGTGCGGACATATTGCGCACTATGATCCGGGAAAAACCACAACAGCCGTCAATCAGGTGTTAACCAAAAAACAAAAGGCCGTCGTTATTCCGGTTTTAGTGGCACATGATGAATATTTTCAGATAGAAATCATCGGGGGAGGTATTGAAAAAGTACAAGACAGTAAAGAAAAGGTGATGTACAAACCCGATGCTATTTTACCCGATGCCCATGTAGAGCAATGGGTGATTGATATTACTGACGAATATCTGAAAAAAATAAAAACCGACCAAAATATCTAAGTACCAATGCCGAGTTGGAATTTAAAAAGAATAAGGCGGCTCAATATTGCGACCCATCGCGACCTGGGCTACTTTTTTTCTACGTTGATTTTGATTTATTGTATTTCCGGAATTGCACTCAATCATGTGGATGACTGGAATCCGGATTTTATCCTGACCAAAAAGAACATTGAGTTGGATAAGTCCTATACGAAGGAGGAAATCAATCAGGAGGTAATCAACAGGTTCGGAAAATTGGTCGGTGAAACAAATTACAAAGTGTTTGATTTTCCGACTCAGGATCAGGTGAAAATTTACTACCGCGATGCCTCTCTTCATATTTACCTGTCTCAAAACAATGCGATCTATGAACAGGTGTCGAAACGTCCGCTTATTTACCAATCCAATGTGTTGCATCGAAATAGTTTGAAAGGATGGAAATGGGCATCCGACATTTTCGCCGTACTCTTAATTGTCATCAATATTACCGGCCTTTTTATTCTGAAAGGCAAGTACGGAATTTCGGGACGAGGCAAGTGGCTGATTGCCGCCGGATTTATTCCGCCTTTTATCGCCCTAATTATTCAGTCATTGCTATAATGTAACCCTTCAAAAAGCTATTTCATGGCAACATTTTTAACCCATTTGACCGGCATGGTCAGATTTAAAATATTGCGGCAAGTTGTTGTTTTTTCCTTTTGGACTTCCATGTTTACGGGTTTTGGAAATATAGCATCCGCACAAATCAACAATACCGTTCATCAGCTCGATTCGGTGGTTATTACGGCACAGTATGCTCCCGGAATTCCGGAAAAATCAGTTCACAAAGTAAACATTATCGGCAAAGAAAAAATACAAACCATGGGGGCTCAAAACCTTAGAGATGTTTTTTCGAACGAACTGAATTTGCGACTTTCTCAGGATAATATTTTAGGAAGCAGTATGAGTATGCAGGGCATTTCGGGGCAGAATGTAAAAATTCTGATGGATGGAGTTCCCGTTACCGGCCGCATGAACGGAAACATTGACCTTTCTCAGATTAACCTGAACAATGTGGAACGGATAGAAATTGTCGAAGGCCCTCTTTCGGTAAATTATGGTACCGATGCACTCGCAGGAACCATCAATATCATTACTAATAAAACACAAAAACAAACTTTCTCCACCGATTTGAACGCCTATTACGAAAGTACCGGCCAGTATAACACGACTGCAAGGTTAGGTTACAGAAAAAAGAATACCATTATTTCTTTGAGCGGAGGAAGAAATTTTTTTGACGGATGGCAAACTACCGAGCAGCCTTTTTATATAGAAAAACCACAATTGGCCGATTCTTCAAGATATGATGACTGGAAACCTAAAGAGCAATATTTTGGCACTTTCTATGCCGGACAGTATTTCAGACAACTCAAGTTGGGATTTACATCAGACTACTTTTCAGAAAATGTGATCAATCGGGGGTTACCCCGTGCACCTTATGGTGAAAATGCCTTCGATGATTATTATAAAACCCGCCGTTTCGGAAACTCATTAAACCTTACCGGACAACTTGGCCAACATTTTTTTACCAATATTCTGGTCGCACATACTCATTTTAAACGCATCAAAAGCACATTTTTTAAAGATCTGACTTCTTTGTCCGAAACTTTAAGCCTCAACTCAGGAGACCAGGATACTACCATTTTTAACAACATCGTTTCGAGGGCAAGTCTCAGTTCTGCCAATCCTGCTTCTAAACTAAATTTTGAAGCAGGTTACGACATTAAACTCGAAACAGGCACAGGGCTAAGGGTTAAAAACGGCAAAAAAATTATCGGCGACTATGCTGTTTTTGGCAGTGTTGAATATAAACTATATCCCGACATCGTTATTCGTCCCGGACTTCGAATCCTCTACAATACGGCATATAAAGCCCCGTTGGTACCCTCGGTCAATTTCAAATTTCAACCTTTCCAGTCTTTTGCCATGCGCTTGTCTTATGCAAGAGGTTTCAGAGCACCGGCACTTAAAGAGCTCTATTTCTTTTTTGTTGACATTAACCATAACATCACAGGGAATGAAGCGCTTAAAGCGGAATATTCGCATAACCTGAGCTACAATATGAGTTTGTTAAAGCAAATCAATACACTCAATGTCAAAGCCGATCTCAGCTTGTTTTACAATTATATTGACAACCTGATTACGCTGGCTCAAAAAAATGAAATAGAATACACCTATTTCAACTTGACAAAGTTTCAAACCCTTGGCATACAGTTGCAATCTGAATTTAAGTGGAAAAATCTTACCCTCAATGCAGGGGGTGCATATATCGGAAGGTATAATCAGCTTTCAGAAAATTACAATACCGGCAAATTTGCTTTTTCGCCCGAAGCCCGGTGCAATATGATATACAACTGGGAAAAAACCGGAATGGTCTTTTCATTGTATTACAAATACACCGGAATCCTCCCCTCATTTGGACTTTCGTCCGATGATGAAATTGTAAAAACGAATATCCGTGACTACCAAATGGCGGATATATCAGTTTCCAAAAGAATATGGAAGCAACATATAAATCTGACTGTTGGAAGCAAAAACCTGTTCGATGTCAAAAACATATCCGGTATTGCCGAAGGAAATGCACATTCATCGGCCAATAATTCCATCCCTTTGGCTATGGGAAGAACTTATTTTGTAAAACTCGACTTTAACCTGCATACCAAAGAATGAAAATAGAAGTTCCTGTCATTTTTAAAAGAATTGTTGTCGGGTGGTATTGCATCGCTCTTATTTTATGGTTTTCCGGTTGCCAAAAAGAAGAACTTCCGGTTCCACAACACAATGCAGGTGAAGTAGTTACCTCATCCGTAGAAATGGGTGCAGATTACAGGTATCAGATTTTTTATGATTTAAAAACCAACACGATTATCGCTCAAAACCTAAAAACCGATTGGGATTTGGGCTTTGAAACCTCGAAAACCGGTTACCGCATTATACTCAACACCTCTAAAGCCATGTTTGCACGCAATACCGGAATTACCGATTTTGAATCGGTTTCCGACACACTCGGGTTTGAGTTCAACAAAAATTGGGATAACCCTAACGGCAACCTCGACAGCACGGCAATCGGCAACTGGAAAGAAAAAAACGAAGTTTATATCCTCGACCGGGGGTATAGCCATACCGGATTGCATCAGGGATTTCGCAAAATTCAATTCCTAAGTGTGAATGAAACCGGTTATACCTTCAGATTTGCAAACCTTAACGGCTCGAACGAAACCCAGTTTCAGGTTGAAAAAGACAGTCTTTACAATTTTACGTTTCTGAGCCTTTCCAACGGTGGTCAAATTGTGGAGGTAGAGCCGCCAAAAGAAAACTGGGACTTATGTTTTACCCAATACCTCCACATTTTTTATGACCCTTTTACCCCTTATTTAGTAACCGGTTGCCTGTTAAACCGAACCCAAACCTATGCAACCCAAGATTCTGTTCGTCTGTTTTCAGAAATTACTTATCAGGATATAGCTAATATTGCCTTGTCTTCCGACATCAACACGATAGGCTATGAATGGAAAACATTTGTCAACGATACTTATTCAACCAATCCCAACCTGAACTACATCATCAAAAACAAAGAGGGTTTTTACTTTAAACTCCATTTTATAGATTTTTACAATACATCGGGTTTAAAAGGAACTCCCAAATGGGAAGTTCAGGAGTTGTAGGCGAAACTGTTTCCAACTTGCTTTAGTGTCATGGATGCAATGCGCTCTAAAAAACGCCAATGCTTATCGTAGAGGGGGTAAATAATTTGCAGGTTCAAAAAATTGAAATGCAACATGGAGGGCTGTTTTTGCGTCAACAAATTTCCTTTTAACAAGCTATTCTGATAAACTTTCAGGGGGATGTTGCTGGACTTTGTATTTGTTTTTAAAAATTAACTATGAATATCAGTTCCAAACTCGACCAACTACATTACAAAGCGAGAGAAAACCGATGGCTTTGGTTTTTTGCATTGTTTAACCGAATTACATTGGCGGCAGGGTTTATTCCTTCGGGGATGGTCAAAATTCTTGGCGAACGGTTTACCGACCTTTCTGCCGTTCATCCGATGGGAAACTATTTGGATGCGTTGTTCCGTACCGGCTATTACTACACTTTTATCGGGATATTGCAACTCACAGCCGCCATTTTTTTGCTAATCCCACGAACAGCTACCCTCGGGGCAGTACTTTATTTCCCCATTATTTTTAATATTTTCATTCTATCGCTGTCTGTCCGTTTTGAAGGTTCGCTCCTGAGTTCTCCTTTAATGGTATTGGCAAACTTATATCTGCTTTGTTGGGACTACCACAAACTAAAATTTATTTTACCCTTTAAACAAGTGCAAGGTTTTGTAGAAATGCCTCCCTACAAACATTTGAGCAACCGGTTTCCAAAATATTTTTTTGCAGGAGTTTTGGCAACTGTTTTGACTGTAGGGTTTACAGTTACCAATATTTATGAGCTTGTTCCAAGAAATACAATCACCGGTTGTAACAATCAGTGTAAACACAAAGAAAAACCTATGGCCTGTAACCGTTTTTGCGATTGTATTCATAAAGATAACCAACCGCTTTACCAATGTTTGGAAGCCTACAAATCAGCACCCGTTGAGCACCCTTGATTAAAAACAATATTGCAGCTTTGTGTTTTGAAAAACATTCAGAACCTTATTAAAAAGTATTATTTACATTGACCGGTATTCTTGATGTTTGATTGTTTTATACTGATTGAAAACAATACAAAGCCCGGTCTCTTTTCATTCCAATTAATACTGAATGGAGGTAAACCCTGAAAATTTAGGGCATTCGTGGCAAAAACCAAGCTGAAATGTAAAAATAAAGTCGTTATTTAAAGATTGCAGTCCTTTATTAGAGGCTAAAAGGATACACAAAGAATAAAGCATTAACTTTGTTGCTTTGTTTTCTATTCCTTATTTACATAAAAAACTGCAACCTTATGAAGTCTCTTTTGCAATCCGGCATATCCGGAGTAATAGCAATAGTTTTGTCCTTTTTTATACATTTTATTTCACTTACCGCACAATCGAGTTTAACTTTAGTTGGTCAGTTGCCGTATAGCGAGCAATTGAGTAATCTTTGGGGATATGTTGATGCAGAATCCGGGATTGAATATGCAGTTGTTGGTGTTTTTAACGGAACTTCAATTGTCAGCCTGCAAAACCCTGCCGCACCGGTTGAAGTGGCCTTTGTTCCCGGCCCTGAAGGAATTTGGAGAGAGGTGAAAACTTGGGGACATTATGCCTATATCACCAACGAAACAGAGGAAGGGCTTCAGATTATTGACCTTAGCAACCTGCCTCAAACGGTTGATAGCTGGTTTTGGACAGGGGTCAATGATCCGAATTACTCAGTGGACATTCAAACCATACATACTATTTCAACAGACGAAAAAGGATATGCCTATTTGTGGGGTTCTAACGAAGATGCCGTCATTGTTGACCTGAACGCCGACCCCGAAAATCCGCCAATTGTAGGCATTTACGATACCCGTTATGTTCATGACGGTTTTGTAAGAAATGATACGATGTGGACAGCCGAAATTTATGACGGTGTTTTATCTGTAGTCAATATTACCGACCGGTCTAATCCTGTTGTTATGGCTTCGTTTCCCACACCCAATAATTTTACGCATAACTGCGCGCTAAGCGACGACGGTACCAAAATCTTTACCACAGACGAGGTAACAGCCTCTTATATCACGACTTACGATGTTTCAGATTTGAGCGATATCCAAGAATTGCACCGTGTACGGACTACTCCCAATACCGGAAGTATTCCGCACAACGTCTATACTGTTGGCAACTTTTTAGTAACCGCCTATTATCGGGATGGCGTAACCATTCACGATGCCACGAACCCTAATTCTGTGATTCTGGTAGCAAACTACGATACTGCTCCAACTATTTCAGGAAACGGATTTAACGGATGCTGGGGAGTTTATCCTTATCTCCCTTCGGGTTTAATCATTGCATCCGATATGGAAGAAGGGTTGGTTGTGCTTCAACCCAATTATGTTCAGGCAGCTTATCTGAACGGCTCAGTTACCGATGCCACGACAGGAGCAGCAATTGCAAATGCTGAAGTTACCATCACCGAAGTCCCTTCTTCGGCAGTTGTTACCGGCTTTTCAGGCATTTACCAAACCGGGGTTTCCGCAAGCGGAACCTATACTATTACATTTTCTTATCCCGGCTACCAGTCGGTTACATATACTGTAACACTTACCAATGGCGAAACTTTATCGCTCAATGCAGCCTTAGAAGCATTGCCACAGTTTAATTTTACCGGCATGGTGGTTGATGCAGAAAACGGAAACCCTATTGCCAATGCCACCGTTTTGCTTGCCAACGAGGATGTGTCTTTCAACACAACTACCAACACAAGCGGACAATTTGCCATCAATAATATTTTTAGTGCCGATTATAATGTCATAGCCGGAAAATGGGGATATATCACCCAACAAACCGGAAGCCAGTTTATGAGTGTGGAAACCGGTGAATTAGTCATACAGTTGCCCCAGGGATATTATGACGACTTTGCTTTAGATTTCGGATGGACGGTTACGGGAGATGCTCCAAGAGGAATTTGGGAAAGAGGCGAACCCAACGGAACTTCTACCGGCGGAGAGCCTATGAATCCAAATTTTGATCTTGAGGGCGATATCAGCGATGCCTGCTATGTTACCGGAAACTCAACCGATAACAGCGTTGGAGCAGATGATGTAGATGATGGCTTCACCAGACTGACCTCTCCGGTTTTTGACCTGACCGGTTACGGAGATCCTCAAATCAGTTATTACCGTTGGTTTGCAAATGCCGGAGGTTCCGGTGCACCAAACGACCATCTCATTATTTCACTTTCAAACGGCATCAATACCGTTGAACTTGAAGACCTATCTGCAAGCAGTAGTGCCAATAACTGGACTCAAACTTTGGTGCATGTATCCGACTATATGACTCCCACTGCCAATATGGTTTTGATATTTGAAACTGCCGATGCTCCCGGAAGCGGTCATGTAGTAGAAGCAGCTACCGATGTTTTTGTGGTAACCGATTTGGCGGAGCCTAATTCTATTGACATCCCGCAAAATGTAAAACCCATGGTCAGCGTTTACCCTAATCCATTCAGCAGCTACACTACCTTTACGCTGAGCAATCTTCAGATTAAACAAAATACCCCGACATTTTTGCGAATTACCAATATTCAGGGGCAAACCTTAATGTCCATTCCTGTTAAGGAATCTGATAACAACAAGTTAACCCTGCAACATCATGCCCTGCAACCCGGATTGTACTTTTATATTCTGGAGCAAAACAGCCTTCAGGTGGCAAAAGGTAAGGTCATTGTGGTGCATTAGATAAAACCGGATTCCGATTTGTTTTTCTTTCCTTCAGACTTATTCCACTGTTCTTTTTTTACTATTTTAAAACTATAAATGATGCAGATTATAAAAAAACAATCCGGTGTTTAGCAGTGATTTTTGTATTTACGGCAATGTTTTCATCCTGCATGACCACAAAAACCAATGTTGGCCAATACAAAGAAATGAAAGGCACGGAGTACACCTATGCAAAAGGGAAACAACTCTGGCTTTTCTGGGGAATTTTGCCAATCGGAAGAACTAATGTCAATACGCCCGGTGATGGAAACTGTCAGGTCGTTACCAGATTCAATTTTATAGACTTTTTAATCAGCGGATTGACAGGAGGAATCGTTACTTCCTATACCATAAAAGTTAAGGCCAAACAAAAGGTGATTAACTGATTGGTAAGGACAAACAGATGGAGAACTAAAGGGGAACTTAAAGCGAAAAACCGGAAGTCCCTAAAATGGAAACAGTAACCTATATAGACTTAAGCCATACCATTGAAAACGGGCTGATCACCTACAAAGGGTTACCGGCTCCGGTTATCTGTGATTACCTGAGCAGAGAAAAGTCGAAGGATTTTTACGAAGAAGGTACAACTTTTCAGATTGGAAAAATTGAAATGGTGTCAAACACCGGCACTTATCTCGATTGTCCGTTTCATCGTTTTGAGCATGGTAAAGACCTGTCTGAAATAGCGTTGAATCGTTTGGTTGATCTCGATGCAATCATCGTCAGGGTGCCTTATACCCAATCTCTCGAAATTGCAGAATCAAGCTTTTTCAATCTCCGTCTTACTAACAAGGCTGTTTTAATCCATACCGGTTGGGATGAACATTGGAATACTGAACAATATTACGAACACCATCCGTATTTGACAGAAGCCGCAGCCTTATATTTAAGAGATGCAGGAGTAAAGCTGGTGGGGATTGACTCTCATAATATTGACAATACTTTGGGCAGAACCCGCCCTGTTCATACTGCACTTTTAGGTGCCGAAATTTTAATCGTCGAACACTTGTGCAATTTATCTTCATTGCCAGATGAAGGGTTTACTTTTAGTGCCATTCCTCCGAAATTTAAAGGAGTCGGAACGTTTCCGGTCAGGGCAATGGCTAAGGTTAAGAAGTAGGCAAAATAAAAAATACCCCCGATGAATAATCAGGGGTATGTATGATTAAGAACAACAACCTTATATTAAAACCAAGCAGGCAGAGGGCTTGGAACTCTCACAAAAGGATTATCACCGGTTATGCCTATGGCAAGAATACCTTTTATTACTGTGCCGTTAGAGGTTGGAATAGAGAGCGCGAAAAATTTGGCAGTACCGGGGTCGGTGTAATTTTCGGGGGCCGGTACAGGGGTAATGTCTGCTTTTAAATCATCCCTCAACATATCGGCCAAAGTATAAAGTTGGAAGTTCTCGGAAATTTCGGCAGTGTATTTTGTTGCAATACCCGGAAACTGGATCGTATTTTTACCAACTTTTAAAGTAATCTGTGCCGATTGATTTCCTGCTTGTATAAACCCAAACAAGGCATTCGCTTTGGGACTGTTAATGCTCATCGGCATCAGGTTATCGCCTGTGTTGTCATTGCCTTTTTTGCCGTTGATGCTCATAGGTTGAGCAAATACGCTTATCGAAAGGATGGATAGGAAAAAGAGAACTAAGGTTTGAAGTTTCAAAGATGTATTCATGATTTTTTGTGGGTTTATGTGTTTGTTAATTTTATCTGATTGACTATTTGTCTGTTGCTGATTTTAATATTTTGTTGCCCAGTTACCTACAGAGCCATCAGCATATTTATACAATGCCCCGCTTCCGTTCGGAAAATTGTTCATAATACTCATGGTAAGGCTATTGCCAAAGGAGTTGGTGATGCTGTTGGTGCTTGCCAAATTTCCGATGGTGTTTACCGCCATTTTTTGAGCGGCAACATTGCTCATTCCATTTGCAAGGGCTTGAGCATAGACAGCCTGTCCGTGTGCGATTAACTGTGCTTCCAAAACTTTGGCATTTGCGTTGGCGTTGGCGATGATTTCCTCATATCTGCCCATCCAATAGGTATAGGTTTCCTCGTAGCTTTGGTTGACCATCTCCATCAACTCATTGTAGTAAAGTTGTTCGTTCTCTTTTTGTTGCTCCATGATGGCTTCAGCTTCACTCATTCTTTCGTTGTAGGTGTTTTCGTAGGTTTGGTTTACGTTGTTCATCAGGTCGTTATACATTTGTTGATACTCCGGCGTTTGAGTCCAGTCATAATCATAATCTTGTGCCTGAATATTGGCGTTAAATACTAAAGAACAAATAAGAACAACAACTGCGGAGGCGAGAGAAAAGAAATTGGTTTTCATTGTGTTTTGTTAGTTTGAAAAGTTTTAAAAATTGTTTTTGATTTGTGATGATGCAAAGATATGCTCATGCCATACCCGCAAACGAACCAAAATTGAGCCGTTTTTCAAGGTTTACCTGCCCAAAACAAAAACTAAATCAGATTGTGAATGCTTTGTTTACAAGGAGTTGCGTTGATTTTAGAATCTAAATCAAAGCCGTAATTCTATGCCTAAAAAAGGCATAAAAAAGAGAGTAACTTTAAGCATCTCCATTAAAATTGAAGATAAATAGAGTAGGGTAGCAGTTGATTGACCAATATTTTAAAGCTTGGTAATCAATCCGGTGCTAATTAGCAGGAGCAAAAAAAGTCAGGAAACAAAATACAGATTTGATAAAACACAATGATTGCAAATGCTTTGCGAAAACTACAAACCGGAATGAGTAGAAACAGGCTGCTTATACTTCCAGAATTTTCCGGCGAAGCAGGTTGAGGGCATAGTTTGCCGAAAGTTCAATATTGATATGCCTATGGGGTGAAAATGAAAATCTGCTTGCTGTAATTTCTTTTTTTGAATTGATCACAGCAATCCAAACGGTTCCTACCGGATTAACGTTTGACCCTCCGTCTGGCCCTGCAATTCCGGAAACAGCAATTGCATAATCGGTCTTTAGTCTTTTTAGAGCACCGTCTGCCATTTCTCTGACCGTTTCTTCACTGACAGCCCCGTATTTTTGAAGGGTTTCCGGATTTACACCCAACAAAGATTCTTTAAGTTCGTTGGAATATGCAACAACCCCCCCTTTAAAATAACGCGAACAGCCTGCTATTTCTGTAAACTTATGGGCGATCAACCCGCCCGTACAACTTTCGGCAGTCGAAACTGTAGCCCCTTTTGAGGTCAGTAAAATGCCGATTGCTTCGGATAACTCCATTTCGTCATACCCATAAGCGTATTTCGGTTGTAAAATATCGTCAATTTTTTGCCGCCACCCTAATACTTCTTTTTCCAAATCTTGCTGTATCGTACCGCTACCACTCAGCCTCAACCTGACAATTCCATAACTTGGCAGGTATGCCAATTTGATGTGATCCGGCAAGTTGCTTTCAATGTCTTTTATTTTTTCGGCAATGATAGATTCACCCAAACCGGCACACATGATGGTTTTATGTACAAGAGCAGGAAGCTGATATCGCTCTTCTAACCTCGGAATAATTACCCGACTGACAAAATCTTTCATTTCATGCGGAACACCGGGCATGGACACAATAATTCTCCCCCGTTCATTAAACCACATAGCGGCGGCTGTTCCTCGTTCGTTTTTAAGCACTTCGCAGTTCTCGGGCAGTTCCGCCATTGTTTTCAGACTGTCTAAAACAGGTCGTCCCCGTTTAATCATATAAGCTTCGATACTATCCCAAATTTCCTGATTAAATACCATTGGAACGCTAAAATATTCTGCAAGGGTATTTTTGGTAATATCGTCCTTGGTGGGTCCAAGTCCGCCGGTTGTCAAAATGATATCAGAAGATATGATAGCTCGGTCCAGCGCATTTTTTATATGTTCGGCGTTGTCGGCAACTGAAAGAATTTCGTAAATATTTACCCCGATTTTATTTAATTCTGTGGCTATCCAGGCAGAATTGGTATCTATGGTTTGTCCGATCAGGATTTCGTCGCCAATGGTGATGATGGTACAGCGCATATTTGTATAGCGTTATATTCGGGTATTAACAATTCCTGTTAGTTTATCTCTACGTGTATTTTTCAATTGTTTTTTAACGCAGAGTTTCGCAAAGCTAACCACAAAGTTTCACAAAGAATACTCTGTGGTACTCTGTGCAATTACTCAGTGTTACTCTGTGCAAATCTTTTTTTCTTTGTGCATTTACTTGGTGTTTCTTTATCAGGCACAAAGAAGTTGATTTATTTCTTCATCATTTTCTTCAGTTCTTCGTAAGAAGGCAAATGATTGTAATGGTAAAGCCCGCGTATTGTACTGCCTTCCATCAACGTAACTCCGGGATTGGAGCGCATCCATGTTTTAATTGGAGTAGCATCCAAAGTATGGAATTTGTATAAGTTATCGGCGAGTTCATCGGCTCTATCTAAATTGCCGGAACAAATACCATTGGTTGGAATACCGTCTTTAGCAGCTTTTAATACGAGTTCGTTTATTTTTTTAAAACCATCGGCACTCGATTTGTCAATACTGTAGGAAGTAACAAAGAGGTGAAATCCGTTTATCGAAAGCAGGGAATCGGCCACATCGGTTTCGTTGCGGTTAAAAACGATAAAGTCTTTAATCTTGGGCATTTCGGGTTCGCGAACAACTTCCTGACGGGTTTTAGCTTTGTCAATCACCCAGGTTGAATCCCGCCAAATACCGCTTGAAGTATATTCTTTGCTTTCAATTTCTTTGGTTTCGTTTGAGCCAACTTTTGTCAGGGTATAATAAGTTTTGATAAGCCCTTCATCTAACCCTTCCGTTGATTTCCCTTTTAACAGGTCGGTTCCAACTTTATAAGCTCTGAAATTGACAATGGGCAGATTGTAATAATTGCTCATCGTAAATCCTAAAGAGGCTAATGTAATTACCACCAACGCAATATAAGAAATACGATTATTCAGCAATAGACGGATGTGTTTGCGCCAGAAAATCAGCACAACAACCAAAGCTGAAAGCACGATATCTTTGTAAAACGAGGTGATGGGTTTTAGTTTAAGAAAATCACCAAAACAACCGCAATCGGTAACTTTATCGGTAATGGCAGAAAAACCGGTGAGAAAGGTGAAAAAGGCGATGATGGCAGCATATAAAAATAAGGTCATGGTTGGCATCGCACCCAAAATTAAAGCCACACCCAAGACGAGTTCCAACACAATCATAAAGACCGATACCGGAAACGCCAGATTTTCCCAAAACTCCCAAAATCCTGAAAGGGCAGGTAGATACTGACCAAACACCTGAAAGTACTCTTCCATTTTAAAAGCGGTGCCTAAAGGGTCAACTGCTTTTACCGCTCCCGAAAAAATAAAAAAAGCACCGAGAAAATAACGGATAAAACCGGCCAACACTTCTGAGATGCTTGCTGGGCGCTTGATTGCTGCGGCAATCAGCGAAATGACGAGCGCAATGACTGCGGTGATGGCGAAGATTTTGTATATAGTCATGTTTTACGGTTGATTATTGAAAATGAATAAATTTGTTGACAAGGGTAAAAAAAGAGGTGGGGTGTTTATTTACTTAAAATAAATTTCCAAACCAGACTGAACAAAGAGATTTCTATCATTTAGACACCGATCTCATACATGGTAAAGATGTTTGTTTTTCTAACAGATATCGGCCATAAAATCAACCCTTACTTTGTTACAAACCCGTTCTTTGACAGGGTATGTCCTTTCTGGCGCGGGCTGTTTTTCCCAACAAGGCGATAAATATAATTGTTCAAATAAACAGACCATTATTAGTTTGATTATTTTGGGCATTAATCGTGTTGCAAAGTTAATCAAAGGTAACACTATAACTAATCTTTTAGTTGAAAATCAAAAGTATTACTATAGAGGAAGACAAAAAAATGAGTAAAACAGGGAATATGGACAAAAATACATTACTATCGCAACATCGCACCCTTAATTGCAGGGGGAAGTTATTAGACCTAAGCCGTCCGGCAATTATGGGCATTTTGAACGTTACCCCTGATTCTTTTTATGACGGAGGGAAGTATTCTACCGAATCAGAACTTTTGCGTCAGACTGAACAGATGTTGAACAATGGTGCGGCAATTATTGATGTCGGTGGGATGTCAAGTCGTCCGGGTGCTGCCATCATTGATACTTCGACAGAACTTGCCAGGGTAATTCCGGCAATTACAGCGATTTCAAAACGGTTTCCGGAGGCGGTTATTTCGGCAGATACTGTTAAAGCTGAAGTAGCAAAGGAGGCTTTTATGTCCGGTGCGGGTATGATCAATGATATTTCAGCAGGCAGCATAGATCCGGGATTATTGCCTATGGTTGCAGAATTAGGAATACCCTATATCTTGATGCACTCGAAGGGAAAACCGGAAAACATGCAGAATAGACCTGAATATGAAAATGTGGTTCGGGAAGTGATGCAATTTTTTATCCAAAAGTTAAATGAAATCAGAAATTTAGGAATCAAAGATGTCATCATTGACCCGGGATTTGGGTTTGGTAAAACGGTTGGGCATAATTACGAACTGCTGCGGAATCTCCATACTTTTAAACTGATGGGGCTACCCATTTTGGCCGGTGTGTCGCGAAAATCAATGATTTGCAAGGTATTGGGTGTTAATCCCGATAAAGCGTTAAACGGATCAACTGCCTTACATACTTTGGCCTTGCTCAACGGAGCATCTATTCTCAGGGTGCATGATGTGAGAGAGGCGGTTGAGGTGGTGGAATTGATGAAGGCTTATGGTGAGTAAAGGTTAGGGGGCATATCGGTTGAATAACATCATTTTCGTTGTGTAGCTTCTGTTCATTCCACATCTCTAAAAACTGAAATTCTCAGAAATCATTTTTTATTTCTAATTATTTCATTACAACTAATAATGCGTTTTTGTACATTACCACGCAATTGGGAATTTAACAACACTGGGTATTATTTTCATCAAAAAAACAAACCTGTTTTTAATTTAAATTCAAAAAAACATGAAACAACATGTTAGATTTCAATGCAGCTTTTTTCACAAAGCTATGGTATTGTTCGTATCGCTTTCCCTATATATATGGGGGGGGGTAATGTGTTAATGGGGCAAAATTCTTTTTGCGGTTCGATTTTGCGCGCTCCTATACCGCACATAGAACAATGCGATGGTCCAATTTTTTATGATCGTTTTGGTAATACATATTTATTGAGCGAATTGATTAATAACACCAATAACGTCCAATTAATGGGGGGTAGTTGTAGTAACAGTAATTTTTTTAATTTAGTCTTTACCGCAGAGAGCGGTACTTCGTGGACAGTAGAAGAACAAGAAACCATCTGCTCAGTATTTCATTATATTGCTAGTTTAATGAGTTATACTGGGACAATTACTATACCAGTTATTAAAGCTAATGGCTTGCCTGAAAGTGGTAGTGACATTGTATTAGGCGGGGGTAGCCCTTTTTGGAATGGTTCAACTTGTGGGCTATCCAATATTACAATCGTTGATGCTATGAATGGAACTGCTTTTTCTGAAAATTTTGAACACGGTTTCTTGTTGATTAAACACTTTGAGATCGAGCATACTTATAATTGGCACACTTTGGACGAAGATTTAAATTCTACAACACCTAATTTGGCAGCTAACGAATATGATTTATATACTGTAGCATTGCATGAAGCATTACATATATTAGGTTTTGCATCAAGAATAAGCAACACTGGAGCACCTACCTCTACACAGGGAACAGCCACTTTTTCAAAGTGGGATGCCTTTCTTTATCAAATACAATCAACAAACAATGTACCTCTAATTGTAGAAGATATATTAATTGGTAGCTGTTGTGAACCTTACATATTTAACTATGCTTCAATAGTTCCGAGTGCTTTATATGGTTCTTGCAATACTAATGTAGTATTTTCACCAAATGGCAGTTCAGTATTAGCACCTATAAATCGCACTTTATCAGAATCCCCTGATATGGGAAATCGGTTAAGCCATTTGCAGATTGATTGTAAAGATGAAGCAGGGATTTCAAATACAGATGACTACGTAATGCACCCGGTAATAGATTTGGCAGAAACACGAAGAATAATAACCTTAACAGAACTAGAAATACTCTGCAATCTGGGATATCCTATGTTGTCAGAAGGCTGTAGTAATAGTAATTGTATTTCTTTAATAAATAACGAGAATTTTATCGTTGTCATATCTGAAAGCCCAACTTTAACTATTACGCATGATGAGTTACTAGAGAATGACATCTATTCCAATAGTGTTACAGTAGATTTTCTACCCGATTGTGGTGTTCTAACAAATTTTATTGGTCAAAGTGGATTATTGGTAGATCATGATACTGATAATTCACTATTTAATATAACCGCACTGCTTCCGGGTAATTACTATTTTTGCTATTCGGTTAATTGTAATAACGAATGTGAAACCGGATTTGTAAACATATTGGTTATGAGCAACCCAATTCCCATGGAATGTGCTTCGGTGGACTGTAACCTTGTATGCTATGGCAATTTCGAAGATTTTACACATGGAGTAGGTAATTATGGAGAACAAATAGATGAATTTTTCAATCAATTTGGATATCCCTTTGATAATCAACATCTTTCTCCTGATATTTTTCCCTTGAATCCTAGCATTAATCAAAATCTTCATTTAGCCGTAAAGTTAAACTCTGATGCCAGTTTGTTTAGAGAAAATGGATCTTTCCCTTTATCGCATCCAATCAGCCCTGGTTGTACTATTACCATTGGATTTAAAGCATCCTCCGGTTCATTATTACCAAATGATGTTTCCGGACTATTGCGAATATTTGCTGTTAATACTTCTCCTGAAAATTGTACGCCGGCAACAATAATACCTATAAATTACAATGGAGTGGCAGATAACTACCCCACAAGTTTCATTAGTTGTCCACCTGCTACTGAAATTCCATTATGTAACGCAACTGCGTACCCTATTACAAACAATTTGCCTGAATGTGCTATTCTTGTTCCTACAGTCAATTATCCAAGTGGAATTTGGACTTTAGCCCCTCCCTTTGAAACTTATTCAATTATGTGGATAAACAACACTACAGAAGACATTGAACATCTATTATTCGTGGCCGACGCTACTTATCCGGAAAATACTGAAGGTTCTATTTGCGGTATATTTATAGATGATGTTATTGTTCAATCATCTTGTGTTCCCATTATTAATATAAACGGAACCCCCCAATACGATTGTATAAATAATGAGGCTGCTATAACTTACCAAATCTGTTTGAACGAAGAAAGCCCGGCAACTTCTATATTACTTGACTTACAAGCTCAAAATCTTTCTTCAACATATAGCCTTGCTTTTAACGATGAAGGCGATTTTGACGAATTTGGACAAGCACAAACGCTTCTAACCCCCGGTATTTGTGCTAATTTAACGTGAGGTTGGAAATTGGAGCCTTATTTTACAAGGGATTAAGTGATATTAAGCAACAAATTGGATGGTGTTTGTGTAATTATTTTCGTTGGGGATAAAAACAGATGGTTTTTTATCTAAGTGTTGATAGGCAATTAGCGCAGCCATAAAATGTGTAGCAGCGTTTTCCGGTTTGCGATGTCTTGTGTGTTCTAAATTGCAAACTGTTTTCAGAATATCATTTACCGATTCAATCAATGCTCTTTTTTACTGAGAGAGACACCTTTAGGCAAAGCGGGATATTGATTTTTACGGTTCTTCTTTGGTTTTAGGATAAGTTGTAAACCTTGTTTAACAAATTCGTCAAAGAGTTTGGTGTAATAGCCTTTGTCTGTCGCATTTGCCCTGCAAGTTGCCCAACAGATAGCGCAGCAAGTTGTGGTTATTGTCTGCCACATTTCCAGCAGTAAACGCAAACTTAACAATTTCTCCGAATTGGTTGATGACTAAATGCAACTTCAAGCCAAAGAACCAACCTGTGGAGGTCTTACCTTTGGCAGCGATGTCTTTAAACACCCGATTTTGGCTTTGACGATGTATATGGCATACCGGTAATTTGGTTGCGTCTATGGAAGTAACAGCCTGTTTTGAGGGCTTTTTCACATGAACGTAACATCCAAAGCACTAATACCGGCAAGCATTTGTGTATCAATGATAAAAAGTGCTTATAGCCAGGGCTTTCGGAAAATAATGGTTAAATTCGCCCAAAATGAGTTGTTCATAGTAGTATTGAAAAGTTTTGTAACCGGATAATTGGTAAAATACAAGAATTGTGGCTATTTCCGATGGACTTAAACCAAGCTTTCGTCCCGAGGTTTATGACCCAAAATACAGTGTGATTGATTGCAGTTAGTATAGTCAAGCAATAAATCGTCAATCTCTATGTACAACGATACCAGTTTGTTTTGTTATAACAAGAAGCATAAAGAATAGAGGGGTTGTTGGTTGGTGATTTTTTTTCCAAACTCAAAATTATATCAACCACAACCTCTTTTTTCTATTCCCCACTATTATTTATCTAAATTTAATTCCAACCTCACGTTAATTTAGTTCTTGAGTTAAATATTTTATGTAGCCTACCTGAAGAAATACAGTTTCCAATAAACATAGTTGCAACTGCAACCGCTACACCCAATGTACCTTGTGTGCAAATAAATAATTCTATTGTTAACTTTTTATTTGAAGGTTGTTGTTGCCAAAGCACATCTACCGGTTTCGCCGGACCTGATGTGGAAAAATGTAATGATGGCATCACCATTAGTATTGGCACAAACCCAATTGTTAATTATAACTATATATGGTTGCCATCTGATGGATTAAATGATACAAATGTAGCTAACCCAACAGCCAATCCTATAACCACCACCACTTACATCGTAACAGTAACCGATGCCGACGGTTGCACTGCCACAGATGATGTAATTGTAACGGTAAACCAGCTACCCGTTGCTAACGCAGGTGATGACCAAACCATATGCTCAGGTGATCCCGCCACTCTCATCGCAACAGGAGGCATAAATTATAGTTGGAGCACTGGTGAAACCTCAGCCACCATTACGGTAACACCTGCTACCACAAGCACATACACCGTAATCGTTACAGGAGCCAACGAATGTACGGCATCAGATGATGTAATTGTAAATGTAAACTCGTTACTAAATGCTAATGCAGGTGATGACCAAACCATATGCTCAGGTGATCCCGCCACTCTCATCGCAACAGGAGGCATAAATTATAGTTGGAGCACTGGTGAAACCTCAGCCACCATTACAGTAACACCTGCTACCACAAGCACATACACCGTAATCGTTACAGGAGCCAACGAATGTACGGCATCAGATGATGTAATTGTAAATGTAAACTCGTTACCAAATGCTAATGCAGGTGATGACCAAACCATATGCTCAGGTGATCCCGCCACTCTCATCGCAACAGGAGGCATAAATTATAGTTGGAGCACTGGTGAAACCTCAGCCACCATTACAATAACACCTGCTACCACAAGCACATACACCGTAATCGTTACAGGATCCAACGAATGTACAGCATCAGATGATGTAATTGTAACGGTAAACCAGCTACCAGTTGCTAACGCAGGTGATGACCAAACCATATGCTCAGGTGATCCCGCCACTCTCATCGCAACAGGAGGCATAAATTTTAGTTGGAGCACTGGTGAAACCTCAGCCACCATTACAATAACACCTGCTACCACAAGCACATACACCGTAATCGTTACAGGAGCCAACGAATGTACGGCATCAGATGATGTAATTGTAAATGTAAACCAGCTACCCACTGCCAACGCTGGAGCAGACGAAAGTATATGCACTGGACAAACTACCACTCTCACCGCAACAGGCGGGGGCACGTACCTGTGGAGTACCGGACAAATAACCCCAACTATCTCCGTATCCCCAACTACTACTACAAATTACACTGTTACAGTTACCGATACCAACAACGGTTGCACTGCCACCGATGATGTAACAGTAACAGTAAACCCGCTACCCATTGCTAACGCAGGCAACGACAAAGCTATTTGCCTTGGCATGGAAATCACACTCACTGCCACCGGTGGCAACACCTATTTATGGAGCAACGGCCAATTAAGTCAGTCTATTACAGTCAGTCCTATCGTAACTACTACCTACACAGTAACCGTTACCGATGTTAACGGCTGTTCCACTACCGACGATGTTGCTATAATCGTAAACCCTCTGCCCGATATGCCTGTTATAGACGATTTGCAACCACAATATTGTATTGGTGATGTGATACAACTCAACTTTACACCGCCCGATGGAGTGCTAACAATAATAGACCCCAATGGCAACGATGCAGACCTCATTGCCCCCTATACCTTTATTGCCGGTATAGAAGGTAATTACCTTATCCTATATGAGGTGAGCAATGAATGGGGCTGTTCGGAAACGCTAAACGAAGTAACCACCGTTGCGCTTTGCTGCCCGCCACCTGAAGACGATACTCCCGAAATAATTGACAACCCCTACGAACTTGCCTGTTGTCTTCATGACACCGATTTCCTGATAGACCAAAACTCTAACGGACTAACGATGGTATATGACAATATGGCTTATGTCGTGCAAAGTACCGGTACATGGAGTTCAGGTGTGGGCAATAATGAATTGGAAACCGTTTTCGGTGCTGCAACTGATGGTATTATTAGAATAAATACCGACATTATTTTTCCAAGAGGCGTTACAGTTACGTTGCTCGATATTGATTTGCGTTTTGGTTCAAAAGGACGCATTATTATAGAACAAGGAGCTACTTTACAAATACAAATGAACGTAGTCATGAGCGGACTATGCAACACCGTTTGGCAGGGCATACAAGTCGTTGGACCCGGAAAAGGCAACCCACGCATGATTGAACTGGATGGCTTACCTAACTATGGCGTATTGCAATGCACCGGCGATCTTCGTCTATCCGAAGCCATAATCGGTATGGCAGGTATGCGGTTGCCGCTTTTAGATGTAGATGATATGGCAAATCAGATTATTATAGAATTAGACCCCTTATGTACCGACCCTAACAGCCCCTATTGTCAAACACTAACCCCGATTTTATTGCAGGAAGCTACAAATTCAGGAGTTGCCGTTAACTCATCGGGAGGGGTAATACGCACCCAAGCGGGTACACTAACAGCCTGCTTTCAAAGTATCAACTTAAGCCATTTCAACAACTCGCCGCCGCTTGGTACGCTTTGGTCGCAGATAGAAGGCACCGGTTTTAATAGCGGCGCACTACCATATCCGTTTAATGTGTTGCCCGGTATGATGCCGCTCCAAAGCGAAGCCGGTATTTACGGCGAAGCGTATGCCCGATTGCGAATTGTTAATAATAATTCTTTTGGCAATCTGAAATATGGTATCAGAGGTTTTTATGCCAATAGCTGGATAGTACAGGATAACTCTTTTCAAAATTGCAGAGTTGGAATTTCTGCCGCTAATTCTCCTTTCAGTACCGACCAATTTACTGTTACTCAAAACACATTTACTTATTGCAATTTTGCCATCCAAGCCTTTGGCGGCAGGGTTAGCACTAATAGTAACCATATAACAGGTTTGTGGCCAAATTCGCCCGATAATTTTGGTATTTGCGCCGTAAGTACCCGATTTTCTATCTACAACGACCATATCAACAACACCGGTGCTGCCCTGCTGCTGCTCAACAACAGTTGGGAAACCAATATCGCTCAGGAATGTGTATTGCAAGATAATTTGGTGGGTGCATGGCTTATAGGCGACAACATAGGTTCTTTCTTGTATTGCAACCAATTTATCTCCAATGTAGCTCCTTGGCTGTTGCAAGACGATACACCCAATAGCATTATAGGCGCTTTAGACGACCAAGGGGATTGCGATCCGTTTTTCCCCAACCCCGCCGACAATGTTTTTGTAAGCACCTTGGGGTTGTACGACATCGTATCGGTGATAGATGATGCCTTTACCTATAACTACCGCCCCGGCACCCCCGAACTCTTACCCTCTATTTTAGACTCTCCACCTCCCGGCGGAGGTAATGTTATTGAATCTGATGAGTGTGTTTATACATTATCCGGTAGTGTAAGCTGCCATACCTGGCAGGAAATACCCGAAGGTATGATTGAAGAGTTAGAAGAGGAGCGGCAAAGAAACTATGTCTTATTTAAAAGATACTGGTACTATTTGTCTGAAGAACAAGATACCACAGCCGCCATAACATTATTAAACAGCGTTAATACCGATTTTGCCAAACGCTTATTGATTACATGGGCATTGCAAACGCAAAACTACACTCAGGCGCAAGCACTTAGAAACACCTTGCCTACAACAAGCGAAGAAGAACAACGCTACCGGCAGTTCCTTGATTTGGAATTAGAACTCAACCAAAGCAACCGAACATGGCGACAATTAACATCGGAAGAGGAAGCACTACTGCGCCAGATAGCCCAAAGCCAAACTATGGCCGCTATGGACGCTCGGGTAGCACTCTATATGGGCTATGGCGAAGAAATTTATGTAAACCTACCCCTGTTTCCGCAAGTTATTGCCGAGAGTATTTCGCAGTTACAATTGCAGTTTAAGAACAACTCTTCAAATTCAAAAGTAATCAATGTATATCCTAACCCTGCTTATCAAAGCATAGATATTGATTACAATTTATCAGATAGTACAGAAGCAAAGATTGTGTTTTATAATTCTATAGGAATAAGTGTGTATAACAAAAATCTGAAAAGTGGAGGCAAACTAAATATTGACATCAGTAGCTGGAAGAGTGGGGTTTATTATTACAACCTCATAACAAATACAGATGTAATTGTCAGCAACCGGCTTGTAGTAATCAAGTGACATATTTTAACAAGGTGCTTTTGCCTCCTTTGTGGTAGCAAAAGCACTTTTAAATATTAAAAACCATGCTTAAAAATATAGTTATATTCTTTGGCATGCTCGTTTGTTTTTTAATGGCAAACGGGCAATCAAAATATTTTGAAAAAAGTATATCATGGGGTTGGGGACAAAGCGGACACGAAATAGAATATATTAATGACACAACGATATTTATTGGAGGGGGAACAATTATTAATCCGGGCGAAAGCGAAAAGGTATTTTTATTTTTCACTGATAAACTCATTGAAAATACATCTGTTGTATTTTATGGAGATGGAACAGGAAAGTTTGTTGGTCAGGATATGCAGCCCACTCCGTTTGGTTATGCGATATGCGGATGGAGGAATGATTGGATGGGAAGTACCTATGACTACCCTTACCTTTTAGAAACAGACCACGAGGGCAACATCCTGAACAATTACGATTTACGAGAATTCCCTTATGAAGGAGGTGCCATTGCCTTACTCTACTACCCCGAAACCAATACCTACTATATAGGCGGGAATACCTGGTATAGCGGTACCAGTACCCAAATGTTGCTCATCAAGATGACCAACGGAGAAGTGGTTTGGCGAAGATATTATGATGATTATGACCACTTGAATGCGATAGTTAAACTACTACCAACACCTGACAACGGGGTTTATGCAGTAGGCATGGTAGATGTTTATCCTTCTTTTTATTTTGGGAATTTTTATTTGGCAAAAATTAATGCCTTGGGCGATAAAGAGTGGAGTAATACTTATAGCATAGGATTTGAAGATCAATGCACAGATGGTTTGCAGATAGATAACGGAGGTTTTTTAATAGCCGGAGGAAGCAATTTGCCGGGTGCTGTAAATAATAGTAAGAAATATCCTTCTTTACTATGTTTAGATTCTCTTAGAAATGAACTTTGGAATAAAATTTATTTTCCTGAAAGTTCAGGAGGTGGATACATAGGAAAGGTTATTCAGGATGGCGACAACTTTATATGTATTGGAGGCAAACGCGATACGGTCAACAGTTTTACAAAAGCCTTCATCATGAAAATTCGCGGCAGCGATGGAGAACCTTTATGGGTGCGTTTTTATGATTATGGGGTACAGCACGATTATTTTTACAGTTTCACCCCCGTTCCGCAACCTTTGGGCGGTTTTGTGTGTGTAGGTCGTACAGAACCGGTGTCAGGTGCCGATGTATATATCGTCAAAACCAACTGCATGGGCTTGCTCACGCTGCCGCAGGCGGCGTTTTCCGTTTCGCAAGACCCCAATCTGCCCGCCCGCTTCCAGTTTACCAATCAAAGCCAATACACCTACCCCGACAGCATAGACGGCGGATACTACCATTTAGACTGGGGCGATAGCAGCCCGCCCTACCTCTGCGGGCAAGGCTACGCCCCCTGCACCCAAGATACGCTCATTCACACCTACCAGACAGAGGGCATCTACGGCATTACCCTGCAAGCCATTGTTTGCAACGACACCTCCACACAAATCCAATCCATCTGTTTCGGCTTCGCTCCAAATCCGCAGGCAGAATTTAGTTACCAGGATTTCGGTGGCACCATCATATTTACCAACCTAAGCCAAAACAGCTACCTTGCCCAAGGCGGCTATTATGTTTGGGATTTTGGCGACGGCAGCCCGCCGGTTTCGGCAGAACACCCCACTCACGAATACGAAGAAAACGGCAGCTACACCGTTACCCTGACGGTAGTAGTTTGTGCCGATACTTCGGTGTATTCGCAGGAGGTGGTCGTGCAAACGGTAGGAAACCCACCCCAACCCCTCCAAGGAGGGGAATTACAGAGCATGTTGCAGGTTTATCCCAACCCCGCCCAAAACACCCTAACCTTTGCCTTTACAGAAGGCCAAACTCCCCCTTCAGGGGGCTGGGGGGTAACAGGGGATTTAGGGGTAAAACTCCTCTCCCTCACCGGTCAGACCATGTTGCAAACCACCCTCGCCAAAGGCGAAACCCATAAAACCATTTCGGTGGCGCATCTGCCGGAGGGGTTGTATGTTTATGTGGTTGAGAACGGTGGGGCTGTTTTGGCGCGGGGCAAGGTGACAGTGGTGAGATAGTGAAAAGTGAAAAACTAAAAGTGAAAAGTGAAAAACCTGAATGGCAGGGTGTTTAAAACCTCATAGTTTTGCCAAAACCATGAGGTTTGGTAAATACAGGCAATTATCAAAACAACTATATTTGTACGAACCAAATTGTAAAAAATTATGGATTCTCAAATCAACCGAACTTACCTCGATATTACCTCCGAAGAAGAAGCTTTGATAAGAGAAATTGCGGCGACCAACACCCTTGCCGCAATGGATGCAAGAGTAATGCTATATACAGCATTCGGTGAAGAAATAATACTTGCCTTGCCTCAACTTCCTTCAATAATAGCCGAAAATATAGGAAACTGGAATGTACATTTTAAAAATAAAAATGTTGTAAAAGACCCGAAGGTAATTGTATATCCCAATCCTACAACTGATATACTTTCTATTCAGTATTTTCCTGAAAAAAATACAAACTATAAGTTACAGATTTTTAATTCCCGGGGTAATCTACAAATGGAAAGTTCATTAGACAACAAAAAGTCCGTATTTACCTTAGATATTGGTAACTGGTCAAGCGGGCTATATTATTACCACATCAAAGGCAATAGCAATATGCCTAATGTTGGTAAATTTACAATTATCAGTAAATAGCGATTTTTTTAAAGACCTTGCTTATCTATAAAGCAAGGTCTTTTTTTAATTCACTAAAGTTTAAATTTCATATCATGTGGAGACTAATAATTGTATTGGTATGCATTTTTTTAGTAAAACTAATTTTTGCGCAGCATAAGTATTTTGAAAAAAACATAAAAACAGAGTTTGCTCAAAGCATACATGAAATTGTGTATTACAATGGGAATAATGTTATATTAGGTTTAGGTCACAGTAATGATCCTACCAGTTTTGAAAAAGTAAAATTGATTTTTACCAATGATCAAATAGAAGACACAATATCGTTCAATTTTGGAGAAGATTACGGCGATTTTGTTCTTAGAGACTTAATCCAAACTCCAACAGGTTTCGCTATTAGTGGTCGGATGAATAATGGTGTAGTTAATCCGATAACTTACGAAACTCATGACACTCAATACTTGATGGAGGTGGATTTCGACGGAAATTTGCTCAATTTTTACAATCTTCAACAGTTCCCATATCAAGGTGATGCAGCATGTATGCATCATTATCCTGAAACCAATACTTATTATGTTGGCGGAGAGGCATTTTTAAGCACTGTTCCTACTCAAATGTGGTTGCTGAAAATGACTAATGGCGAGGTGGTTTGGCGGAATAATTATGGCTCTTATCCATATCGTAATACTATACATAAACTTCTTCCCGCTTCAGATGGTGGTGTATTTGCTTTTGCAGATGTAAATGTAAATACTGGTTTTTATTTAGGTAATTTTGCTATCTTAAAAATCAATTCTGACGGTCTAATCGAATGGAGTGAGACTTTTAGCGTTGGATTTGAAGACAGATTAACAGACGCTATATTTACAAACAATGAAGGTTTTTTACTTGCCGGGGCGAGCAATATACCAAATCCGATCAATAACAACAGGTTGTATGCAACTTTGTTGCGATTGGATTCATCAAGAAATACTATTTGGAGTAAGCAGTATTTTACTGATAGTTACAGGGGTGAAATGGTCAAATGTCATAAAATTGGAGAGGATTTTATTTGTATTGGCAATATAAAGAATATAGGTGTATTTTGGAAATCTTTCATTATGAAAGTACGAGGTAGTGATGGGGAACCTTTGTGGACTCGATTGTTTGATTATGGGATATCGCACGATTACTTTTATAATTTCACACCTGTTCCTCAACCTTTAGGAGGCTATATTTGTGTGGGTCGCGCAGATACTATTGAAACAATTAATTCTGAACTGTGGTCTCTTGGTGGGGCTTATATCGTCAAAACCAACTGCATGGGCTTGCTCACCCTTCCGCAGGCGGCGTTTTCCGTTTCGCAAGACCCCAACCTGCCCGCCCGCTTCCAGTTTACCAATCAAAGCCAATACGCCTATCCCGATAGCATAGACGGCGGATACTACGTGCTGGATTGGGGAGACGGCAGCCCGCCCTACCTCTGCGGGCAAGGCTACGCCCCCTGCACCCAAGATACGCTCATTCACACCTACCAGACGGAGGGCATCTACGGCGTTACCCTGCAAGCCATCGTTTGCAACGATACCTCCACCCAAATCCAATCCATCTGTTTCGGCGTTGTTCCCAATCCGCAGGCAGAATTTAGTTACCAGGATTTCGGCGGTGCTATCATCTTTACCAACCTAAGCCAAAACAGCTACACCGAGCAGGGTGGCTACTATGTTTGGGATTTCGGCGACGGCAGCCAGCCGGTTTCGGCAGAACACCCCACTCACGAATACGAAGAAAACGGCAGCTACACCGTTACCCTCACCCTCGTCGTTTGTGGAGATACTTCGGTGTATTCGCAGGATGTTGTTGTTCAAACGGTAGGAAACCCACCCCAACCCCTCCAAGGAGGGGAATTACAGAGCATGTTGCAGGTTTATCCCAACCCTGCCCAAAACACCCTAACCTTTGCCTTTACAGAAGGCCAAACTCCCCCTTCAGGGGGCTGGGGGGTAACAGGGGATTTAGGGGTAAAACTTCTCTCCCTCACCGGTCAGACCGTCCTGCAAACTACTCTTTCCGCAGGGGAAACGAGCAAAACCGTTTCGGTGGCACATCTGCCGGAGGGGTTGTATTTGTATGTGGTGGAGCAGGCAGGAGGTGTTGTGGCGCGGGGGAAGGTGGCGGTGGTGAGATAGGGTCGAAAAAAACCTTTCAGCATTTGGGTAGGTAGTATGCATTTTTTCTACAATCAGGTCATCCTTTCAAGCTTGAATGTATAATGCGATTTTTATGGTTAAAGGGCGAAATTACCCATAATTGATATTAGACAGTCTTTAAGGCAATCATCTCCAATTTGGTAGGAATGAATTACCAACAAACAATTCCCTGCCCCTTGTGTTACAGTGGTTTTTCCATTTGTTTGTTAACAAGGCAATCATTGTTGTTTATGCACATCAAAATTATCACTTTAGTCGGTCAGGATGTTCAAACTGTTATCAAAGGGTTTAACCGCGACTTGTTTTTGGCGCTGAAGCCACCGCTTGTCCCCATTACTTTGGTTCGTTTTGACGGTTGTAACGCAGGGGATGAGGTTCACCTGAATTTAGGCTTGGGGCAGAAATGGATAAGTGTAATTACTCATTCAGAACAATCGGATTCGGGTATGGCTTTTATAGATGAAGGAAAACAATTGCCCTTCTTCCTCACCTATTGGAAGCATATACATGGGATAGAGGCAAATCCAAACGGAAAGGGAACCATCATCAGCGACTTTATCACCTATAAAGGCAAAGGTAAGTTATTGGAATGGGTGCTTTATCCCTTGTTGTATGCACAGTTTGCCCTGCGAAAACCTGTTTATAAAAGGTTTTTCGGTAAAAGGTAAGGTATAAATTTGGCTATTTTTTGGGATTAGGTAGTCGGTTTCTTTTTTTTGGGAGAGAGGAAGATAATCATGTTTTTCCCTTCCAAAACCGGGAGTTTTTCCAAAACGCCAAAATCTTCAAGGCGTTGAGCAAATTTAAGCAATAACAACTCACCCCTTTCTTTGAATACGATAGCTCTCCCTTTGAATTGTACAAAAGCTTTTACTTTATCGCCTTCTGACAGGAAGCGCTCAGCGTGTTTGGCTTTAAATTCAAAATCATGGTCATCGGTATTCGGGGTAAAGCGGATGTCTTTGATGACCGTTTTTTGGGTTTTGGCTTTTATTTCCTTCTCCCTGCGCTTTTTTTCGTACAAAAACTTGTTAAAATCAATAATCCGGCACACAGGAGGGGTTGCTGTTGCTGCTATTTCTACCAGGTCTAACTCCTTTTCTTCTGCCAGTTTCAAAGCTTGTGAAATGGGGTAAACGCCCTCTTCAACATTGTCGCCCACAAGCCTAACCTGAGGCACTCGTATTTCGTCGTTAATACGATATTCAAACTTGCCGCTATCGGCGGGTTTTTTAAAACCGGGTTTAACTAATTTTGCCAATCAAATTAAAATTTAATAAAAAAATTGTTGTGGTTGAGTTGGTTTTACTTAAAAGGAGTACTCAAAATATCCTTTTTAATAAAACCGGATTGTTTAACTATATCAATAAACATTGGTTTAACTTCAAAGTTAAAAGTACAGTTCCTTAATTGGTGCAAAATTGCATCATTTTTTAACACAAACACCAAATTATGGGCATTTGCCCAAAAAAAACGTTCTTTAGCCTGTTTTTAAGTGGTTAAATCATCAAAATTGAGGTATAGTTCAATGAACAAGGCCGATGCCAATCAGTAAAAGCGGGCTTTTAATCAATCGGACGGGTTTGGCAGGCAGTTTACGGCTCTGCTTACCAAATTCAGTGGTCTTGGTTCAATTTAATCTTTCAATTCTTCTGTCATTAGATGGATCAGTTCAGCCATTGACATGGAGCCTTTATCTCCTTCCTGTTGCCGGCGTACCGAAACCGTTTGTTCTTCGGCTTCTTTTTCACCAATGATGAGTTGATAGGGGATTTTTTGGATAGAGGCATCTCTGATTTTCCTTCCTATTTTTTCGCTACGGTAGTCTATTTCTGCCCGGAAATCATGTTGGGTCAGTTGTTTTAACACCGCTTCGGCATATTCGGTAAATTTTTCGCTGATGGGTAAAATAGCAATTTGTTGAGGGGCTAACCATAGCGGGAAGTTGCCGGCAGAGTTTTCAATCAACACGGCAATAAACCGCTCGAAAGAGCCAAACGGAGCACGGTGTATCATGACAGGGCGATGGCGTTGGTTGTCGCTGCCGATGTATTCGAGTTCAAAGCGTTCGGGAAGATTATAGTCCACTTGAATTGTTCCCAACTGCCAGGAGCGTCCCAGCGCATCTTTGACCATGAAGTCCAATTTTGGTCCGTAAAAAGCGGCTTCACCGTATTCGATTACGGTGGTCAGCCCTTTTTCGCCGGCGGCTTCCATGATGGCGTTTTCTGCTTTTTCCCAGTTTTCATCCGATCCGATATACTTGCTTCTGTCTTCCTGATCGCGAAGAGAGATTTGAGCAGTAAACTCTTTAAACCCGAGTTTGCCGAATACCAGCGTAACGAGGTCAATCACGTTTTTAAACTCATCTTTCAGTTGTTCGGGCGTGCAAAAGATATGGGCATCGTCTTGAGTAAACCCTCTTACGCGCAACAGTCCGTTGAGTTCACCGCTTTGCTCATACCGGTAAACCGTTCCAAATTCACCCAAACGCAGAGGCAGGTCGCGGTAGGAATATTGTTGGGTGCGGTATATTTCGCAATGGTGCGGGCAGTTCATCGGTTTGAGAAAATATTCCTCCCCTTCTCTCGGAGTGTGAATGGGCTGGAAAGAGTCTTTCCCATATTTGGCATAATGCCCGGAGGTAACATACAAGTCTTTTTTTCCGATATGGGGAGATAATACCATTTTATAACCCCGCTTGGTTTGTTCGTTGCGCAAAAAGTCCTGAAGCAGTTCGCGAAGTTTTGCACCTTTGGGCAGCCATAAAGGAAGCCCTTGCCCTACGCGGTCGCTAAAGGCAAACAACCCCAATTGTGTGCCTAATTTGCGATGGTCACGGTTTTTGGCTTCTTCCAGCAGAGTCAGGTAATCGTCTAATTCCTGTTGTTTTGGGAAGGTAATTCCGTAAATCCTCGTCAGTTGGGGGCGGTTTTCATCGCCACGCCAGTATGCACCGGCAATATTCAGCAGTTTTACCGCTTTGACAAACCCGGTATGCGGAAGATGAGGTCCCCGGCAAAGATCTACAAAACTGCCTTGCTGATAAAAGGTGATTTCACCGTCTGTCAGGTCGTTGATCAGTTCGGTTTTATATTCATTGGATTGGTAAAAATCAAGGGCTTCTTTTTTGGTTACATTGCGCCTTTGGTAGGGATTGTTCTGAGCGGCAAGTTTAAGAATCTGTTTTTCAATTTGATCCAGCTCTTCGGCTTTTGGAACATGCCCGCCAAAGTCCATATCGTAATAAAAGCCGTTGTCAATAGGAGGGCCTATCGTAAATTTTACCTGTGGATATATGGTTTGTATCGCTTCGGCCATTAAATGTGCCGAAGAATGCCAAAAGGTAGATTTTCCTTCTTTGTCGTCCCAGGTCAGAAAAACGATGCTCGAGTCGGTATGTATAGGGCGGGAGGTTTCCCATACTTCGTTGTTTACTTTGGCGGCCAATACTTTTTTTTCTAAGCTGTTGCTGATAGATTTGGCTATTTCAGCGCTTGTAATTCCTGCGGGATACTGTTTGATGTTGCCATCCGGAAAGGTAATGTTAATCATTTTGTTGTGTCTTTGAAAAAGTTCGTGCTAAACACTAATTTAAATCACCGGCCTTTGAAAATTCAGGCTCGGAGGATTGGATAAAAAACTATGGGTTGATGGTAAACAAAAATAAGATGCAAAGTTACTCATTGTACCCGATTTAGCGCTTCCTGAGCTAAGGTAAGTTTTGGGTCAAATCTCAGTGCGCTTTGGTAGTCGTTTTTGGCATCAGTGATTTTTCCGGTTTTTTCGGCACATAATCCGCGCATATAATAGGCTTTGGCATAAGCCGGCGAAACCCTGATGGCCATATTAAAATGTTTGAGGGCCGTTTCGTAATCATTTCGGTTAAAGTAGATATACCCTACATTGTAATGTGTATCGGCATGTTGCGGCTCCACCAAAACAATTTGCCGGTAGGCGTTCAATGCTTCTTCGGTTTTGCCCGAGTTTTGCAAAAAGAGCGCTTTTCCATAACGGGCTTCGATACTTAAAGAATCGAGAGCAATGGCTTTGTCGAATTGGGCAAGAGCTTCGGGTTTGTTATTTTTAGCCAATAAATTAGCCAGAATGATATGGGCATTGTAAAAAGCATCATCGGCTTTAATGGCTTGTTTGAGCTGTTCGATGGCTTTAGCCTCTTCGTTCCGGTCGCGGTAATTCATTGCCAGCCAAAAATGGGCATCCGCAAGTTGGGGTTGTGCCGATACTACCTGTTTTAAAAGGTTGGTGGAGGTATCGTATTTTTGTATATAGTAGTAATATTTACCCAGTTCTGTTTTCAGGTTCATGCTATCCGGCAACAAGGTCTGCCCTTTTTCGAGCAAACGGATGGCAGTGGTCAAATCGTTTTTTTCAAAAAACACTTCGGCTGCTGCCAGATAATAAGAACTGTTGACCGAATCAAGGGCTAAGGAACGGTAGAAGTCTGCAATGGCCAAATTTGGAATATTGGCTTTGAGGTAAATATTACCTCTTAAAAAAAACAGTTCTGCATTGGCAGAATCTCTGGCAATTCTGTCTGTCAACAACTTTATCTGCGGTATATCCCGAATGGCTGCGGCTTCTTCTTCTTTTGTTTGGTCAATTTCGGGTGCCGGATTGTTCACTTCTGAATTGTTCTTACAGGCGTTCAGAAATAAGGCTAAGCAGGCCAGATAAACCCATAGTATTTGCTTGATTGTTGTCATGAAATCGTAATTTAATACTCTTCAAATAGCAGGTACTTCAGTTGTATGAAACAAAAAAACCGGCAATTTGACTAACTTTGCGCCCGTTTTGTGACCATACACATTCAATAAAACAAAAAGCATATTTTACTAACCGGCCTGCAAAATTACCATTTTTTACCTCTTTTTATCGTTTTATAACAAGTCAAGATGTTTAAGTATCCGTTTCATTCTATGGTTTTAATGATTTTCGCAGTTTATTTTTGTTTCAATCCTGCAGTTGATGACACTTTAATGTCGTGTAACAAGGTTAAATCTCAGGTTGTTTGGAGCTCTGCAGATTCTGCTTTGCTTCATCCAAATGAAAAATATTTTTCAAATATCAGGCAATTGACTTTTGGCGGCGATAATGCGGAAGCTTATTTTAGCTTCGACAACAAACAATTAATCCTTCAGATAGCAAACCCTGCGAAGGGGATTGAATGTGATCAGATTTACCATGCCGCTATTCCACAAAAAGCGGATGAAGTTTTCAACCCAAAACTGATTAGTACAGGCTCCGGCAGAACCACCTGTTCTTATTTTTTGCCCGATGGAAAATCTGTGTTATACGCCTCTACGCACAAGAGCAATCCCAAATGTCCCGAAACAGTTGACTGGCGAAAACTCGGGAAATATGTGTGGCCCTTATACCCTGAATATGAGATTTACTTTGCCGATATGTCCGGTAAAATCATTAAACAGGTAACCGAAAACAATTTCTATGATGCAGAGGCAACGGTTTCACCCGATGGTCGCAAAATCGTTTTTACCTCTACCCGTGACGGCGATATAGATTTGTATGTGATGAACGTGGACGGTTCAAATGTAAAAAGAATAACCCATCAGCTTGGATATGACGGGGGTGCATTCTTTTCTCCCGACAGCAAAAGTATTGTTTTCAGATCTTCACGACCGACATCACCGGAAGAGGTTGCTGAATATAAAGACCTGTTGTCGAAGAATCTGGTCGCACCTACCAATATGGAAATTTATGTGTGTGATGCAGATGGCGACAATCTCCGGCAGATTACCAAACTCGGCGGCGCAAACTGGGCACCTTTTTTCCACCCGTCCGGCAAAAAAATCATTTTTACCAGCAATCATCATACAAAAGGCAGGGGCTTTCCATTCAACCTGTTTATGATAGATATTACCGGCGAAAATCTGGAGCAAATTTCCTTTGACCCGGCTTTTGATTCGTTCCCCATGTTTTCGCCGGACGGTAAAAGGATTGTTTTCTCTTCAAACCGGAACAACGGCGGAACCAGAGATACCAACGTGTTTATTGCCGATTGGGTAGCACCTGAATAAGCTGTTTCAGGAACGGTTGATTTTATTTGAGTTAAAATCAGTTGCCTATTTACCGGTATAATATTTGTCAATCGCCACCTTGATATTTTCAACCCTATTGTCAGGATCGGGGTGCGAGCTGAAAAACTCAGGCTGCCGGTTTGGGCCTGCGGCAGCTTTTAAAATCTGCATAACTCCAATCAAGGCATTTGGATCATATCCGGCCTCGCTCATAAACCGCACACCCAGTTCATCGGATTGCAACTCGTCTTCCCGGCCGTATTTCATGGTAACCAGATTGGTGATAACGGCGGCTATTTGTGCGGTTTGGGTTGTTGCAGGGTTATTGGGGTCGTAGGTAGCCAAAACTGCGGCTCCGCTCAACCCTTCGGCCAACTGTTGCTTGGCAATCCTTTGTGCAGAGTGCCTGCCAATGACATGCCCGATTTCATGTCCTAAAACACCGGCAAGCTGATCTTCATTTTCTAATTGATTATACAATGCCAACGTGATAAAAACCTGCCCCCCCGGTAAAGCAAAGGCATTAACGGTTTGAGGATCGGCAAGCAAATGAAAATCAAATTCGTATTCAGAAGACTTTGCCAGGGATGAGGACACAATTTTATGGCCGACCTGCTTAATGTATTGCTGAGTTTTTTGGTCAGGATGCAACCCACCGTGTTGTTGTGCCATTTGAGGTGCGCTTTGCAGACCTAAGGCAATCTCCTGATCTACAGATAACGCAACTATCTGCTTTTCGCCCAAAACGGGATTGTACTCAGAACTGGAGTAATAGCGAATTAGCGCAAAAATCGCCATGATAACGGCTACCACCAAGCCTCCCCGAAAACCGGTTGTTCGTGCGTTTGACATAGTTTTATACTTTTTACAGTTGGTTTGACTAAAACGTCTTTTTATGCTTCAAATTGCCTTTTTGCAATTTCCGCACAATTTGTGTTACTTTGAGGGTCGAGCTAATTCAGGGGGAAATAATCTATTAGCTTATATACGACTTTTTTGCTGAATGGTCACTTTTTTATAAATTAACCCAATCAGGCTTTCGTTTTTTCCTGTATAAATTCTTAATTTATTTGACACAAAACAATCATGCCTTTATCGTCAAATATAGATCAGGCGGTTGCTGTTCGTCCGGGCGAAGAATTAAACCTTCAGGCTTTAAACCATTATTTAAAGGATGAACTGAGCGATTTTAGTGAGATTATTCACATCAGGCAGTATCCGGGCGGGTATTCAAACCTGACCTATCTGATAGAAACCCAAACCCGAGATTATGTTTTGCGACGGCCTCCTTTTGGCGCAAATATAAAATCAGCGCATGATATGGGGCGGGAATATCAGGTGATTAGTTTGTTGAAACAAGTATATCCACAGGTTCCGACCGCGATTTTGTATTGTAACAATGAAAACATTATCGGTTCACCTTTTTACCTGATGGAAAAAGTGAGCGGGGTGATTTTGAGAAACCGTCCTCCCAAAGACCTCATACTGACAACTGAGTTAATGGGCGGTATTTCAAAAGCTGCAATTGATAATCTTGCCAATCTCCACAAGATCAATATTTACGAAACAGGGTTAATCGGGCTGGGAAAACCCGAAGGATTTGTAGAAAGACAGGTCATGGGATGGATTAAACGGTATCGGAATGCCCAAACGGATGTTTTGACTGACATGGACTTTTTAGCAGATTGGACTGTCTCACATTTGCCTCCCGAAACCAAAACGCCTGCATTTTTACACAACGACTATAAATATGACAATCTGATTCTTAATCCGGACAAACTGACCCAAATTTTGGCCGTGTTAGATTGGGAAATGGCTACGGTTGGGGATCCTTTAATGGATTTGGGCACCACGCTTGCATATTGGGCAGAACCGGACGACCATCCCGCTTTGAAACAGTTTAGCATGACCGCTTTGCCCGGAAACCTGAGCCGTGAAGAAATTGCAGCGCGTTATGCTCAAAACACGGGAAGCAATTTAGATAACTTCGTTTTTTACTATGCTTTTGCTTGTTTTAAAATCGGGGTCATCGGGCAGCAAATCTATGCACGGTACCAAAAAGGCTTTACCAAAGATGAGCGTTTCGGCAATCTGATTTACCTCATAAAAGCATGTGCCCGCAACGGATATCTGGCGGTCAAACAAAACCGGATCAGCAGGTTTGAACAGTAAAATATTCTATAGTTTTCTAACTTTCAAGGCACTCATCCTGCCCTCTTTTTTCAGAGAGAAATAACTGTATAGGTATCACGACATGACTGGATGTTGTTTGCAACAACCCTACTTGCCGGTTTGGCCTGATTATACTAAGGAAAGGGGCTTGCGGTTTTGAAAAATCAGTGAGTACAAGACCAAATGATTTACTTTCCGAGCAGTTTAAGGAATTCGTTTTTAATATCCGGATTTTCAAACTGACCCAGATATTGGGTTGTAATGGTACTCGAATTGCAGTCCTGCACACCCCGCATCATGACGCAGGAGTGGTCGGCTTCTATTATTACGGCCACATCAGGGGTTTGCAAAGCCTTGCGAAGTTCATAAGCAATTTGAATGGTTAGTCGCTCCTGTACTTGAGGGCGTTTGCTGTAATATTGAACAAGGCGGTTGATTTTTGACAGCCCGATCACTTTTTGGTGGGGAATATATGCGATATGTGCCCTTCCGATAATGGGAACAAAATGGTGTTCACAGTTGGAATGAACGGTAATGTCCTTTTCTATGAGCATTTCGTGATACCCGTACTTGTTGTCAAACAGGGTAATTTCGGGCTTATTGTCCGGATGCAGCCCACTGAATATTTCTTTGATGTACATTTTGGCAACACGGCGTGGAGTACCTTTTAAGCTGTCATCGTTCAGATCAAGCCCCATGATGGTCATGATTTCTGCAAATCGCTCTTCAATCAATTCAATTTTGGTATCATCGTCTAAATCAAATGCGCCCTCCCTCAAAGGGGTATTGATATTGGTGAATAGATGGTGATCACCTATGTTTTCAATCAAATCCAGTTCTGCCCTGTTGTGCAGGTTTTTTTTATGGGAAATATCAATTTTTAAACCTTTTTTATTCAGGTTTCCATTTAATGCTTTCATTGGCTTTGGGGGGGGTATTTGGTTAAAATGCAAAGTATTTTTTCTAAAATTTGGGACAGCGAAGATAAGAGGTATGGACTTTATTTAAAAGCATTTTTAAAATATGTACATAGATTTATAACACGGTTCCTTCAAATTGGTTTTGATTTGTTTAAAATAATTTCAAAAAAATTAAACAACCCGATTAAATTTGGCAACTTTACTATTGAAAAACATAATTTTAATGGAACGGTTCTATGGCAAGGCATAGAAATTCTGCAATTCCTAAATTGCCCAGTTGGCGTTCAATCTCATAAAATGCAATCTGCCTAAACAGTTAAGATATTAGTTTTTCATTAATACAAAAAGGATTTTGGTCACCTGCAATAGCATATTGCACCCCTGCAATGACTTAAAGTGCCCCTGCAAAGGGTCAATGCACCCCTGCAATGATTGAATGTATCCCTGCAAAAGGTCAATGCACCCCTGCAATGATTGAATGTACCCCTGCAAAAGGTCAATGCACCTACACAATAACTCAATTTGCCCCTGCATTGAGTTAATGCACCTCTGCAATGGCTTAAAGTGCCCCTGCAAAGGGTTAATGTACCCCTGCAATGACCTAAAGTGCCCCTGCAAAGGGTCATTGCACCCCTGCAATGGCTTTTTGTCAACCACCTTTTTTCTCCTGAGGTATAAAATTTTGCAACACAAGTGCTTAAAAACGATATTCAGATTGGTTGGAATTAAACACTAAATGGTAGGAGGCGGGTAGAAAATAATTTCTGCTTAAGATACCCGGATGAAGGTGTGGAGGGGGCTTTAAAAATTGCACCGGCTATCTATAAGTAAACCCAACTGTTTGTCGTTAGGTATTGGATCAATATTTAGTAAAACTACCGGTTTTGTTTAATTTGTCGGAAGCTGGATAATATAAAACAGGTTTAGGGGGAAGAAACTTGGTGGTTGCAAGGCCATTTGCACGGAATAACTCAATTCGGATAATGAGATTTTGTAGAAAAAAAGAGGCTTTGTATTTACCTTGTCTTAGTTTTTAGCTTTAATAAAAGTGATGGGCGGGGCAGTTTCAAACTGTTGAAAATCCATTATCAGCAAAGAGGCAGGGATAGTTAGCAGGTTGCTTGAGTTGATAAAAAATGAGTCTCAGAAATTGCATTTCGTCTAAACCTGCAATTGTTTTTTGAACTTTGAGTTATAAAACAGGGGAGGTGATTATTTTTGTTGCATAACTGTACGAAACCACCTTTTTTTATATTTGCAGAATTAAACTTCAAATATTTTTTTAAAAAGTTGGTGCAGGTCTGTAACAAAAAACCTACTTTGGAAGTGATTTACAGTTAATGCGATTGCTGAAAACTATAAACAAGTTTATTGAATACTAAATGAACGGCCATGAGAGATTTTCGATGTTTATCCGTTTTTATTTTTGTTGGTTTAATAATGATGCCGCAATTTGGATGGGCGCAAATGTTTTCCACCTTCAGCGGCTCACAGTTTGTTTATGGAGGGGGCAGAATAACCAATATCTTAAGCAGTACCAGTAATGTTAATCCTGCCTATTTAGGTGCAGCCACACAAACAGGGAGTACCTTAAACCTTATGCAGGTGGGATTTAACTCTTATAGCAATAATTTAGGCAGGAGTGATGCCTTAAAATTCCTTTTTTCAAAAGATTCTATTGCGACTGAAACTCAAAACCAAATTGCTCAAAACATCATAAGCAGCGGGGATAATTTTCGACTCAATGGTGCTTTGAACATTACCTGGATTTCAGGATCATGGATTAAGGAAGGTTTCGGAGGATTAAGCATCAACTTAAGCGATTATATTACCGGCAATATGGCATTAGATCAAAATTATGCTTCAACCATGTTTTCAGACGACCCTAACAATGTGGGTGGAAACAACAATCCCAACTCGACCGACCTGGATGCCAATGTACTTTATAACCATACCCGCGTATTGAGTTTGAGCTACGGGCGGTCTGCCTACAAAAACGAAATGGTAAAGGTTTTTTTGGGAGCAAGTTATCGCCATATCTGGGGTATTGGTCATTTTGATTCGAGCATTGCCGATTCGACAGGAACAGGATATTCCTCCTTTTCTGAATTTTACAGCACAATTGGCGATCTGACGGTAGATTCACTTTTTTCCAATAAATCGCGAAAATTATTTGATGCATCGGGTAGGGGTCAGAGTTTTAGTGCAGGGGTTAACTTGTTGTTTTTTAACAAATTGAGTGTGGACTTTGCGGCAATAAATCTTGGCAGAACAAGGTGGAATGACAATGTTAAGCAGGCGGAAGATGCACAAGTGCTGCCCATAGATTCCACCCAAACTATTGATACCTATCAGGTTGCAGAAGAAGTTAAGAGTTTTGCCAATTTACTGCCTTTTCAGGCCGGACAAAATTTTGCCACTCCGACTAATGCAGAAATCAGGCTAAATGTTGCCTATAGGTTTACCAAAGCACTGACGGCTTATACCGATTTGCTGTTCCCGACCAAAAACCAAAGACGGGATTATGGATACAATTCGGGTTATTTGGTAGGCTTAGATGTCGGTATTATCCCTCAGCAATTCCATTTCACAACCGGAGCATACTATAATAAAACCTTCGGGTGGCGAATGCCGGCAGGTTTGGCCATCTCTATCGGCGATAAATCATTTTTGAGCATCACCACCGGAGACATCGTAACCTTGCTGACCAAAAAAGTTAAGCCGATGGCGGCCTTATCTGTTTCGTTGATAGGGGTTAATTTCTAAGCTTCCGCTTTTCAACTTTTTTCCGTACCCTTGAAACTAAGACAACTTTAGTTTTTCAGGTTAAAAAGTATGCCCATTTCGGCACCTACCATTACCGGACGAAGCGGGCTGCCGAGGGTGGTCATGATGCTGTTGTATTGATTGGCGTTGGGTAGCAACATCCGTTTGCCGCTTTGTGCAGCACTGTTGTTGATATCGCTGATACCCATTTGAGCGCGGGCAGTTCCGAACAGATACAAGCGATTGCTGAGCTTAAACGTGGAGCCAACGGATAGAAGCATGGCTGCCTGAAAAGATTTAAGGCTCAGTTTTTGGTTTTCCTGAATTATCTCGCGGTCAGAAATTGTCAGATTTTCATACAACCCGTAGTGATTGTTATAGGCATCGAACTCTTCACCTTCTTCGCTGCGCAGAGTAAATGTATAAATTTCGGGTTGAGTGCGCTCATACGTATTAAATGCGGTAAAAGTGCCTCCGTAAGTATGCTTTCCGGTAATATTCATGCCGAAGGCAAAACCCACATCTGTAAACACGCTCAATGTACCGGTTTTGGTGATGTTATACCGGATAAACAAGGGGAGGTTCATCGCATTTTGGAGGTATTCTTCGCTTAAGTTGCTGATATTGATGTTTCTGGTATAGTTCTCCCCATCGTTGTCGGTAGCCTGATAGGTGCCTGTGTATGAATCGAGAGTCAGTCTCCGCAAAAGACGGCTTGTTCCTAAACCGACTCCCCATTGCATCCGGCTGCCAACACTCAGCAACAGATAGGCATGGGTACCAAAACTAAAAGTGATGGTTTGATTCAGTCCGCTCAGGTTTTCGTAAAATAAAGCACCTGTTCCGCTCAAATCCCCAATCAGGTTTCCAAAACCCGGCATAATCCCAACTCCTACCTGTAAAGGAGGATTTTCTTCTGTTTTTTTCGATTTTGGTACTCTGAACTCTGCAAGAGTAACTGCGGTTTCTTCCATATTGCTGATGGCGGTAATGATCAGTTTCTCTGAGTCTTTGTCATAACCAAGAACAAAATACAATTTCTTCGACTTCTTCTCAACTTTAACTCCTGCTTTATTCACTCCGCTAAAGGTTTTTACCGACGAAACCACAAACATGGAATCGTAATTCAAATCCTGATGTACACCACTTCTCAAAATTTCAGGTTTGCTCAATTGAACGGTCAGCCCTTGAGGAAACCATTCGCTTTGCTGGTCGGCATAAGCGGAAACAGACATTTTTTTACCGAAGTTCGGCGTATCGGGCAGTTCATTATATACTTTTGCATTTTTGGTAAACAATGCCAGAAAACGCTGCCTTGCTAAGGGCGACAAGGCACCATTTTCGTCCACAAGGGTTGCATGAATATTATATTCGTTCAACAGCTTATTGATGCGGTATTCCATTTCATTGTCGTTCATTCCGGTGTTTTGTGCATAGGCAAATTGGAACCCTGCAAACAGCGTAAAGAAAAGAATCAGACAGATAAGAAGAAGGTTTTTCATAGTCATTGTGAATTTAAAAATTGAACCGGTCTGATGTTAGAATTTAAAGATTTTCAATACCTGCTGTTGCTGACCATAGGTTATGTGAAGCAGGTAAACGCCCGTTGGCGCAGGCAGGGTAATGTTTGGGTTGAACAATGCCTCTGATTTGTTGTATTGTTGCCGGAAACATATTTTGCCCGACAGGTCGCAGACCGATACATCAACATTCCCCTTGTAATTGCTTTGTAGCGTTAAGGTAAAACTGCCCTGATTGGGGTTGGGCATAACTTGGATCAAATCTTCGGTTAATGGAGTTTGTCCGAGTTTTCCGCTAAATGCAGCCATACGCCAGCAATTGTTGTAGTTGGTCAAAACAGCGTATTGTTTGGTGGTGTCGGGATCGGTGATGATAAAGGTCTGCATTTGAGCCGTGGGATTCTCCGTCAAAGGTATAGGGGCAAAAGTGAAAGGGTCTGTGGTGTAATACCCCCATTGATAAGTGGCATCGGGTTCATCCAGCACACAAATTAACACCTTTGGCACTCCTGTTTCAGGGGGGTCTTGTTTGATGTCAATGGATGGCCATTCACATTCACCGTCTCCGATTGCCTGCGCCATGTCAAAGACTTCGGTTTGAGGGCAGCCGTTATTGTCGGTAACAGTAAGAGAAATGGTAAAGACCGTTAATTCCGGTGACAGCGTGAGCAGACTCACCAGAATATTTTCGGTCATTTCCCCGTTTGACCATAAATACGACCAGGGCAGATTGGTTTCAGAAACCGGAATAGTGTTCAAGGTCAACTGACCGGTTGCGGCCAGTTGTTCAGCGCTGAATGCAATAGTAAAAGATGGGTTCGGGTTAACCACTAACGATGTTTGAGCGGAGGAACTACACCCGTTGGAATCGGTTACAGTTACGCTGTATATTGTGTTATCAGCAGGATTTACATTGATGGTTTCTGTAAAACCTGCTCCATTGCTCCATTCATAATCAGTTCCTCCTGCTGCGGTCAAAGTCGCACTGCTGCCGGAGCAAATGGTGTTGTCGTTGGTAGTATTGCCCGAATTTTCCGACACAAAGATGCTCGCTTGTGGAAGTTCATTTACAGTCAGTACAACTGAATCGGTGGCTGTACATGAGTTGTCGTCTGTAACGGTAACTGTATAGACGGTTGTTTCAGATGGACTGACAGCGATAACAGCATCAGTACCTCCTGTGCTCCATACATAAGAAGTACCGCCGGTTGCCGTAAATGTTGTGCTTGCTCCCGCACAAATATTTTGATCTTCACCGGCATCGGCGGAAGGCAAAGCGAAAACTGTAACAGTTGCTGAGCCGGTAAGCGTTTGAGTGCATACGGCAGCACCGGTGGTGCTGACACTAATCAGGTTATATATTACTGTGGAACTTAGGTTTCCTGTATTGACCGTAGCAGTCCCGCCGGCACTTAAAACAATACTTAGCGGGCTTCCGCCTGTGTCGTATATTACCGTAGCCCCGGGAGTCCCTACAAAAGACAAAGTAGCCGATTCGCCCGAACAGATCGAGGTGCTGCCGTTAATGATAGCTGTCGGAAGAGCAACTACCGTAATTGTTGCAGTGCCGCTCAGGTTTTGGCTGCATACCGGTAATCCGGCGGTACTGATACTGACTAAACTATAAAGGGTAGTGGCAGTTACAGGTCCTGTGTTTAGCAGGCCGGTTCCGCTTGAATTGAGCAAAAGGCTTTGAGCAGTTCCTCCGTTTACCGTATAAAAAACGGTAGCATTAGGAGTGCCGTTAAAAGCTATACTAGCGCTTTCACCCAGACAAACACCCGCCGTACCACTGATAATGGCCGTTGGCAGAGGAATTACGGTTACAGTAACTGCTTCTGTAACGGGTTGGTTGCAATCCGTTGTGCTGACACTAACCAGATTGTAAACAGTAGTAGTGGTCAGTGGTCCGGTATTCAGAGTGGCGACTCCAAAAGCATTCAACACAATGTTTTGGTTGATTCCGCTGTCGTTCAGGGTATATACCACCGTAGCATTGGGTGTTCCGTTGAAGGTTATTATTGCGTTGTCGCCGTTGCAAATAGAAATACTTCCGCTTATTGCAACCGTAGGCAGCGGATTGGCAGTAATGCTTACAACGTCTGTATCTGTACAACCGTTGCTGTCTGTTACGGTAACGGTTAGGGTGGTGGCTGAAGTTGCAATCAGGGTAGTAGTTGCACCCGAATCTCCATTAGACCATTGATAGGTCTGACCCCCTGAAGCGGTGAAAATCAGCAGGTCGCCTACGCAGGCTGTCTGATCAGCCCCTGCATTGGCAACAGGCAGCGGATAGATAGTTATTCCGAAAGTAGCAACAGCTTCGGGACAACCGCCGGCTTCTGCTACCGTATTTGTAACCGTATAAACTCCCGGGAGACTGGCATTTGAACTGATGATGCCGGTGAAGGCGTTGATGCTTAATCCGCCGGGGGTTGCTGACCATAGACCTGAAACAGCCCCTCCGAGAAGGGCCGGATTGACTATGCCACTTCCCAGGCAATAGCCGCTTTCAGGATAACTGAAATTGGCAGTTGGCGGGTTTGGGCAACTGATACAGGCATTGACGTTAATGGTCAAAATGGCCTGCTCATCCGGACAGGGAGGGGTTCCGGCAACCGTATAACTATATTGATAATTCCCGGGTGTTATGCCATCACCGTCAAAAGTATCATTATTGTTTGACAAAGGCGGAGCACCGCCAATTGGAGTGAAAACTCCTCCCGGATCGCCCGTTATCAAGGTGTTGAGATTGATGATTGTGTTCCCTTCATCGGGATTATTGCAAATATCGGCACTGTTATCAGCACCTGCATTTGGAGGTGATGTAACCTGTACACTGGTAAAAGTACTGCCTGTACAGCCTGCCGAATTGCTGACTGTTACACTGTAGTTGCCGGCAATGGCAGTGGTAAGGGTTTGAGAAGTTACCCCTGTATTCCATAGATAACTGCTGTACCCGGCACCTGCATTCAAAGTGGTAGAATTTCCTGAACAAATCTGGGTAGTTCCGGTAATGACAGGGCTTAACGTAGAACTAATCACGACCAGAACAGAAGCAGAATCTGTACATCCATTGGCACCGGTAACTGTAACTGAATAAGTGCCATTTAATACATTAGTTGAGTTATTACTCACTAATGGATTTTGTTGGTTGGAACTAAATCCATTGGGTCCCGACCATAGATAGGCATTCCCTCCACTGCTGCTAAGGGTCAAGGTTCCGCCCACGCAGGGGTTACTGCTTGATGCTGTTGCCACCGGTGGAGTAAGTACCGACACACTGACATTTCCTGCCGCACTGCAACCTGTGGCATTGGTGGCGGTTACGGTATAGGTTGTATTGGTTAAAGGTGTAACAGTAACAGATGAACCGGTTTGTCCGGTATTCCATGTATATGTTACCCCGTTAAACGCACTCAGTACAGCACTTCCTGAAGGACAGACATTGGCAGGAGAGGCAACCGGTGCAGGATTTGGCAATGGATTGACGGTGATGGTAAACGATTGAGTAGTTCCGGTACATCCATTGGCAGACGGCGAAACAGATATCGTTGCGCTAACCGGCGTTATACCGGTATTTTGTGCTGAAAATGGCGAAATAGTTCCGGTTCCTGATGATGGTAATCCTATGGAAGGATTATTATTGGTCCAGTTAAAAAGCGTACCTCCAACCAATCCGCTAAAAATAATTGCGGACGTAGAAGTTCCGGCACATAATGTCTGATTTGCAGGCAGGGTTACGTTCGGAGTGGGGAGTACTGTAATCGTAAAAGTTTGAGTAGCACCCACACAACCGTTGCCGGTTGGAGTTACGGAAATAGTTGCTGTTACAGTAGATGCGGTATTGTTGAGTGCGGTAAACGCAGGTATATTTCCGGTTCCGGATGCAGAAAGCCCGATAGAGGGGGTGTTGTTGACCCAATTGTAAACAGCACTGCTGACAGAACCACTAAAACTGATGGTAGCGGTGGTCTGTCCTGCACATAGCGTTTGGTTTCCTCCATTTACCACCACCGTTGGAAGTGCATTGATAACTACCACACCAGTATTGGCAGAAGCAGTGCAGCCGTTGCTGTCTGTAACTGTAACCGAATAAACTCCGGCTGAGGTGGCTGTGGCAGTGAGGCTGTTATTTTGCAGGTTACTGCTGTAACCACCGGGGCCGCTCCATACGAAACCGGTATAAACCCCCGAACCACCGGATGGAAAGGCATTCAACATCAGGTTGCCACCCTGACATACCGGGCTGTTCGTTGTTGCTGTCAGCAAAGGTGAGGCAGGATTTGATAAAACGGTATTTAGTACATTTGAAGGACATTCAGAAATATCTACAAAAATATTGGTGTAGTTTCCTGCTGATAATCCTGAAAGAAGAATTTGCCCAACTCCGTTGGCAGTTAAAGTTTGAACCGGCTGAGGACTGCCATTTTGGGTAAATGCAACCGAATAGGCAGTACCCGGTATCAAACCGTGAAGGATAATGCTGCCGTTATTTCCCCCGCAGGTAGTAGGAGGTGTTGTGCTGAGTGTAATAAAGGGGCCATTGGTTACCTGCGGCACATCAATCGTGCCGATGCTGATACATCCATTTGCATTGTCAGTTACGGTTACGATATAATTACCGCCCTGAATTTGATTGATAAAGGCAGTAGTAGCACCGTTGCTCCATAAAAAGCTAAAGTCATCGGCGGTAGTGGTGTTGATACCGACCGACCCGTTGAAAGGTGGGAAGCAAGCGGTATTGGCAACCGGATTGGAAAAATCTAAAAAAGGAGGTGAATGTACAGTTACCAAAACTGTTGCGGTAGAGGTACAGTCGTTGACATCGGTAACAATTACAGTATAGAGGGTTGTAAGTATTGGTGATACAAAAATTTCCGGATCAGTTTCTGAGGTATTCCAAAAATAATCAGTTGCATTTGGAGAAAATGCACTGAGCAAGGTGCTTTCTCCCAAACAGATGTCCACATCTTGAGTGATGGTAATCACCGGTGGTTCAAAAACCGTAACAGTTACAGTGGCTGCCGAATTACACCCATTCGCATCAGTTACAAATACTGTCAAATCTTCTGTAGCAATAGGGGTATAGGTAATGGTCGGAGAGTTGAAGTCGCTTTCCCAAAAATAATCCACACCTTCGGGTGTAAAAGCAGTTAGTGTGGTGCTTTCTCCCAAACAGACAAATAAATTTCCGGTAATGGTTATCAAGGGTAGCGTATTGATGAATACTTCAGTAAAAGCAGAGCCGGTACAACCGTTTCCATCAGTAACGGTAACGTGATAAATGCCTTCGTTTGAAGTAGTGGCTGCAAAAGTAACATCCTCTTCAAAAGCCACGAAATCGTTTGGTCCTGTCCATATAAAGTCAGTATAAAATCCCGATCCGCCCGTTGGAATTGAATTTAACGAAAGTAAATTGCCCTCACAAACAGGGCTGTTGGTTTGTACAGAGATATCAGGCAATGTTGGGCCGGATATCGTTATATTAGTTGCATTTGAAGGACAACCTACGGGCGAAGTTGCAATTATATTGGTATAATCTCCGGCAGATAAATTGAAAAGACTGATTTCGCCCAGCGCATCGGCAGTTTGGGTTTGATTGGGCTGAACAGATCCGTTAAACGAATAACCCAGGACGTAGCTTGTTCCTGCGGCCAATCCGTTGATAATGATACTGCCATCGTCTTCAAAACAACTGATAACATTGGTCCCGATTGCGTTAATGATTGGTCCGCTGGTGTTTTGAGGAACAGTAATTGTAGCAGAACCGGTACATCCGTTGCTGTCTGTAACGGTAACCGTATAATTTCCTCCCTGAAGCTGACTGATATTTGCCGTAGTAGCCCCATTGCTCCATTGATAAAAAACAGTTGACCCGACAGGAGATACAATGCTCACAGAACCGTTAAAAGGTGGATTGCAGGAAGTATTGACGGCTGGTTCACTAAAACTGATGGAAGGTGCAGGAATTTGGGTTACTAACTGGCTTGCCGAGCCGGTACAACCATTGGCATCGGCTACCGTTACGGTGTAAGTTCCGGCAGTGGCGGCTGTAATGTTTTGCAAATTGAAAGCCCCGTTAATTGACCCTCCGTTGCTTGCCTGCCAAAAGTAGGTGTTGAACAACCCTGTTCCTAAAACTGTGTTAGCACCCTGACAAATAACCGGATTACCACTGATGGTTGGTGAGGGATTTGGCACTACGGTTACTTCGACCACATTGGAAGGAATACTGCTACAAGACACACTGTTGAGCGTGGCAATAGCGATGCGATGGTACCAGGTGGTAACCGATAATCCTGCCGGCGGGCTATAAGTAGCATTCACAGCCCCTGTAATGTCTGAAAAACCCGCAGTAGGGCCGGTAGTACTACTTTGCCATAGATAGGTGATGGCTGACGATCCGGTTCCGGGTGCTATATTGGTCAGCATGTTGGGAGTTCCTCCAAAACAAATGGTCTGGTTACTGCCTATTGTGCCCGGAGTAGGTAGAATAACATTAACATCCACCCCATCGGACGTAGAAGAACAGCCATAGTAAGATGCTGTCAGGGTATAAGTGGTGGGGACAGAAGGGGAGGCAATTGGATTAGCCACTGTGGGATCGTCTAATCCGGTCGTTGGAAACCAGTCATATTGAATATCCCCGTTTGGGCAGTTAATACTTGGAACCGTCAGAGACTGACCGCCGGCCAATGTGCCGGCAACAAGAGCTTCATCATAACAAAGAACGGTATAATCAACAACATTGTCATTAAAATTTCCAATGGTTGTCAATGTAAAATTAAGGGGAGGATTTGCATTTGGAATGGTAATAAAATTATCGGAAGCGAAGTTGTAAGGCCCGCCTGTTGCGACAACCTGCCCTAAGGCATCAGTCATGGTCCAAAAGGTTTCATCCATAAACCCACCACCGGAAATATTCAGCAGCAGGGTAGGGACAGAAAGGCTGCCGTTAAGTTGAATACCATCCCCCTGACATACAACACCGGGTTGAGAGACGAAACCATTTACTTCGGGCGTAGGATTCACCAAAACCTTAACCACATTGGAGGGTTCGCTGTCGCAAATAAAACCGTCAAGCGAAGACTTGGTTATCCTTCTGTACCAGGTGGTTTGTGTCAGTCCCGGTGGCGGGTCATAAGTAATGGCGTTTGCTCCGGCTATATCAGAAAAAAAATTCTGTGGTCCGTCAATACTATTTTGCCACTGATAGGAAAGAGCACCGGTAGCGCTGCCATTGCTGATATTGACAAAAGGAACCGGATCGCCGCCGCTACAAATTGACTGATTGTCTGCGATGGCTCCCGGGCTTGCAGTATTGACCTGAACCAGGATGTCGGGAGAAGTTACCATACATCCTAAATAATCAACCGTTACATTGTAGTTGGTATTGCTTGACGGAAAAGCAAGAGGATCGGCTATTGTAGCGTCGCTTAGATCGGAAACCGGAGACCACTGATAAAGCAGGTCGGGTATGCAGTTGATATTGGGTATCGTCAGTTGCTGTCCTGCCGGCAAAGTACCGGCAAGGATAGTTGTTCCGTTGCAAAGAATGTTGTAAACAGCGACATTATCGTTAAAGATACCCTGAGTTTCTAAAAAGAAAGTCAGAGGAGGGTTGTTATTGGTTAAATCGGTGTAATTGGTTGAGTTTTGAGCATAAGGGCCTCCAAACCCATTAAAATTACCGAGCGAGTTGGTCATAGTCCAGGTGGTTTCGTCTAAAAAACCGATGCTGGTTCCGGGTGAAATAACCACCGTGATGTTTGATACGTCAACAAGGGCATTCAGTTGTGTGTCTTCACCCAAACAGATGGTAGGGGACGGAGTAGCACTAACTACAACGGTCGGTTGTGGAATCAAGTTGATGGTAATAAAATATTGAGTTTGGTCGCACCCTGAACTACTTAATACCTGAAGAGCTGCAGTGTAGGTTCCGGAAGGTGCTCCTGCAGGAACATCCACATAAATAATGTAGATATCATTGGTGGTAGTTGTTGGAAGGTCGGCATCATCAACATCCACAAATCCGACACCTAACGCATTATTATCAAAAAAAATCGAATAGAGTGTGTGGTCAGTATTGTTGAAATAGCTAAACTCTACTTGTGAAGTTCCGGTGCATCCGAAAGCATCATTACTGGCTAAGTCCAATCCGCAACTTACCTGTGCAGAGAGTTGCCACGAATGAAATAGCCAAAATCCAAGCATGAACAAAAAGACTGACAGGGTTTTTCTGAGGTGTGGGTTTTCTGTTTTCATACGGTATGGTTGATTAATAGCCGGTGTTGTGAATTGCCGGGGCTACAAAATATCTTTTCCCAAAAAATTCGAGGCAAAAAAATTACCTGAAAATTGAAAGGGCACAATTCGCTGCACCCAATATACTCCCTGAACAGGAATAGTTGTTACGAAATTAGTCATAATCTTTCAATTTGTTCCAAAAAGATATTTTTTGTGCTTACATTTTAGTTTTTCTGCAAGCCTGACCGGTTTTCTTTGAAAATTGGAGTCGGTTATTTATTTGTGGATAAAAACCGGATGACAATTTGATTAAATTCACCGGGGAGGTCGAGATGAAGCCAATGGGTTGGGGAATCCATAAAAATCAGTTCGGAATTGGGCAGAAACTGTCGCAACTCACGGCAGATATAACCAAACCAACGTGGGGATTGCCGGCTTGCCAATAGCAATGTTCGAATAGGTATAGCCTTCAATTTTTCCTTTGTCAGTGGATAGTCAAAAGCATTGCGGCTGTCGCCCTCAAAAGTGAGGATATTGTCTTCCAAAGTTTGACGCAATAACCCGTTTATATCGTCCAAACTTACTTTATGCCCGGTCAGACCTTCCATAACGGCAAGTTTTGCTTTGTCATATTGCCCTGTTTTCAGGTAGAACCTGCACGGGAAAACTCCTTTAAAACCTGAACGCACCATTGAGACTGCTGCAGCTAAATCTTTTTGGGCAAGCGGAATTAACTTGAAAGGATTATAGGGGCTATTGGTGATAAATCCAAATACACTTGGTTCTATCAACACCAACTTGTTTACTTTTTCGGGATATTTTTCTGCAAAAGCTAAGGCAATATACCCTCCGTAAGAATGACCAACGAGCGTAGCTTTTTCAAGGTTTAAATGCCGGAACAACTCCAATAAATCGGTGCAGTTATCGGCTATGGAACTACTCCCGCCTTTGGGATATTTTTCCGGAAACTGATACCGGCGACTCAAAGAGATTACCCTGAAAAATTGGGCGAACTCCTCCGTCTGATAACTCCATGAACGGTAATCACCAATAGCTCCGGGTATCAAAATCACCGGCTCACCCCGGCCTTTTTCAAGCCAATGCAGCATCATGCCGTTAACATTGGCAGATTGCACGCCGGTTGTTGGGTTTAAATATGCCACGGATTCCTGGTTTGCCATTCTTGTTTGGTGATTTTGTACCAATCTACTTTATAACCTTCATCGTCAAAGGATTCAATAAGTTTAAGCCCTGCCTTTTCCAACACCCTTTTTGAACGGACATTGTTATGATCTGCATCTGCAAAAATTTCGGAGATATTTAATTTTTCAAATCCTTGGTTTAGCGCAGCTATCGCCGCTTCAGTTGCATACCCTTTTCCCCAAAAACTGGTGGCCAGTCGAAATCCCAAATCATAAAAATGGGTATGCAGGTTGACGGTCTTAGTTTCCAGTTTAAGACCTGCCCATCCGGCAAAACAAAGACTTGTTTTTTCAATGACTGCCCATCGGCCAATTCCTTTTGTTAAATAGTCCCTTCTGATTTCATCAATGTATTGTCTGCTTTGACCAATGTTTTGGGCTAAGCCGCCACCTAAGTAACGGTGTACTTCGGGGTCGGAGTCGAGTTCAAATATACTTTGCGCGTCACTGGGCAATAGTTCTCTTAAAATTAACCGTTCAGTTTCTGCATAGATCAGCATATACAGGCAGTTTAAATGACAAGGGTAATTGTTAAACTTTAGCCTTGGGTCTTTTATAGTGGTTATCCGACCCTTTGATATTGCTTCAGCACTCTCATTGCCCTTAAAGTGTTCCAACGACTCGGTTTTCCGGCCTGTTCCATTTCAAAATGAACTAACCCGGAATGTCCGGAGGTCAGCTTCCAAAATCCTTCTTTTGTCCTTTTTTCGAACAGATATGCTATGGCTTCGTCCATACGCTTATCATAAGGAGTTTTCGCTGACTGGAAATAGTCCATTGCTTTTAAAACGTTGTAGAACCAACGACCCGGATATCGCAGTTTCAAAAAATTGGGGTTAATGATTTTACCGGTTTTATCGGATTTGAATAAGTGGTGCATCAGGATAAATTCCCGGGAGGTTGATTCGGACTGTTTCAATTCCTTGAGTCGGTATGTATAGCCGTTTTTTTCGTATTCGTGGATGCCTTCCAATACTGACAAGGTGGTGTGCAGAGAACTGTGAACACATCCTTGTTGATTGGATTGACAGTTAAAACCTCCGTCATTCATTTTTTGAGCAAGTAAAAAGTCAACGACAGAGTGTAGGGCAGTTTCATTAGCGCGAAAGTAACAGGCATAGTTTAAAAACATGCCATTGATACACACATCGCTCGGCCTACCTGAGTGTGAAGCAGTAATACCGCCATCATTGCCTTTGGAGTTTTGGAGAATGATTTGAATGGTTTGACCTGCGGGTTGGTTGCCGGGTGAAATTCCGAGATATTTTAAATCCAGCAAAGTGTAATGTGAAGAGATCCATTTTGGTTGGTAAAATCCCTTTCCCCAATGACCATTTGTATTTCTTTGTTTGAGAAATTGCAGCCCCCAGCCTTCAGTTTCAATTCTTTTCTGAAGTTCAGGTTTTTCGGTATCTAAGAGGTCGCGGTAAGTTTGGTATTGAATGGATACATCGCCTTCGAGTAGCCAGGAAATGATTTCTTTGTCGCTCATATTTGTTTGTGAAGGTTAGTGTTCAATTTGGCAAATAGCCGGGTTTCTATACTTCATCAAATTCTTTTGGGTAAATGACGGTACCAGAAACATGAGTTAGCCCGTTTGGAACGAGTTCAATTCCCAAAAATACATTGTCGGGCACATCAAACGGAGCCGTGATGCCCCATTTTTTTGCAGGCAAAAATCCAAACCGGGGGTAATAGTTTTCGTGCCCCAACACAATGACCGATTCGAAACCCAGTTCAGCCGCTTTTTGTAGTCCATTGCGGACTAACATGCTTCCAATACCTTGGTTTTGCAGTTCAGGCAGTACAGCCATTGGGGCTAAGGAAAGACTGCCAAAAATTTCCCCGCTGCCGGATTTGATGATGATTTTGCTGAACAGAATATGTCCGGCTATATTGTTATCAACAGTAGCGACCAATGAAAGTCCGGGTATGAAGGCATCGCTGTTTCTCAAAGCATTGACCAGAACGGCTTCGTTTTGTTGTTCAAAAGCCGAAACATTCAACGCAAAAACTGCTGCATAATCGGCGGTTTCTTCGGTTCGGACAACTACCTGCATCTTTACATTGGATTTTTTTGGGTGCAAGACCATCAATTTATATTAAAAGGCTACCATCAGAAGTTAAAGAACCATGGAATTTAGTTCCTGTTTTTCAAAATCGCTGCCCGAATGTCAGCAGATTGTGATTGGGGTCAATGATGGAAAATTCCTGCAAACCCCAGGGTTTCTTTTTCAGACTTCCAAGTTTTGGGAATGTCGCACCACTTTCGGTTAACTGGTCGTAAAGCACTTCGATATTGGCAGAAACCCTGACATAAACCATGCCCGGGTTTGTTTTTACGTCCAAATTTCTATTCAAGTAAAAATGTAGTTCGAGGTCATCATTAAACTTAATCAGCAAATAGTCTTCATAAAGTCCAATAATTGAGGTCTGAAAATGCTTTTGGTAATATTGTGCTGTTTCATTCAGGTCAATAGCGGGTAGTTTCGGAATGATGGCGGTAATCATTGGCAAAGTTTTAGTTTATGCGGGCTGGTTTTGGGTATTCTTTCAATAATTTTTCTGGCTTCCAAATCGAGTTTAACCGAAACGACATACCACCCTACCTTTCCATCAAAAGTGGCGGATAGTTCATTTTCGGCAAGAGCAATCATTTTTTCAAACGTGATTTCCTGTTCATTTTGAAGCAGGTTCAAAATAAACTCTTTGATTACCAAATATTTTTTTAATGAGATATTTACCCCTTTTTTACCTTGTGGGTGCAGGGTAAGGATTTTTTCTTCGGTTTTCATCTTTGGGGTTAGACTTTTGGTGGATTACAGGTTTTCGGCTATAGTTTTCAATTCGGATAAAGCCAAAGGAAATTTTTCACCGATTGAACTGGCATAAGTTTCCAAAGTATCAACACTGACCCATACTTCGGTGCCGTTTTCGTTGGGAGAGAGGCGGTAAATTTCCATCATTTCCGGCCACGGTTGTGGTTCTTTTTCGGGAGGTAGTTCTTCAAAATTTTCGACCGAACCCAAATGCCTGAAAGCCATATACTTTTCCGGCTCAACTTTATCAATGACGGCATACAACCCTTCCCCTTCCGGTACGAGAAAATGGATTCGGTTTCCTTGTTTGAAACCATCTGTTTTAAAATAACTTCCTTCGCAAAAAGGGCGGGTCCATGTTTTGTAATGTTCGAAGTCCCAGAGAGCAGTCCAGACTTTTTCTGGGGTGGTATTGATTTGGATGCGGTAATCGAGTGTTAACATAGCTTAAAGTTTAAGGTGAAAAAATCAGGGTTGTCCATACCTTGTGTTGATAAATTGGATGGTTTCTTTCATCATCCGGGTCAGCTTATCAATCTTGATATCAGACAGTTTGTTGACGTAAATACAAACTTTACCTATTTTAAACTTGCCAAGCCCCTCCAGAAGATGTTCATGTTCATCGAGTCCGGTATATACATACAGCGAAATTGCGGATTTTCGGGGGGAAAAACCAAGTATAGGGGCATCTCCTTCATGTCCGCTTTTGTATTTATAGTGATAAGTGCCAAAACCGATTATTGAGGGTCCCCACATTTTGGGTTCATAGCCTGAAACCGATTTCATCAGTTCTAATATTTCATAGCTGTCTTTTCGCTTCTGTTCTGTGTCGGCAAATTCGTGGATAAATTCGTACACATCTTTTTCGGTTTCGATAGTTTTGTTTTTTGCCATCTTAAATAGATTTTCAAAAGTTATTCTTCTGCAATGATGTTTCTTCAAACCAATTCCAAATAGTTGGGTTTGATTTTTTCCACCCCTCAAAAATAAACAAACTTGTTTAACATCCGCAGTTTGCCAAAAATAAACCTGCACCTAAGGGTGATTTTGTAACAGACTCGATTTTTAGCCGGTTTTTCAGACAGTCCACCTTCGATTGGTTCAATTCCCAAATTCTTGCAACAAGAAACCGGAAATGGTTTATAAATCCGTTGTAGTAAGAATTGACAGATCGAACCCCAAAAGTAGGTTGACATTTATTTAATGCAGGGGCACAACAAGCCAATGCAGGGGTGCAATAAGTCTTTGCAGAGGCACATTGAGTCATTGCAGGGGTGCATTGACCCTTTGCAGGGGCACTTTAAGTTATTGCAAAGGTGCAAAGACCCTATGCAGGGGCACTTTACTTTTTTGCAGGGGTGCAATGCCCTTTTGCAGAGGCACAGCAAGTCATTGCAGGGGTGCATTAACCCTTTGCACAGGTACTTGAAGTCAATGCAGGGGTGCATTGGGTTGTTGCAGGGGTGCAATACGTTGTTGCAGAGGCAAAAAAAACTTAATTCAAGGATGAATTTACGGGCGCAAAAATCCAGGAGTTGTCCTGAAAAACCCGTTTGTATTCATACCTTTAGCGTGATTTAAACAGAGCCAATAACAAGATTTGTGGTCATTAACCTGCAAAAAAAAGGAGGGGTTTTCTTATCTTTGTGTTTTAACTATATATGTTTTTAGGGAAACAATTTTGATTAACCGGTGTTGTTAAGCTCGGATTTTTCCTAACCAAAAACATAAGTGTTTTGCCATTTCTAAAACCTCTTTAATAATTAAAAATGAAACAATTTTTACGATTTGCGATTGCTTTTTTGATGGTTGTCAGCTTAAAGGCTCAGACCATACAGATTGAACAGGTAAATAATTCGACCGGATGGATGAAAGTAGTTCCTGAAGGTCAGACCGTTCATTTTCCGACTGCTGCATCGGCAACACCTACCCTGAGTTTTTTGATTAGAAACACCGGAACAGAAACATTGGTGATTAACAGTTTTTTTCTGGAAGGAGCGAACCTCACCCACTTCACCATTTCAGGGTTAACCACACTGAGCATAGAACCTAACGGGCAATCTCCGTTTGACCTGATATATACGCCGCCCACCCAGTTTACCCAACAAAGTTCGGCAAGTTTGGTTTTTAACACCAACGCCTCCGGCAGCCCTACTTATACCCTAAACTTCAAAGGTCCCGGAGTCGGTCTATATGGTCCAACCTACCCCACTTATGGAGAACTTGTTTTAAGTTTCTCCAATCCTTGCCCTCAGGGGAATAATTGTATCGGGCGTTCAAGCGGCACCTCAGTTACTTTTTCAGTAGTAGAACAAGCCGAAAGAACCGATACTTACAGGGGCACTGTGGTCGGTTCTGATGGGGATATATGGATTCGAACCTCTTTAGACGGGAGTTCTTATTCCGGGGAAGAAAACTTTACCTTCTCTCCGGCAGATAGCGACCTCGAAGCAGGGATTTTGGTGCACAGAGGCGTTTCTATAACCAATACAGTAAGCGGCGACCTGACTGTTTACCTAAAATATACCGAAACCCTGACTAAGGCGGACGGCGTAACCCCTTACACTTGTATAGACCCGACTACTCTGGGTTTGTCGGAAGAGTTGGGAGGGTTGGCCAAGTTTGACAACAGTACCGATGTTTTGAATGCTCATAGCATCATCACTGCCTCGTTCGACTACGATGGGCCGTTTGAGCCTTTTTTAGATTTTTATGAAGCCATCCCCGACAAAACCTGCGACTGTGCCTTTTATTCAATCAACAAAGGGTTTTATTGGGAAAACCTGAACCCGGAGGTTTTGGTCAACGACACTCTTCAGGTTGAACCGGGTGAAACAATGCCGATTACCACCGATATTCTGAATGTACATGATGATGAGGAGTTGCCCGCAAACCCCCAAAATGTGGTGTTTGATTTTAATGATACCAATCCGCTTTCGTTTAATTCAGGGGTTTTGCGTTTAGATGGTGTTCAACTTTCCGGCTCAGACAGTTTCACCTTGGCCGATTTGCAAAACGGGCTGCTTACTTATGAAAATACCGATACCGAAGCCTTAGAGGATGTTTTTGAATTTAGAGTGAGCGACAGCAGAGGGGAATATGCCGACAATTCCGGATCACCGGTGTTTGCTTTTAACCTCACTATTGGAGGAGGAGTGTCTGTCAATGATATTTCCAATCCATCCTCCATTAATGGATTTCGGGCAAACTTCAATCCTGCTGCTAACGAAATAACCGTCCGTTTTACACCCACCGAAACGGACAAAGCAGTTATCAATTTGTATGCATTGGATGGAAGCAAAGCAGTTTCCGTTTTTGATGGACCGATAGCTGCTTCTGTTCAGTATAGCCTGCCGTTCAGCGTACAGCAACTTCCTTCGGGTGTTTATATGCTTGTTTTGCAAACCCAACATGGCGATGTGAAGCGGGCGAAAATATCAGTAGTCAGATAATATTCGGTTTTTTTTAACGCAATCTTTATTGCAGCAACCCTGCCTGATTTGAGAAAACCGGCAGGGTTGCGTGTTTGTATTCCTTGCTTTTCAAGCAGATTGTAAAAGAAAAGTCGGAGGATTGATAGTACTCTGAAACTGCGTTACCTGATTTCGGCAGTATAATTTGGGGCTTCTTTGGTTATCTGTACATCGTGCGGGTGGCTTTCGCGCAGCCCTGCCGAAGTAATACGCATAAATTGAGCATACTGACGAAGTGCGACCAAAGAAGCGACCCCGCAATAGCCCATTCCGGCCCTTAAACCACCGATGAGTTGATAAACGGTATCGGCAAGCGGACCGTTATAGGCTACCCTGCCTTCAATGCCTTCGGGCACTAATTTTTGAACATCCTCCTGAAAATACCGGTCTTTGCTGCCTCGTTTCATCGCGCCAATAGAGCCCATACCGCGATAGACTTTATAGCGCCGTCCATGGTAGAGTTCGGTAGCTCCCGGGCTTTCGTCACAGCCGGCAAACAGACTTCCGAGCATACAGGTATGAGCACCGGCTGCAAGAGCCTTGACAATATCGCCCGAATATTTTATGCCGCCGTCTGCAATAATTGGAATGTTATATGGTTTAGCCGATTGAGCACAGTTATAAATGGCACTGATTTGAGGCACTCCAACCCCGGCAATGACGCGGGTGGTGCAGATAGACCCGGGACCTATTCCGACTTTGATAGCATCGGCACCGGCCTTAATCAGCGCTTCAGTTCCTTCGCCTGTGGCGACATTACCTGCAATCAGTTGTAGGTCGGGAAAAGTTTTTTTAATTTGCCGAACCGTATCAATCACCCCTTTCGAATGGCCATGAGCAGTATCCACCACAATCACATCTACCTTTGCATGGTAAAGGGCTGAAACTCTGTCCATCGTATCGGGGCCGGTGCCAACCGCAGCACCTGAAAGTAGCCGGCCTTTGTTGTCTTTGGCGGCATTGGGAAAACGGATGGCTTTTTCGATGTCTTTAATGGTAATCAGCCCGCAAAGTTGTTGATTCTCATCTACCAGAGGCAGCTTTTCGATTTTATAGCGCATCAGAATTTCCTGTGCCTGCTCTAAGTTGGTGTTGATTGGAGCAGTCACCAGGTTTTCGGAGGTCATCACCTCGCGGATGGTTTTGGAATGATCGGTTTCAAACCGGATATCGCGGTTAGTGATAATCCCCACCAATCGCCCGTTTTCGGTTACAGGAACACCCGATATTTTGTATTTTGCCATGAGGTCGTTGGCTTCTGACACCAGTTTATCGGGAGACAGGTGGAACGGGTTGCTGATGACCACATTCTGTGAGCGTTTTACCCGATCTACTTCTTCGGCCTGCTGTTCTTCGGTCATATTTTTGTGAATAATGCCGATACCCCCCTGTCGTGCCATGGCAATGGCCATCGCCGATTCGGTAACAGTGTCCATTCCGGCACTTAATAACGGAATGTTTAAATGAATGGTAGAGGTAAGTTGTGTGTTTACGGTAACATCTTTGGGCAGAATTTCAGAATACCCGGGGATAAGCAATACATCGTCGAAGGTTAGCCCTTCCTGAATGAGTTTGTGCATTTGCAAAAAGTTTGCACGCAAATTTCCAACAAAAAACGGCCGTATGCAAATATATACGCTCTTTTTCTTGAAATGGACAAAGAAATGAATGGTTGGATAACAATCGCATTGTCTTTTGATTCCGGTTTGCCTGAAAGACAACCCTAAGTCTATGGCTTTCGTTATTCAATAGTCAATCGCATTTTCTTATGGTAAACCGGGTAAATTCCGGGTTCTTATTTTGCCTCAAATACCGGTATGGGTTTTCCGCAATTACCGGTATTTCCCTAACTTGCAGACCAAAATGCGAAAGATATTATCGGCTTACTTCCAAAGATCCATCTTATGCGCTGTTTTCTTTTAGTATTCCTGTTCATTTTAGGGTCCCATTCTGTTCATGCGCAAAACCCATTTTACCGCCGCACCGATGTGCCGGTGTTTAAAAGCGGATTAGCACTCAAATATCCCTGGACAGGAGGGCTAAACAATCCACAGTTTTCGGAAGCCGACCTGAATAATGACGACATTCCGGATTTAATCATCTTTGACCGCAGCGGCGATTTGGTGCTGACCTTTATAAACAACGGAACTCCGAATCAATCCGATTATGTCTATCGTTCCGAATTCCAGCAAAATTTCCCGCCGGTTCGCAACTGGATGCTGCTTGCAGATGCCGATTGCGATGGCATTTCAGATATTTATACGTCCTCTGTAACAGATGGAATCACTGTTTATGCCGGTCAGTATGACTCAGAAAACAAACTGACTTTTACATTGATACATCCACAGCTAACATTTCAACCCGATAATGAAAAGATATATGTCGCCATATATGATATTCCCGCTATTGTAGATGTTGACTATGACGGCGACCCCGATATTCTTTCATTCGGACCAATCGGGGGGCATGTCTATTTTTACCAAAACCTGAGTGTGGAAAACGGCACCCCCTGCGGCGATATGCAATTTGAACTTAATACCCATTGCTGGGGCAATTTTTATGAATCAGGGATTACCACCACCATAGATTTGGAGGTTGGCTGTATTGAGGGTTATGCTGCACCCGACAATGCCGGCGATCAGGAAAAAGACGGACTTCACCCCGGTTCCACCTTGCTGGTGTTAGATTTAGATCCGCCCGGAACCGGAAACGGTGCCATGGAAATCCTGCTGGGCGATATTTCTTACAGCAATATCACCATGCTCACCAACGGAGGAACCCCGCAGGATGCCAATATGATTGCACAGGACACCTTGTTTCCGGCATACAGTATTCCCGCTATTGTTTACACTTTTCCCGCATCCTTCCATCTCGATGTGAACAATGACGGACAGAAAGACCTGCTGGTTTCGCCAAATACGGTAGCACAATCAGAGCATTACCGTTGTGCTTTACTTTATCAAAACAACGGAAACCCTACCGAGCAGTTCCAGTATGTAACCGACAGGTTTCTCATCAGCGACATGATTGACGTGAGCAGATTGGCAAATCCTGCCTTTTTTGATTATAACAACGATGGACTGTTGGACCTCGTGATTGCCAATTATGGCTATATGGACGAATCTTATGATTTCAATACAGCTTTAGCCCTGTATCGAAATACCGGAACTCCCGAACAGCCTGTTTTTGAATGGGTAACTGACAATTTTTCAAACATTTCAGGGCAATTTCTCCTGCCTCGTTTAGGTATAAGCCCAACATTTGGCGACCTTGACGGGGATGGAGATCAGGATATGATTCTGGGCGACAAAGACGGCTTCTTACATTATTTTAAAAACAATCCCTTGCCGGATGGCTCGGCAAATTTCATTTTGTTTCAGGAGCAGTTTCAGGGAATTGACGTGTTTCAGTACAGCACCCCCCAACTGATTGACATCAATAAAGACGGATTGTTAGATCTCATTATCGGACACCATAACGGAGCAATGCGGTATTTTCAAAACAACGGAACAGCCGGCAATCCGGTGTATAATGCAGCATCTCCCACCAATTCTTTTTTCGGAGGGGTGGATGTAAAAGAAATCGGTTCGCCTACCGGTTTTTCAGTACCGCAAATGATTGAATACGAAGGGCAGTTTTTGCTGATGGTGGGGTCAGAAAGCGGTAAAATCCATGTCTATACCGATATTGAAGACAACCTTGATTCCGGTATGTTATTCACCAAACTTACGGACAACCAACTGCCTGCCTATATCGGAACCCGCTCAAGTCCTGCCATTGCTGACCTCAACAACGATGGTTATTTAGACATGGTTGTTGGCACCTATAATGGCGGGCTTTACTGGTTTTCGGAAGATTTTCCTATTGGTATGGATTTACTTCATTCAGAAGCTGCGGAACAATTCCATCTTTTCCCCAATCCGGCAAAGCAGCAACTTCATTTCACCTTACCGGGCAGGTCGGCAAATGACCTCCCTGTTCAATTTTGCCTCTACAACCTGACCGGTCAGGAGGTCATGAACCGGATTTTATTTCCTGATCTGAATATCATAGATGGGATAGTTCCTCTGCCGGTGCTTCCAGACGGGCTGTATTTTGTTAAAATTATTGACGGCGACAAAACCTTTAGCGCCAAAGTGTTGATTAAGCAATAAGAGGCATTATATTTGCCTTTGCTCAAAAACCGAGATGAGCAGTTGCTTATATTAAATAAACCATGCAAAATGAATAAAATTGTAAAAAACGCAGATGAGGCCATAGCAGATATTCCTTCCGGTTCTACCCTGATGTTGGGAGGTTTTGGGTTATGCGGCATTCCTGAAAACTGCATTGCCTCCCTTGTTCGCAAAGGCATCAATGAATTGACATGTATTTCCAACAACGCCGGAGTGGATGATTTCGGTTTGGGATTTTTGCTGAAAACCCACCAAATCAAAAAAATGATTTCATCTTATGTGGGCGAAAATGCAGAGTTTGAAAGACAGGTACTTACCGGAGAATTAGAGGTTGAATTGGTGCCGCAAGGGACACTCGCCGAGCGCATTCGTGCAGGAGGTGCCGGAATACCTGCATTTTTTACCGCAACAGGTTATGGCACCGAGGTTGCCATTGGAAAAGATATCAGAATGTTTAACGGCAGAAATTATATTCTCGAACATGCGCTTACAGCCGATTTTGCCATTGTAAAAGCGTGGAAAGGAGATTATTTGGGCAACTTAGTTTATCGTGCTACCGCCCGGAACTTTAACCCCATGATGGCAATGGCCGGAAAAATCACCATTGCCGAAGTAGAAGAACTTGTTGCTCCGGGTGAACTCGACCCCAACGAAATTCACACACCGGGCATCTTCGTGCAGCGTATTTTCAAAGGAACAAACTATGAAAAGCGCATCGAACAGCGCACTGTCCGCAAGTCATAACCCAATCATTTTGCAGAACCATGCAAGAAAAACCCGTACCCGTTACGGCAGCCATTCTTGTAAAAGAGGGTAAAATTCTGCTCGCCCAGCGTTTGCCCGGCGACAAGATGGCCGGATTTTGGGAGTTTCCCGGAGGTAAAACAGAACCGGGCGAAACCCCTCAAACCTGTTTGGAAAGGGAATTAGAAGAAGAGTTTGGAATTATTGCCAAAACCGGCCGTTTTTTTGCTGCCTCCGAATATCGCTACGAGCATATTTATATCCGACTCGAAGCCTATTTTATTACAAATTGGGTTGGTGAGTTCCGGTTAAATTCTCATGCCGCGATAGCTTGGGTTTCTCTAAGCCAACTGCTTCAGTATCCTCTTTCACCGGCCGATATTGACATCGCCCTTCAGTTGTCTGAACTACCCTCAGTAAATCAATTTGCAGAATAATATTGCTCTATAATACGGTATATATTCTAAAAGCGATAAATACACAATTGTTATCCCGTTGCTTGGAAACTCACAAAACATAGTTCTCAAATTCGTTCTGAGGGGTTAAAAATTATCGGATAAAAGACTATAAATTCAAAAAACTCTTTTTTCTTAACAAGATGCTGAACAGATACGGATATTTGTGAGTTTCAATATGGCTGCAAACATCGTTTAGTAATAATTGTAAAATTCTTCGTACTTTTACTATTTATTTGTTCATCATCGTTTAATAGATTATTTTCATGAAATTCTATTTACCCGCTTATTTACATATTATCTGTTTGTTTTTAATTTTGACCGGATTGCCCCTGTCAAAAATAAATAGTCAGGTAGTGGTAAATGAAATTTTGGCTTCTAATTCCTCTTATGGTACGGATGAATTAGGACAGTTTAACGATTGGGTGGAATTGTACAACAATGCCTCTTTTTCGGTTTCTTTAAACGGATACTTTTTTACCGACAGTGAAACCAATCTTGATAAATGGGCATTTCCTAACGTCAGCATCAGTGGCCAAAGTTATCTGATTATCTGGTGTGATGGAAGTCCCGAACAAGGACCGCTACACACAACTTTTAAATTAAGTGCTGCAAGCGAAGCCGCCTTTTTGGTCAATCCCCTGTTAGAAGTAGTGGATGGCACCACTTTTCCACCACAACAAACCGACATCAGTTTTGGTCGCTATCCGAACGGCCTCGGACCCTATACCAGCATGATACCAACTTTTAATGCAGCAAATTCTGCAGGAATAAGTACGGCAATAGATCCCCAAAAGCCGGCAGATTTATCCGTTACCCTGTATCCTAACCCTGTTTCATCAGATGTTGTGATGATGGATTTAAATGTATCGAATGTCGCAGAACCTGTTCATCTGAGATTGTGCAATGCCCTGGGGCAAGTGGTCAGACAAATTAACCTGGGCTATACCAACCCCTCCGGCACTCAAACTCAGGTCATGTTGCCATTAGGAAACCTGCCGAATGGTTGGTATGCCGTAGAACTCAAATCCGGACAACACATTACCGCTCAGCCCCTGATGATATCGCGGTAATCGCATAATAAGTGCGTCAGTAAGTTATATTTCTTCAATAATCTCAACTAATATTTCAGCCACAAATTTGCAACTAAGATTTACATCCTAATTTTTATGAAACATTTTTTATACTTCTTCTTGGTTTTAGCTGCCATAATTCCGTTAAAAGCTCAAGTGGTTATTAACGAATTTTCGGCTGCAAATCTCAGTAGTTATACCGACAACTTTGGCGAATACGAAGACTGGATAGAGCTGTATAATGCAGGCGCTTCCATGGTCAATCTCGATGGGTACTACCTGAGCGACAAATTTGACAACCCTACCAAATGGCAACTTCCGTCGGTTAATATTGCAGCCAATGGGTATTTGGTGGTTTTTGCCTCTAAACGCGACATCACGGTCGGTCCAACCCTGCATACCAATTTCAATATTACTCAAACTGCAGTTGACGAAACCATCGTTCTGGCAGACCCATCAGGAACTATCATTGATTTTTACCAAATCCTGACTCCCAACAAACAAGGACATTCTACCGGCCGCATCACCAACGGAGCCTCTACCTGGGGGGTATTTACTGCCCCAACGCCAAATGCAGCCAACAACAATTCTAAGAAAGGGTATGCCCCAACTCCCGACATATCCCCCTCATCAGGGGCTTATGCGTCCACAGTTTCTGTTACAATTTCTTCCATCAACCCGGCAGATGCCATTTATTACACAACCAATGGCTCAGTGCCCACGGCAGCATCTACCTTATATTCCGGACCAATTTCGGTTTCATCTACAACGGTAATCAGAGCCATCGCCATCAGTTCCGACCCCGATATTTTGTCGAGCCTGTATGAAACAAATACTTATCTGATTGATGAAAACCACACCATCCCCATATTGTCAATTGCCGGAGCCGAAGTAGCAACACTGCTCGATGGAAGTTGGGGAGCAGAACCTATTGGCTCTTTTGAGCTGTTTAATGCTTCCGGACAATTGATTGACGAGGCAGAAGGTCAGTTTAACAAACACGGTAATGACTCCTGGGCCTATGACCAAAGGGGGTTTGACTATATCACCCGCGACCAATTGGGATATGATGACGAAATCAGCGGTCAAATCTTCGCAATTTCTCCCCGCGACCAGTTTCAACGCCTTATTCTCAAACCGGCAGCCAATGATAACTATCCCGCCTCTAACGGAGGCGCACATATCCGCGATGCCTATGTACATGAACTTTCACAAAGGGCTAACCTTGACCTGGACGAGCGCTCCTATGAACCTTGTGTGCTTTATCTGAATGGAGAATACTGGGGCGTTTATGAAATCAGAGAAAAAGTGGACGATAACGACTTTACGAGTTATTACTATGACCAGGGCAAAGAATGGATAGATTTTATTAAAACATGGGGAGCAACCTGGGAAGAATACGGAAGCTGGGATGATTGGTACTTATTGCACGATTACATCATGACCAACGACATGTCGGTTCCCGCAAACTATACTTATGTAACCGACAGGCTCAACGTTCTAAGCCTTATAGATTACATGCTGATCAATGTCCACGTTGTTTGCGCAGACTGGTTGGTTTGGAATACTGCCTGGTGGCGAGGACGAAAGGACGAAGGAGTGAAATGGAGGTATGCACTTTGGGATATGGATGCCTCTTTTGGTCATTATATCAACTATACGGGTATGCCCAACACAGGGCCGGACGCTCCCCCCTGTGATTATGAAGTCCCACAGGTCAGCGACCCTGAACAACATACCGATATGGTCATGCGCCTGATGGAAAACCCCGATTTTTTTGCACTTTACATAAACAGGTACGCCGAACTGAACAATACCTATTTTTCCTGCGATTTTATGCTCGATCTGTTGGACGAGCTACTTGCAAGAATTGAACCTGAAATGCCCCGTCAAATTGCCCGTTGGGGTGGAACCATGACCGGATGGCAAAACAATGTGGATGACTTGAGGGACTTCATCCTCTCCCGTTGTGCCGAAATTGACCAGGGAATCGTGGATTGTTATGATGTGGTTGGGCCGTTTGAAATTACAGTCATGGTCGAACCTGCCAATGCCGGTACGGTTAATCTTAATTTAATGACCCTGACCGACTTTCCTTGGGTAGGCAGCTTCTTCGGCGATGTACAGATAGATTTGCAGGCCAATCCCAACACTGGCTATGAGTTTGCTTATTGGGAAATCAACAACAACATCATTTTCCCGGACATCAATGATCCTAATATCTGGTTAAACCTGACTGCAAACGATACAATCACTGCCCATTTCTTTGTTCCTACTCCTACCTATAACATCACTTTAGTTGTAGAGCCTCCACTGACGGGTAGCATCAGCACCGGGGGTTTTACATTCCCATCATATCCCGTCAATCTCTTTTTGGAAGAAGGAACAGTCTTGGATTTATCTGCATTAGCCGCTGCCGGATTTCAGTTCAGTAACTGGGGTGCCAATAGCAGCACAATACTACCCGACCTCAATACAGCCGATGTCAGTTTTACTGTATTGAGCAATGATACTATTACAGCCTATTTTGAGGTTGTCATACCCACCTATTCCGTTACCGTAGCGGCTGACCCTGCCAATGGAGGCAACGTAGATCTGAACGGCACAACTATCAACCCGCTGCCCTATACTGACACGTTCGACGAAGGAACAATCATTACGCTATCTGCCTCTCCGCTCGAAGGGTTTACCTTCAGCCATTGGGAAACAAGCGGCACTATTCCACTGACCGATCCTCAACAAGTTACCCAAACAGTAACTGTTACCGGAAACGAAACTTTTACTGCCTATTTTATTCCAATCGTGTTCGAGATAACCATTACCAACAATAACCCCGATGCAGGCAGCATCACTATTGACGGGGTACCTGTAAGCAGTTGGCCTTATATTATCACAGTTGGCTATGGACAAATCATAGATTTGGCTGCTCTGGCTTCACAAGGCTTTGAGTTCAGCAACTGGACTGTCAATGGAAGCCCCGTAACAACTTTAGACCTGACGGTAACAGCTATGGGTGATTATTCCATTGCCGTCAACTTTAGTGAAATTGTTGTGCCCCCACCGCCACCGCCTCCTGTAGTAAACTGTGAGCCTGCCGTACCAAACGCTTTCAGCCCCAATAACGACGGGGTGAATGATGAGTTTATCATGCGCTTGAACCCTGTCTGTCAAATCAGCAATTTTAATATGCTGGTTTACGACCGTTGGGGCAATGTAGTATTCGAAATCTCCGACCCGGTACAAGGCTGGAATGGATGGAACAAAGGCACTTCAATGCCAATGGGAACTTATGTTTGGTGGATTCAGTACGACTTGAAAGGACAGGATGACAGTCTCACTCCAAAATCTTACAAAGGCAATGTAACACTTATCAGATAGGAGTTTATCTTTAAGAAAGACAAAAGGGCGGCTGTATCCAAAGTACAACCGCCCTTTTTTTGTGGCAATTAATTTATACCAACTATGGTTTAATTTTGAATCATCAATGAATGGCAATCGTCTATTAATTCTCCTCCTTTCCCCATTTGGGGGGCAGAGGGGTGTCAGGTTAGGGGTGGGCTCTTTTAGATAGTGAAGTGCAATTAGCTTCCGGTTCGTTATGAAATCTTTCGTAAACTACATGCAGCAGGACTTGGCGCATAATATACGCCTGTAAGCTCTAAAATCAGGGTGTTACTGCTTCCATTCAAAGGAATTGATGAGATGTTGCAAGTCTTGGTTAAAAAAGGCAGTAACCGGTGCGATAGAATCCTGATTGGGAGTTGCTTTTACATAAAAAGAGGCCCAAAGAAAATGCCGGATGCTGTCTGTTACAAAAAACTGCATAGATGAAGCCGCATCTCCCCCTACATTATAAAACACACCGGAAACATTTTTTGGAGTGATAAACAAACTGTCTTCAATAAAATCAGCTTTGACAACGTGCTTGGCATTCATCGTATAGGCATCGTTAATGAGTTTGGGCAATGAGGTTTTTTTGCTGTCAATTTCTCTGTATGACAAGTATAATTCAGCTTTAAAATCGCTAAAATAAATGTTCATCCAACAGGGAGACTCGTCTTCCTGAAGCAGGCGGACACTGTCTTTTTGGATGTTGCCATAAACCGGATACTCAAAAGTAAACGGACAATCCGGAATTTCAAACTTTGTATAGCTGTGGTTTGGGAAAATGATGCGGGGATAAGCTTTGGGTTTAGGCACATAATCTTCGGAACAGGCGGTAAACCACAAAGAACCTAAGGCAAGGCATATTATGAATAAAAAATAGGGTCGGCAAACAGAAAAAGGAGTTTTCATGGCTATTAATGAATGGCGGCAAATATTTTATTGTTTTACAACGGATAAATAACGGGTTCTATTGGATTCAGGCATAAAAACACCTTTAAACCTTTCTTAAAGGTAAGACCAAAGAAAAAAATATCCTGATATCAATAAGAAAAACGTGGTGTTGGCAACAGTGCACTAATCTTGCTTAACAAAATCTATTTGTACTTTTTCAATATTGGTATCATCTATTTCTAATACGGTAAATTTAAAGTTGCGGTAAGACAGAGTGTCGTCCTTTTTTAAAAATTTCCCTGAAATTTCGAACAACATACCGGCCAAAGAATTTGCCTCGCCCTTCACCTCAGTAAAGGTATCCCGGTCCAATTTCAATGCTTTGCACAAATCAAGCAGTAAAATATGTCCGTCAACACGGTAAGAGTTTGGAGGGATAAACTCAATATCAATTTCTTCTTCATCCTGATCAAATTCGTCCTTGATATCTCCTACTATTTCTTCGAGAATATCTTCCAAAGTAATTAATCCCGAAGTGCCGCCATATTCGTCAACTACAATAGCCAAATGGGTATGTTCCAACTGCATTTCCTTCAGTAGTTCATAAATGCGCTTGTTTTCGGGAACAAAAAAGGGTTCTTTTAACAAGGTTTTCCAGTCAAAATCATCATCTTCTTCAAGATATTCGAGCAGATCTTTAGCATACAAAATGCCGGTGATATGGTCCATATCATCCGCATATACAGGAATCCTTGAATATCCTTCACGGATAGTCAACTCCCTTACCTGAGTAAAAGGGGTAGCCTGATCAATGGCAAACACATCAACCCTCGGGCGTTTAATTTGCTTTACCATTGTATTTCTGAGAGCTACAATGCGTTTCAACATATCCATATCCTTCAGCTCGGGTTCCCCTTCGTTACCGGCTTGAGCAACAATATCTATAGCCTGATGGATTTCTTCCTGACCTATAAAATTTTTTCGCAAATGTTCTGCGCGTTTTTCGAGCGCTTCGGTAGAGAAGGCTAACAATCGGCTAAAAGGGTGAAGCAGATAATAGGCAATTGAAAGTGGGAGAGATGTGAAAATTGCCAACCTGAGATTGTTAAAATTAGCGTAGATTTTGGGTGTCAGTTCGCCCAATAAAACCAAAACAAAGGTTACCAATACCGTATTCACGATAAACCCGACGAGGCGTTGGTCTTCGGGAATATAAAAAACAGTTCCGATGATATAGTTTGATATCAGTACAATGGAAATATTGACTAAATTATTGGCAATCAGGATTGTTGCCAACAGATAATTAGGGTAATGAATCAGGTGTAAAATTCTTTTGCCGGCAGGGGTTTCCTGTTTACGTAAAAAATTCAACTGTTTTTCAGTCAATGAGAAAAAAGCAATTTCAGAACCGGACATGATGCCGGAAAGAAAAATTAAGCCTATGACAACGCTCAGTGCAAAAGCGATTGCCAGGAAGTTAATATCTGAATTGAGTACGGGAAAAGTAACCAGGAATAACCAAATGTTATGCACTACATCTGCTGCAAATTGATTAAGCAGCCATATGAGAGGAGGGGCACTATCAGCACTACTACTGTCCAAAATTCTATTTTTTAGTTAAACCATGCAATACTTGCAAAAAAAGTATTGTGCCGTTTGGATAGCAAGTGCAAAGTTAGTATAAAAATAATCGTGTTAGGTGATTTGTCTTTCGGAAATATGTGCTTTGCTGCGATAGTAGATTAAGATGGGGTATAAATATATGAATTTATACCTAAAAGCGGCTCATCAGCTATGTAAATCAAGGTTAAACGCCTGCCTTCTAATTGAATTCCGGTGAATTTAGATTAGAATGGGAGGTCGTCATTTTCATCTGTTTTAGGTGGGTCAATCTTTGTTTTCTCTGTCGTTTTATCATTTTCGTAACCTCCGCTATTGCTATAACCACTGCTGCCTGTTCCACTTGCTTTACTGGAATAACCTCCTTCGCCGGCACTTCCCAACATTTGGAAATTGGTGGCTTCAATTTCGGTTATATAGCGCTTCTTTCCATCCTCTTCCCAGGAACGGGTTTTAATTTTACCTTCAATAAATACTTGTTTCCCTTTATGAAGATAGGTTTCTGCAATTTCTGCCAACTTGTTCCAACAAACAATATTGTGCCATTCAGTCGCTTCGACAACCTGTCCTTCTTTGTTTTTATATTTTTCAGAAGTGGCTAAACTAAAGGATACTTTTTTTACACCGCTTTCAAAGGTATTTACTTCAGGGTCTTTACCCAAATTTCCGATCAACATTACTTTATTCAGACTCATGGTTATGTGTTTAGAAGTTAGAAGATTAAAAAACAAGAATTTAGACAAAAATAAGGAGAAAATTGATATATCATCTTTCCAGTGCTAAATAATTTGGACAACAGTTAATTTTTTTGAAAATGGGTTGCCTGTCTCTCAGTTTGAAGACTTTAGCCGGTCGTATCAAACATTTGACTTTGAGCAAAAGACAACAATGATGACTCACTAAAATTAGGCGACATAATTTGCAACCCGAATGGCAGCCCATTGGAGTGTGTAAAGAGGGGAATAGAGATAGCCGGCACACCTGCAAGGTTGGCTAACACAGTATAAATATCGCTCAAATACATAGAAACTGGGTCTTGATAGGATTTTTCACCCAAATTAAAGGCCGTAGTTGGAGTAGTCGGCATCACTAAAAAATCATGCTGTTCAAAAACTTTGTTGACTGAGTTTTGCAATAGTCTGCGCACACGTTGAGCTTTGGTATAATATGCATCAAAATAGCCCGAACTGAGGACATAAGTTCCTAATATTATACGCCGTTTTACTTCCTTGCCAAAAGCTGTTGACCTGCTTTTGACATAAACTTCCTCCAACGTAGTTGCCTCAGGGCTTCGGTAGCCATATCGCACCCCGTCATAGCGCGACAAGTTCGAGGAGGCTTCGGCGGTGGTTAAGATGTAATATGTAGGAACCACATATTCTAAATAGGGAAAGTTGACGCGATTAACTGTATGCCCTTGCCGGGTAAGCATTTGCAATTGAGCTTCTGTTTGCTGCTTTACTTCAGGGTCAATTCCCGGATGTGTAAGTGTTTCTTCAAAATAAGCTATCCGGGCAGGCGGAGAGTTTTCTAAAAGCCTGCTGAAAGTGGGTACAGGTTTTAAAGAAGCAGTCGGGTCAAACTGATCTTTGCCTGATATGATTTCCAAAATCAGGGCTGCATCTGATATATTGGTCGTAAGTGTACCGATTTGGTCGAACGAAGATGCATAGGCAATTAAACCATGTCTTGAAATTCTACCGTAGGTGGGTTTCATTCCTACAACATTGCAAAATGAAGCGGGCTGTCTGACTGAGCCGCCCGTATCGCTGCCTAAAGCCGCCATACACAATCCCGCTTGCACTGCCACAGCAGAACCTCCCGATGAACCTCCCGGCACTTTAGTTGGGTCGGCTGCGTTTAACACAGCACCATAGGCTGAATTTTCGTTAGTGGAACCCATCGCAAACTCATCACAATTTAATCTGCCAATAATGATGGCTTCTTCCTGCAATAACCGATCAACAACAGTTGCAGAATATAGGGACACAAATCCTTCTAAAATTCTGGAAGCAGCAGATACCGGATGCCCTTTATAACAAAATACATCTTTTAATCCAATTACCAACCCATGTAACCTTCCTGTTGGCAAGCCTTTTGCTCGATTTAAGTCCAATTCTCTGGCTTTTTGCAAGGCTTCAGTCGAAAAAACTTCTAAAAAGGCATTGAGATGCTTTTTTTGTTCAATTTGGGTCAGGTAGTATTGAACGGTCTTTTCACAGGTAGTTTCTCCTCGTTCTATTTGTTGGGAATAATCTTGGTAATTGCTATATTTCACTTCGTTATCAGATATTTTTGGGCAAAGATAGCTGTTTTTGTGCCGAAACCTAAAACCCGATTTCAACCCATTACAGCAAATCTATTTAGCATTTTACCGTAAAAATCAAAGTAATAATAGAGGTTTCCGGTTCAGTATTAAAATTGAGTAAATAGAATTGTCGTTAATTGCAATATTGAAAATCAATTTTTTCTTTGGCAAATTATCTCTGTATAAAGAAAAAAGGTAGGTTTGATGCTTAAAATATCCAACCATGCGTCTTCCTTCTCTTTCTCATGTTTTCACACAACTCAGCAGTGTTTTGTTGCGTTTTCCGATATTGTCTTTAGTAACCGTAACGGGAACTTTAGTTTTAATTTACAGTATTGAACATGATTTGCGTTTAGAGCAACACCGTTTGCTCAATTTAATCATCACTTGTGCTTTAGGCATTCCCTTATTGCTGGCTTTTGCCTTGCGCGGCGAACAATTTGGACGTTCAACAGACGAACAACCGAATGCAAGTGCGGGAATAATAGCCCAATTAATTGGACTGGCTTGTCTTTCAGCCTATTTCTTTTTCCTGCCTTCAATTTGGGATTATGCCCCTGAATACTATATCATTCAATATGCTTTGTTGAGTTTAGCTGCACACTTTGCTGTATCAGTTGCACCTTTTAAACCTACCGGGGTTCAATCTTCTTTTTGGACCTATAACCAAATTCTCTTTATCAATATCCTGACAGCCGCTTTGTATAGCCTGGTATTATTTCTCGGGCTGACAATTGCTCTGGTTTCCATCGAAAACTTGTTTAATGTTCACGTCAATTCCAAGTTATATGTTCAGATATTTGTCTTTATAGCCGGAATTTTCAACACCTTTTTTTTCCTTTCCGGTGTACCGGATCAGGCAAATAAAGATAATACCGAAGAACCTTACCCCAAAGGCCTGAAAATATTTACCCAATATGTGCTTATCCCGTTAGTTACTCTCTACCTGATAATTTTATACAGTTATGCAGCAAAAATTGTCGTGGAGGCCAGCCTTCCAAAAGGATGGGTCTCATACCTTATAATGGGTTATTCAACATTGGGAATATTTGCCCTGCTGCTCGTACACCCGATTAAAGACCGGGAAGAAAACTCATGGATCAACACTTTTTCAAAATGGTTTTACCTCGCATTAGTTCCGTTGTTGGTGCTGTTGTATGTGGCGGCACTGAGACGGGTCGTTGATTATGGCATTACAGAACCAAGATACTTGCTGTTGTTGTTAGCGGTGTGGTTGACCGGAACAACAATATATTTTATTTTTTCGACCAAAAAGAATATTAAAATGCTCCCACTCAGCCTTTGTTTGCTGGGTTTGTTCAGTGCTTTTGGTCCATGGGGAGCATCGGGAGTTTCCAAATATAGTCAGCAACAGCGAATTTGGAATGTATTACAGGCAAATGGGGTATTGAATGAACAAGGCAAAGCCGGCAAATTTACCAAAGCACCATCTAAAGAAGATGCCGAAACCCTTTCCTCTTGTTTTGATTACCTGAACAGGGTTCATGGTGTTTCAGCGATACAGCCTTTTTTCAATGAAGACATCAAAGCCCTGATGATAAACGACTCTCTCCACACCATTCATCCACCAACACTTGCTTTTAAGTGGTTAGGGTTAGATACCCTGAATTATATTCCCGACTACGTAGAAAACTACTCTTTTTATGTTCAGGACCCCGAAGCTGTTTTAGTTACTGGATACGATATGTTGCTGAGCAATATTATGGTAGATATGTATAACCGCAATATTGATAACAATCAGAAAGTAACCGTCAAAGAGTTTACCTTTCAGCAAAAAAAATATTCTATCTCTCAAAACCCGCAAAGCGGAAATATTTATCTGCAGGAAGGTGCTGATGTTCTGTGGCAGGCGAATATTGACAGTATGGCGTTAGAAATGGCCAACAAACATGGTCAGTATCCGCCAACGCTTGCACAAAATGAGTTGATTTTTCAAAGTACTACTCCACAAAAGGTAAAGTTACAGATGCTCCTAACTAACCTAAGTGCCAACAAATCGCCCGAGGGCAAAATGCTGACTACCTATTTTTCGGGTTCTGTTTTAATTGATTTCCCTTAACTTATTTATCCCGGTATCGTTAACTTTTTGTCAGATTATGCCGTTTTGATACTGTTAGACGGCATTTTATAATGATGCCTTTTTATGTTCAATTCTTGTATCTTTGCCTCTCATTTTTAATGAATAAACAAAAAACGTTTTGGAAGGCAATTTTCTGATATTATTTCAGTTTACGACCATCTATTGCTTTTCCACTATTGTATGCCCATTATGACTTCAGAGTTTCAAACTGATGCCACGTTAAAAAACACCATTCTTGTACTCAAAGACTATTTTTTGGAGTACTTACGCAAATGGTATGTATATCTTATTATTGGAAGTTTGTTTGTAGGATATGCTTATATTAATGCCAAGAGAAAAGCTAAAACCTATACTGCTACTATCACTTTTATGACAACAGATGATGCACCTACCCGGTTTTCCGGCATTCTGCAACTGGCGGGGCAGTTGGGCATCAATACCGGTTCGAGAGGGGAAGTAAAATCAGAAAAAATACTGGAATTAGTGTCTTCCAAAAACATCGTTTACACCACGCTATTAAAAAAAATAGAAATAAACGGCAAAACCGATTTATTGTTTAACCATTATATCGAGCAATTCAAAACGCTTGATGAACTTACTTTAACAGATACCAGTCTATTCAACTTTACATTTACTTCCACAGATCTGAACAACTTCAATTTTAAAGAGAACAAAGTTGCAAGTTACATTTACAAAGAAATTTTCGACTTTTACCTTTCCACCTCTATCAGTGAGAATGGAATTATGAAAGCAGAATGTATCACTAAATCGGAACCTTTTTCCAAAGAATTTACCGCCGAACTGATAAAAACGCTTAGCGATTATTATATCAGAAAAACCATAGAGCAGGAATCACAGGCATATCGTCTGATTGACAAAAGAGTAGACTCTCTATATCGGTTGCTACTCGGAAAGGAAAATGCACTTGCTGATTGGATAGACAGCCACAGAAATGCCATAAGAGCCGGGACATTACCCGCCTCTGTATTGATGCAACAACAACGACTCGAAAGTGAAGCAGAAGTCTTGAGTGTGATGTACATGGAAGCTGCTAAAAACCGTGAAATTGCCAAAATGAACCTTGTTGCTGGTACTCCTATTATTCAGATCATTGATTTTCCGACTTATCCACTTCCCGAAAAAAGGCATGGTGCTTTGATACCGGCAATTCTGGCATTATTTACAGCAGGCGTTTTAGTTACTATAGCTTTAACACTCAATAAGCTGATAAGAGATGCTTTTTCTACTTAATCTTTTTGCCCGCCGATTTCTTAACTTAAACAAATTGACTTAAATCATTGTATTACATCGGGTTAGTGCCGATATTTGAGGCGCTAATTACATTGACGATAATTAAAAAATCAAAATATGCTTATTACCGAAGACAGAACAATCAGCGATATTCAAGTTGAGTTTCACAAAAAATTTCCTTTTTTGAAGTTAGAGTTTTATGCAGCCCCACACGAAGAAGGTGGTGTATCTTCAGACAGAACACTCATTGATTCCAATAAAACGGTAGCTGAGGTCAGAACAGTTAAAAATTCCGGGGATCTTAGCATCAATGGTCACTTGAAAGTAAGTACATTGGAAAGCAATTTCAGAGAATTATACGGGCTTAATGTACAGGTTTTCAGACGCTCTCGAAAAATTTGGTTGCAAACTACTGCTACTGATGAGTGGACACTTTCCGAACAAAACAAGCTTGGAGAAGAAACCGGACAGTTCGATTAAGCCAATTTAACCGGCGAGGAGAAACGAAGTGTTTTGGGCTTAGAGTAAGTGTCAGATATAAATCTGATTTTGTTATTTTTTGAAAAATGAGAACAACTGAATTTCAATACTTATGAGGCATTTTATTGTAATTTCAGTTTTTCTGGTGGGTTATATATGTTTTCTGAATTCTTGTAAGGCCAAAGATGAGGCCATAAAGCAATCGGATTTAATTCATAGAGATAGTATGATTGCCATTTTGGTTGATATTCATTTGGCGGAGACCATGATTCAAACTATTAGACGCGATAAAGATTCTACACAAACTGCCACAATACAAGAGTATTACCAAACCATTTTTAAGCAACATCAAATTACAGAAAATCAATTTAGCGAATCTTTTAACTACTACAGCAAGGATATTGAACAGTTTGATGCAATGTATGAAGAGATGCAAACCATTTTGAGCAAAATGGAGGAGGAGACTAAAGTTGAAACCCCAAAATGAATCTGAAATACAGTAAAATACATCAGAAATAAAGACCAGAGATTGGTAAAACAATAAAAGCCGCCTGTTTCAGGGCGGCTTTTATTGTTTTGTAAACTTGGAGTGGTGTAGTTAATTTCTATTTGGTAACCTTTATATAGACAGTAGCTGTGGAACATGCACCGTTAAAATCGCAAACAGTATAAGTAAAACTGTCGGTACCGGAAAATCCATTTTTGGCAGTATATGTTACCGTTTTGGTGGTGCGTTTGATTTTGCCATAAGTAGGCAGGGTAACCTTGCTGATTTTAGGATCTAAAGTATCTTCGGGGTCAGAGTCATTTTCTAAAATTTCGATAGTAACCGGTTGAGTACCCTTGACTGAAACATTGTCATCTACGGCATTGGGGGGCTGGTTGTCTTTAGAGTCGGGAATCAAATGTAGCTTCATGTGAATAGCTTCCTGGTACTGAATTCCGCAAATGCCGTTATCTTTATAGACTGTAATTTCATAGATAACGGTACCGGTAAAATTTTTATCAGGGGTATAAGTGGCTTTGCTTTTGTCTTCAGTCAGTTCGAGGGTCCCATGATTAGGCTCAATAGTAAGTTTGATGAAATTACCCTCATATTCAAAAGTTTGAACGGTTCCTTTCGCTTCGATTTTTTCGACCATTTGGGGGAAAGACGGTTTACCAATAGGGCATTTTATCACAATCACCGTGGCTTTATCGCATTGTTTCTGTTCGTCACAGATTTGATAGACAAACCTGTCATTTTCGGGATCTGAATAATCAGGTTCATACCAGATTTTGTCTAAACCTTTGTCGTGTCGCACTTCGAGTTTTGCTTTTGCGGCTTCTAAGATGGTAATCTTGGTCTGCTTGTAGTCGAAAGAAATGTAGTCATTGACTAAAATATTGTGCAGTTGGGCATCTTTCTTGCTGACTAAGATTGTATCATCAACTGCTTTGGGGTGTAAAGCACCGGTTTGAGCAACGATAGGAGTCAAGTTTAAGATCGAATAAACGATCAATATCATGACAAGAAAATAGGGAAGTTTGTTTTTACAAATCATAGCTCTTGAGGGACGGATTAATGTGGATGAAACAGTTTTAATTCGTAAATGTAGGTTTTTTCTGTCAATCACTATCCATCTAACTCTGAAAGGTGTCTGTCTAAGTTATATAAATTGGAATTCGACCAATATTTGGAAACATCTCAAATCTTAAGGCAGAACTTTGTTCAACGGGTTATCGGCTGAAAAAGCAGCAACAGTCGCATATTGATAACCTTTTCTGATCAACTCCAGACATTTTCTTTCAGCCTCCGTATAGCTCTTATAGCAACCAACCGTATAAGTGATATTGTCTTCGTTTTGGATAACACTTAGATCACTTCTTACTGCTTCCCAATAATCCGCTTCAATTGGAATACGGTGAGTAAACACCCCCAGAAGTACGCGGTAATTCAAATCATGTATTTTGGCGATACCGTTAGTTGAATTATTTGCGGGCAAATCGGTATAAGTGCTGCGATACGAAGCAAGCAGGGTAACTTCGTTTTGTTTTTGTGCCTGAGTGGTGCTACAGTAAGCTAACAAAACCAATAATACTAATAGCGGTTTCATAGTTATCCGTTTATTTGACAAAAATAGGACAACAACTATACCAAAACAATTCAATTTTTTCAAAACACAAAAATGTGAGGTAATTTTGACAAAAAAATGACTACATTTTATTTATAAATACTGTATAGTATATTGAAAACCAATGGCTTTGTGCTTAATAAGGATAACTTGATGAATTAGTCAAGTTTAAAAAATGACAAATTTGTGATAATCAAAAGCATCAAGGTTTGGAGTAGGTGAGACAGTGATGTTTACTAAATTGTACAATGAATCAATACATCCTACACCATATACCTTTTCCACCAATATTGGAAAACCAATAGCGCCCAAACGGTATTTGCGGAATCTGCCGGGTTGGATGATTGTAATTGTTTCAGTAATTTACCGGTTGATAGTGGGTTAAATATACCTTGATGATGTAAAAAATCAGGATGAAGCAAATCATCTGCAAGTAATGAGTATAATCCGGTTCGCAACCATCGAAGTAAGGGGATCTCAAAACCCTGCTTTGGGCGGTTGTAAAGTTGGGCAGGAAGCATAGTTCTGAAAGCGTCACGGACTATTCTTTTTTTAGTGCCTCGAATAATTTTGTATTCGGCCGGTAGAGAAAATGCAAAATTGACTACTCTGTAATCCAGAAAAGGGGTCCGGACTTCCAACCCATGAGCCATGCTCATACTATCCACTTTTCGCAGCATATCTCCGGGAAGAACTAATTGCATATCGGTCAGGAGTATGCGGTTAAAATCTGCCCCTGTGTTTTGTATGATGGCATTTAACCATTGTGTCCGGCGCTGAAGATAACTTTGTTCGTCAGGCAAATTTGCCAAGAGAGACCTGGCAGCCTCCGGCGTTAAGATGCTAGCCCAAATCCAATATCGTTGTTCTTCAGACAACCCCAATCCCTTTGCGAACCGGTTGATTTGTCTGAAAAAGTTACCCAAATAGGTGTTTCTGGATTGGGGCAATTTATTGAATAGTGGTAAAAGCAAGCGGGAAATTCCGGATGCCCGGCTCCATTGTTTTGCCTGCAATTCTGCAGCATGTTTGTGATAGCCGGCAAAAAGCTCGTCTGCACCGTCGCCTGACAAGGATACTGTTACCTTCTGACGGGTATGTTTGCTCAAAATATTGACTGCCAAAGCAGAGGGGTCTGCAAACGGCTCATCCAAATAATCGAGGGTTTCGAACAAATGCTGATAGAGGTCATCGGTGGACAGCAGAAACTCAGTATGATTGGTTTGGTATTTATCTGCCACCATCCGGGCATACTTAGTTTCGTCAAACAGGGGTTCGTCTTTAAAGCCGATTGAAAAAGTATTAAGGTGTTTAGTATGCCGCGATGCTAAAGCCACTATGACCGACGAGTCGATGCCTCCGCTCAAAAATGCTCCCAATGGCACATCGGAAATCAAACGCAATTGTACTGCATCATCCATCAATGCGATCAATTGTTGTTGTGCTGCCGGATAAGGCAATGCAGGCCTGTTTTCAGGTAGAAGATAGGGTATTTTGTAATAGGCCTCCTGCCTGATTTGAGCAGTTTGCAGTTGGATAGTCATACATTCGCCCGGAGGCAAATGCTGTACTTTTTGGAATATTGAAAAAGGCTGAGGAACATAGTTTAGTTGTAAATAGGCATAAAGCGAGGCCGTATCAATTGACCGGGGAATTTTTGCGGCAAACAGGGCTTTCATTTCTGAGGCAAAAACGAAGCGGTCATGATCGGTAAAATATAACAATGGTTTTATGCCGAATCGGTCTCGGGCCAGAAACAGGGTTTTGGAAGGGAGGTGGTAAATTGCAAAAGCAAAAAAACCGTTTAGTTTTTTTAAAGCAGATATTCCCCACCGGATATAGGTATAGAGCAAAACTTCAGTATCACTATGGGTGCGAAACTCCACACCTTCGGCAGTTAATTCTGCTTTCAGAGATTGGTAGTTAAATATTTCACCGTTGAATATGATGGCATAGTTGCCACTTTGATCAAATTGGGGTTGATGTGCGGTTTCGGCGGTGTCAATGACAGAAAGGCGGGTATGTCCAAACGCCAGTTGGTCATGGATAAACACCGATTGATTGTCGGGGCCTCTGCGGCGCAGGGTTTGGGTAACTTGTTCGATTAAGGGTATATAATCCTGACCTGAGGAAGTAAATGCTGCTATACCTGCAATTCCGCACATGATTGATAGAGAAACAGGTTAGTTTTTTAATACTCTGAATGTAGCAACGCCCAATGTCGGGTGAGTTACCTGTAACAGATAAATACCGGAAGGCAACATACCTAACACGAGTTCGGCAGATTGGGTATAAGCGGTTTGAGCAGACACCAAACTGCCGTTCAGATCATATAGTTGCAGGCGGCAGCCTTCAACTCCCTGAACATGCAGCAGACTGGTTGCCGGATTGGGGTACACATTAATTTGAGTTTCGAATGGAACAGTTTCAACTCCGGTGTTAAGGGTAACGGTGATATTGTCCACTGCAATACAGCCAAAGGCATTGGTTACGGTTACTGAGTAAGATCCAAAAGAAGTTACCTCGATAGAGGAGGAGGTTTGCCCGTTGGACCACTGATAAGTGAGCCATTCCTCGCCGGTTGGTGTCAGTGTAATGGGGAACTGAGAAGGCAAGGCATATAACACTGCCGGACCAATATCTGTGATGCAATATGGGCGCATATCGGCCAAGACAAAAGCAGTATTATTAAACTCACAATCTTCGACAATTTCAAAGCTTCCGTCAATAGTAAAAACAAAAGAATTGAAGCCACTATGTTCAGGCAGGTCATTGGGCAGGTATATGGTCATTGTATCGGTATAAACCGTTGAAGGAAGCCTTTGCGACAGAACCGGCAAATAATCACCTTCAGGAACGATTCGGGTAACTACTAAATCAACCGAGTCGGATTTTACTTCTCCCAGGTTTTTCAAAATTATTCTGGTCTCAAATCCGGGCATTTGCGAATTGACCAACGGAGGATTGCTTAAAATTGGAAAGCCGTTTACGGGGTTGTAGAACGAAAATTCATCTGCCGGCAATAAATAATCGGGTTTCTTGCGGGGAACCGGACTAAGTGCAGGGTCTGCAGCAAGTGCCATAGTTTGAATGGTGAATAAGAGGTTATTGTCATCGGGAGATGCATTGAGTGTTAACTCAGCGGCTTCTTTCAGGCTCAAAGCCAGAGATTGTCCATAATTCAGGTTGTTAAAATTTGAAATAACTGCGGTAGTTAGTTCCTGCGATTCTTCAGAAATTTTGGTGTCGGTGTTTCCCATAAAGGCAGCGCTTCCGCGCAGAGGAGCAAGGGTGTAATTTTCAACCATTGTTGTAGAAGGTCCGGTTGCATAGTCAAACATGTTACCGGTTTTACCGGCATTAGCCAGCATAACCGGGTAACGCCCTTCGTTGGTATAAAATCCGGGCTGATTGATGGTCGTTAACCAATAGCCGTTGTTATTGGCATTACCTGCAAATTGCACAAATCCCACCCCATTATTGATGATTTGCCCGATTTGCGGCAAACTGATGGTTCCGAATTTATTGTTTTCAAAAAAACCCTTTACCACACCACCATAACCAACAGTGCCTTCCAATACAGCGCGATGCTGGTTCAGATAGGCGGTATTTATGTCCACTTCGCCGGTATCGCCCTGAGAAAGAAACAAGACATCTTTACGCCAGATATTTTCCTTTTCGCAAAACAGGTCAGACTGTGAATTTTCGTACTGAATAAGTTTGGTCAGATAGTCACTGACCTGATCGGGCGAGGAGGCAGGGACCCGGCTGATGGCCACCTGCGGCATGGAACTTGAGGCATTTCTGGCAGCAAGCAGGGCATCTGATGCAGGAACACCATAGGTAGGAACAAGGCAGGCATTTGCTGCTGCAGCATTGAAAGTTGTCTGGCTATAAGAAACACCTTTACCTAACAACAAAACATATTGCATTGGAACTGACCAACTATCGAGCGCATAGTTGATAAAATTCCGGATGGATAGCGGATGTTTGGAAATTCCCCAGGCAAACTGGTCATAAAGTTCGTTGATACTGACCACTTGCACGTTATGAGCGCCTCCGGCTATTGAAGCGCGGTAATCTGCATATCCGGCAACTACGTTGGTATCCCCCATAGCTAAAGAAGGGTGGGAGATGATAATGAAATTTCCCTGATTGTCAGGGCTGGAAAAATCGGTAAAGGTAACGGATGTTGCTGTGAGGGTTTGAACAATGCCGCTGTTGGTATTGGTTAAGCACAAATTGCGGCTGCTTGAAGAGGCAAGTCCAACAGGCAGCTTAAATTTTAACAACCCGCCTTCCTGAATGGCTTCTATTCGCAGGCTGTTGGTAAGGTCGTATAAAACGGGAATATCTCCGCCGTTAAAGTCAGCAATTTCGAGATATTTTGACCCATCATTTGGAAGGGCAAAGGAAAAGAAGTCCGCATTGCCGAAACTATAAGCATGGGGGTAATCTAAACGGTAAAAGGAGGCTGCATTGATATCAACCGGAGAAGTGCTGCCAACAGAGGTCAGGTTAATCTGAGGAGTGCCTGTGGTTAGGCCGGATAATGGCAATTCGAAGGCAATTACGGTACAACCAAACCCATCATAGGTTGCATTGGTTATGGGAGTTCCATTAATACCGATTACTACTTCATGGTCATTTGATAGGTCGGGATTATCTGAACGGCCTACTATTTTCAGGGTTATCTCTGCGTTTACCGGTGCCGAATCGTAAATCTGCGGAGCACTGAGATTGTAGGATTGTGTTGCTCCGGCAGCAATATTCACCCCCACAAATCCTTCACATTCATCGTAGCCTGAAAATCTCAAAGGTATGCCATTGTAATTTGAAAAGGGCATTCCTAAGTTGAATTGATTGTTGATGGTGTTTTGTGTAGTATGCCAGAACCAGGTTTCGACCGGCGGCGCATCTGTCAGATTATTTTCAACTGTTTCATAACGCAGGTTAGGAAAAGTGTTGTTCCAGGTCAGGAAATAAGTGGCTGTGTCTGAAAACAAGCTGCGAACATCCGTCAGTTGCTTGGAAGGGTCGTCAAACAAATGGGTATCTAAGCTGCCATTGTTGGGTTTGCCGACAAATTCAAGATAATCGGAAGCACTGAAATTGCCTTGAGTAGTGGTGTAAACCGGAACCTGTTGTCCGTCCCGGTACAATTGGTAGCCGCTGCCGATTGCAGGAAGTCCCAGACTTAGCAGAGTACTATGGTTTAGGCGGTACAGACCATTTGCAGCTACTTTTATTTTAGCATAGTTTTGACCATATTGTATCCATTCGTTCTGATAGGGTTGACTATGGGCTGTTTTTAAACCAAATATCAGGAGCAGGAAAATAAAAATAAATCGGGACATCAGGTTAAGATTGTAGTTTTTCATTAATAATATTCATCGCTGAATGTCAATCAAACGCAAAATTAGGACTTTTAGCCTAATGAAGCCCGATGAATTTCAGCAATGCCATCAACAGACAACAAAAGCCGGAAATTCTCAGCTTAGAAATTGAACCCTTTTATGTTGTTTAGAAGAGGAATGGCATACCTATATAGTCTGATAATTTATAAGAGAAGTTGCGCGGTCAATCATTCCTGCCGAGGCAAAATACTTTAACCGCCCGATAGTAAAGGTTTTGCGGTAAAAAAAGGCATTGTCTTTCCATTCTCCCTGCTCGTTGATGCAACCCGGTGTTTGTTTATGCAGGGATTGAAAAACTTCAAAATGCTGACAAATCAATTGATGACGGCGGTTAAAGCTCCATTTAACGCCCAACATGAAGCCTTCTTCATGTAAATGGCTCAAAATTTTTGATGAAAAGCGAAGCGTTAATATATGCGCCGATGGGTCAATGCTCTTTTTCCATTCTTTTGTTTCAAACAACATCCGCAAAGTTTGAGAGTTGCTGTTTTCGATAAAGTCCAATTTTTGGGGCAATAACTGTTGTTTCCCATATCGCTGCTGACGTGCAAAATGACTGTATTGTGTTAAGGTGGTGTTTTTTTCCAACTCATAGTAATAATAAGAATCTGTATAGCGAAGTCGGCTGTTTTTGGTAGTATTGATTAGAAAATGGTCTATATCGGTCCATAAATCTTTACCTAACAAATATGCGCCGAACACCGAAACTACCGACTCGACAGAAAAAAGGTCGTCCGGTTTTAAGCCTGCAAAAATGATAGCGATAGCACCCCCTAAGATCAATCCGAAAGTTTTATTCATTTTTTCTGAAATCGGGCGGTAAGCCGAACGATGCCGGTTGGCAATATCTTGTATATATTCTTCAAACGGTGTGAAATGATAGCGCTTTGAAGCTATTTTTCGGCTATAGGGATATAATACCAAATGACATTCCAACTGGTCATAATGTTGTTTTACCAAATCCAGGCAGTTCAGATCCACTTCAAAGATTTCGGGCTCCTGAAGATTCTGACGAAGGGTGAGCAATGAGTCAGGCAGGTTTTCCGGATTGAACATGCGGGAGGTTTGGTTTTAATACGGTAAAAACAAGGGTAACAAGGTATGCAGGCAAAGTTTTAATGGCGCATATCCGGTCAAATATCCGTCAAATTGTTGAGTATTAAATTTCGGGAACAGGGAATTTATAATTTACCCATCAGTTCATCTACCAAAGCAGGCACCCCAACCGTAGCGGGTTGTTCTATTTTATTCAAGCCTGATATGTTAACAGAATAGGGGATGTTGGGATCAATAATATAGATGGGAATATGGTTTGGCGCAAAATGGATGAGCGAAGCGGCAGGATATACCTGCATGGAAGTACCGATTATAATAAACAGGTCGGCATCGGAAGTAATAAGTTGTGCTATTTCAATATTAGGCACCATCTCACCAAACCAAACAATATTTGGTCGGAGTTGAGTGCCCATCGGACAAAGATCGCCCATCTTTATCGGCTTATCCCCGATATCTACCACATAATCGGAATTGCCGCTGCTTTTAGCTTCACTTAATTTTCCGTGCAAATGGATGATATGCGTAGATCCGCCACGTTCATGTAAATCGTCCACATTTTGGGTAATCACGGTTACTTTAAACTTTTCTTCCAACCGGGCTAAAGCATAATGTGCCGCATTGGCGTTAACCATTGCCGCAGCTTTTCTTCTCAGGTTGTAAAACTCAAGGACTAATTCAGGGTTGTGATTCCAACCCCAAATACTGGCTACATCTTCAATTTTGTGGTTTTCCCAAAGTCCATCTGTTCCTCTGAATGTAGAAATTCCACTTTCTGCGCTGATTCCTGCTCCAGTTAAAATAACGATATGTTGCTTTTCCATGCGTATTTTTGCTTTATCGGCCTAATTAACGACATTTATTTTTAAATCAAGAAAAATAAACTTGCAGGTTTAGTAATTTGGCTAAATTTACGTAAATTTTAAAAAATTTGCTCAAAAAAAAACCTCACGTCAACTATTTCGATTAAGTAGATTATTTAATTTTGATTGACGGTAAAGTTTGTAACAAATAATATTCATCTGAAAGTGTTATTTGCAACTAAAAACAGTTGAAATCAGTCTGAAAATTTCCCGATATAACATATTTAATCATCTCCAAACCGAATATCCTAAAAATTCTTCAATATGGCTCATAAATTACCTATTGCTTTTTCGTTTCGCGCATGTTTTTCACTGCTGTTTGCAGTAGTTGTAACCTGCTTACAGGTTTCTGTTCCTGCATTTGCACAAAACCAGCGAAACCTGTTTTTCAACAGTTTTGACAATGTTATCCGTCTTGATTTTGCCACTGACCCTCCGATACCGTACGGAACCGGGGTGGCAGGCTCTTATGAGGGGATCGCCCACTATGAGGACGGCAGCGGCAACCTGCTTTTTTGGTTCAACTCCAACGGAGTATATGACCAAAACGGTACTTTTATGTCAGGCTCATTTGGTATGTTGGCAAATTCTTCTTCCGCAGAGATTTGTATTTCTCCCGTTCCCGGAAACCCCAATCAATATTATATTCTATACAATGCAGAGACTTGCAGCGCATTGTATTATTCTATTGTTGATATGACCTTAAACGGAGGATTAGGTAATGTCATTTCGCTCAACACCCTGATTAGCAATGCCAACCACTCTGAAGGAATGGAGGTGGTTCAGATTCCCGATACCGAAAACTACTGGTTCCTCACTTATCGTTGCGGTGTAGGCTTTACCAAATACCATATCACACCTTCAGGTATTGCTACGGGTGTCGTATTTCACCCTTATCCAATGCCTTTGGGAGGCTATGACGGACGCGGCGAATTTGACTACCACCGCGGACGAATCGGTGCCGGATTTGCCTGGTCAACTCAGGTTTTTCTTGCTGATTTTGACCCCGTTGACGGAGAAGTGTGTTCACCGGTAACACTGAGCTCTACCGATTTCAGCAATAACCCCTTTGGTGTGGAATTTTCTCCAACCGGCAACAAAATGTATTTCACGCTATGGTACACCACAGGGCAGCCTAATATTTTTCAGTATAATTTCGAAACAGGAACTTATACCGGCTATCTGCCTCCGTTTGGCGGGAGCGGATTTATCAGTGGTTTGGGAGAAATAGAAATGGGCAGCAACGGTAAACTTTATGTCATCCAGGATGGCGGTACAAATATCACGGTAATTGAAAACCCCGACGACGATGTACCCGTTTTCAGCCTGATTCCAATTCCTGCATCCACGACAGGTTTGGGTATTTCCGACCATATTCAGTCGAACGTTTACGACACGGGCATCAGTTACACCGACACCCTTTGTGCCGCAGTTGGCTCAAGCTTAGTGCTGTTTCCGGCAGTTGATGGAGAATATGAATGGACAAGCAGCGATGACCCGGGCACTGTTCTGGCGGTTGGCTCTTCCTATTCAGCAACAGTTGGAAATACATTTGGCATCTACACCGCAACAGGTGTCGGCGGCACAGATTGTTTCGCCATTTTCAACCAATATCAATGGTCTGTTTTCCCCCAACCCGATGCCGATGCGGGACCTGATAAAACCATTCAGATTGGTCAGGGAACTACTTTGGACGGCAGTACGGGTGTGGCGGATCCGACCATTATTCTTTGGTTCCCTTCAACCGGATTGAGTAACCCGTTTACCATTAACCCAATAGCCACACCTACAGTTACAACAACTTATACCCTGACCGTTCAAAACGGACCCTGTCAGGGGATTGATCAGGTTACCGTTACGGTACTCCCTGTTTCAGTTTTGGAAACTTTATGTGTTGTTTCCGGAACTCAGCCTTCTTTGAATGCACCCGATACATTGAGCAACGTGCAATGGTATTTGGCAGGAGATCCGGGCAATATATTAGCCACAGGAAATGCATTCACGCCACCTGCGGTTGTCAGTTCCAATATTACCTATGTAGCTTCCGGTGTCGGACCCAATACACCCAACGGAGCGCTCTATTCTATTACCCTCATTCCTCAGCCCGACCTGAAAGCAGGCGACAACGTAACCATTTTTGCCGGCGAATCAGTAACCCTTAACGCAAGCGGTGGCGACCAAAGCGGTTATACCTGGGCGTTTGATGCTTCGCTGAGCAGTTTGGTCATTCCTAATCCAGTGGCTACCCCAACCGTAACTACTACTTATCTGCTGAGCAGTGCTTTCGATGCAGCCTGTCCTGCCGAATCCAGTGTTACTGTAACTGTATTGAACCAAAACGCCATTTTGGATACCCTATGTGCTGTTGTTGGCAATCAGATAAACCTATCAGCGCCCGGCTCTTTTGCCTCTGTTGAATGGTTTAATGCCAATGACCCCAATACAGTTTTAGGAACCGGAGCATCTTTCAGCACTACTGCTGTGAATAGCGAAGTAACTTTTGTCGGACAAGGCACCGACTCGGCAGGCAATATTACCGAGTATTTTTACACCCTGCTGCCCAATCCGGTCATAGATGCCGGACCTGATAAGGTAATCCTCGAAGGCACAAGTCATACCTTTAACATCACCGGAGGCACTAACCTGCAATGGGAACCGGCGCAGTTGTTCTCAGACCCCACTTCTGCCAATCCCACGGTCTCGCCAATGGAAACTACCACCTTCACCGTAACCAACACCACCGACAAAGGCTGTGTGTTCGCTGACGAGGTTACCATTACGGTTAAATCGGAAAGCTATATGCTCATTCCCAGCGGGTTCTCACCCAACGACGACGGGGTGAACGATATCCTTCGCATTGTACCGTTTAACGTAACCGAGTTGGTAACTTTTGTGGTCTATAATCGTTGGGGCAATAAAGTATTTGAAACCGATAACATAAATGAAGGTTGGAACGGAACCTATAAAGGCGAATTGCAGGAAGTAGGAACTTATGTCTATTATGCCACCGCCATTTCTAAAGATGGAGAAGAATATACCCAAAAAGGGAATACCGTATTGATACGCTAAGCTATTGAGGGAAGAACTAAATTTTGATAAACAGGGGTTGCCGGATATTCGTTTCGGCAACCCTTGTTTATTTATTCATCTTCCGCAATTAGAACCATCCGCAGCAGATGGCTCGAAAAGTTTTTACCCAAAGTATCCATCCGCATGGAGCGCGAAGCACCGCCATCCAACGCTCCGGTACAGACAAAATTGAGGGCTTCGATAGCATCCCACTCATACCGCACCACCTCGCCTTGTATCAAACTGCCGAAATGGGCTTTTACCTTGTCGGCACTCAGGTGTTGTTTCAGCAATTGATAGGCTTCGGGGGACTTGGCCAATACCCCTATATTGCATACATCGTTTTTGTCGCCCGACCGTGCAGCGGCTATATCAATAACCCGTATAATGGTTTTGCTCATCTGAACTAAGTTTAAATTTCAACAATTGTTACCCGCTCCTGTACTTCCCCGCGAGGGATCAGGGTTGGCCAAAGGCTTAACTGAAGCCGGTTGGTTTTACCCCATGCCGGCATAGAAACCACTCCGGGAGGCCCGTTCAGCCCTAAGCAAGTGATAGCCTGTATGGCTATTTTACCTGCCTGCGGATCAGTATGTTTCAGGGCAACACGTACCCCAAGCTCATTCATTTGTTCGAGTATTTCGGGAGGAGGCAGTGGGGCTTCGTTGCCGGAAATGCCGTTGATGCCTAACACAGAAAACTCTTTTCGTTCAATTTTTACAGGCAGCCGCTTCCAGATTTCTTTGACAGCTTCGATAAACCGAAGGCATTTTTGATAGGCAAAAGGCCAGGAAAAATAAAACAACTGCTCGCTGATAAATCCCTCGTTCAGCCCAATCGCTAATTTGAGATTTTCGGGTTGAGGAAAACCCACCGCCCCTTTAAAAGCAACGCGGTTGGGGGCAAGTTCGGTCAATGCAATGCGGGTCAGGTCAACGGTTACATCGGGAGTGATGTAGCGGGCAGGATTGTGAATTTCGTACACCAACTGCTCGCGCAGGGTGTTGCGGCTAACTTTTCCGCCTTCCGAATCTAATTTGGTCAACACCGCGCTACCGTCTTCGCTGACGTGGGCAATGGGATAGCCGAGGTTGCTGATGGGGTACTCCATCGGCCATTCGGCGTAGGAATTGCCGCCCGAAGCCTGCCCGCCACATTCGAGCAAATGACCAATAGCAATACCACAGGCCAACCGGTCAAGGTCGGACTGATTTAAATTGCCGTTGAGTTTCCACCCAAATCGGTGCACCAGTATGCCTAAGGTCAGGCACGGATCTGCTACCCTTCCGGCCAACACTAAGTTTGCCCCGAGATCTAAGGCTTCTGCGACTGACTGAGCACCAATATACACATTGGCATGGGTTACAGGATATGTATTTGACGAAAATGGAAGCCCGGTATCTAAATGCCGGAGTTCATGTCCGTTTTCCTGCAACTCGGGCAAACGAGACAACAGGTCATCTCCGGTAATGATGCCAATTTTAAAATCGCTTATCCCTTGTTGTTTGAGTATTTCAGACACTCTTTGGGCCGCACTGTACGGGTTCAAGCCTCCGGAATTGGTTACTATTTTTATACCGTTTCGGTGCGCCATCGGGATAAGGAATTTTGCAAGGGTTTCAATATCGCGGGCATACCCCAGATTGGGGTCAGCTTGGCGGTCTTTTTGCAAAATCGAAAGAGTCAATTCTGCAAGTGCATCATGTACCAAAAAATCTGCTCCATTTTGCGCAGCTATCGAAAGGGCGGCCATCGGGCTATCGCCATAAAACCCCTGCGCGCCGGCTATGCGTACATCAACCATCGGTAAAAGTTAATTTATCCTCAAAAATACAATGCACACATTGATTTTTGCAAGTTTAGCCATCTTTTTTTGAAATTCTTTGTACAAATCTTTGCGTTCTTTGCATTAAAACGAACTGCATTTAGTGAAGAACAGCACCAACAAAGGTACAACCTAAATAGTTACTGTTAATTTAACATTTTTGAATTAAAAATAAACAAAATTCGGTGCTAAAAAAAGGGGGGACAATGGATCATTGCAGGGGTGCAATGAGTCATTGCAGGGGCGATTTAGGGTAATGCAGGGGTGCAATAAGCCTTTGCGTAGGGGATTTGAAATAATGCAAGGGTGCAATAAGCCTTTGCGCAGGCGATTTAAAACAAAACAGGGGTGCATTAAGCCAATGCAGAGGGGATTTGAAGTAATGCAGGGGTGCAATAAGTCATTGCAGGGGTGATTTAATGCAATGCAGGGGTGCAACAAGTCATTGCAGAGGTGATTTGAAGCATTGCAGGTGCGCAACAGGTTATTGCGGAGGATAAAAATTGCACCAAATACTTCATACTCAAAACAGGAGTTTGTGGAAATCCCATTGTAATATTTGTTCATTTATTTCAGTTTTTATGGATGCCGGTAAAATTTGAAGAATTTTAAAGGGCTCTCATTTTGTGTAAGTTTACTCAAAGAACCATACACCAAGGTTAAGCTAATCGCAAGGATATCTGTAAAGCAGTTTCTTTCAATACGGGGCCGTTGAATTTTAAGTTAATATTTATGCAATTGAGACCCCCCATCGGGTAAAAACGAGTTATATTTGCGGTTTATCAGCCGGCTACTATAAAAAGAAAATTCATGTCTGTCTTTCATAAAGAAAAAGAAATTATCCTTATTGAAACCCGAAAATCGCTGAATCGTTATTGTGAAAAAATCCGGCAGGAGTCTGAAATAGCCATTGATACTGAATTTGATAGAAACAGATATAGATATGGGTTAAACCTTTGTGTTGTTCAGATTGCCACACTTAACCGGTGCTATATTATTGACCCCATAAAAATATGTCCTACCGATACTGAGTTTCAGGAATACCTCAGTCCGCTTTGGGACATTGTCAATAGTTCTGAGGTGTTAAAAATCATTTACGACTGCTCGGAAGACCTCAAGGTATTTACCAAATACCAATGCAACCCCGTACATTTTTTTGATTTAAAGGTTGCCGAAAAAGTATTGGCATTGTCCAGCGTTTCATTTATATCGCTGATTAAAAACTTAGCCGGAATTGATCTGAACAAAAATTTGCAGGTAACCAACTGGTACAGACGACCGTTTTCTGAAGCTATGGTGCAATATCTGGCAAACGATGTAAACTACCTCATAGAAGCAAAACAAATCCTACAAACCCAATTGAATGAAACCGGCAGACAAAGTTGGTTTGACGAAGAGATGAAACTCATCATCACCAAACAGGCCATAGACACCGAAGACGGGACTAACAAGTTTTTCAATAGTGCCCGCTTTAAACGGCTTTCTGAAAAGGAAAAGTTTATTGCTACGGAGCTTTGGAACACCCGTACAGAGTTTGCCAAAAAATACAATATTCCGGTTCATTTTGTTTTTTCGGAAGACAAGCTGTATGAAATTTCTTCTGCACTGCCACATTATTCAAAGCTACGCGACTGGTATTACGAAAAAGGGGTACACCGCAGTTTAAAAGTTCAGGACAACCATGAGTTTGTACAAAAGTTAAAAGCGATATTATCCCAGTCGGCACAGATAACTGAGGTTCGGGAAACAAATAAAACCTATTCAAATCAACAAAAAGAAGATTTTAAAAACAGCACAGATGCCCTGAAAATCGAACGGGAGGCATTTAAAACCTTCATGCAGCCTGTTCAGTTGTATCTTGAACAGAAATATGACAAACGAACTCAGGAAATTATTTTGAGCAACCGGTATGTACAGGATTTGTTCAAAGCTAAAAAGTTAGAGGTGCTGAAAAGCTATGCAGTCAACGAAATACTGAAAGCCGCCCGGGAACTTGAGATAGACCTGTCAAAGTATTTGAAAATTTAGCATACAACTCAATTTGATACAGCGCCGTATTTTAAATTAGCCGGAAAGAAGTTTAGCGGGTCAGGCGGTATATTTAGGATAAAAAGCACGATATCCCAACAGTTTGGCAACCGGTGTCAGAACAGAAGCCAGTACATTCTGAACTCCAACCGGAATATCGGCAAGATAAGTCCGGTTGTTTACTTCCTTTAACCATACCATCACCTGTAAAAAAGGAGGTTGTCCCGTTTGGTCGAGATACCCGTCTGCACCTAACCCAAACAGTGTTTCCAAAAATCTTTCGACATCTAAGCAGGGGGTAATGGTTTGGAGAATGACGAGATCTTCAGGGTGATTGTTCCAGTGCGCATGAGCCTGATTTCGGGGGAAGCTGATTTTGTGGCCGGCAGTTATCGTTTCCTCAACGCCGTTTAACTTAAAACTGAGTGTTCCGGAAATGACTTCAAAAATTTCGTCTGCAAACGGGTGAATATGGTTGACTTTAAAGCCTCCGCCTTGCTTCAGTACACTTTTTATGGTAACATGGCTGCCGTTGGTTTCTTTTGAGGTTTCGGTAAAAGTTACCACTTCCCCCGTTTTTTGATTGACAAATGTTTGACCGGTGTATGGCATATTGTATTTGAGTTTTATACTGGATTTATTAGGTTCTTTACTTGTTCCGGAAAGAATGTTCCGGTCTGAAAGGGTTATTTCTTAACTGCATAGCCCATATATCCAACCATCATGTCGTTGCTCTCTTTCAGTTGAAATTTACTGCCCAGTTCGGCATAAGTCAGTTTTCCCTTTGCTCTTTGGCGCAGTAGCGAAATCATTTTAAAAGGGCTGACATTGGGTGCCATCCCTTTCATATTGATTTGCCCCAACCCGTTTTGCTCCATCATTTGCTTCAGCTCAGAGGGTTTGATCAACATTTCATACACATGAAGGTTGGGAGGCATAAAAGCAGTGGCCGGCCATTCCTGCCACAATTTAATGACGATCAGCTTACTGAGGAAATTCCGGTTAAAGGTATCATAAAAAAACACACCGCCGGGCTTGAGTACTCTCGAAATTTCGGCAATACATTTGGGCAAATCTCTCACATGTTCGAGCACATCACAACAATATACCACATCGAAAAGATTGTCTTCAAATTCGAGGTGTTCACCAACTCCGGTTCGGTAGTCAATATTTAGCCCCGAGTAATTCGCATGTTGACGGGCTGTATGAAGGGAGTTTTCAGAAGGGTCAATACCGGTAACTGCAAATCCTGCTGCGGCAAACTCTTCGGCAAGAATACCACCGCCGCAACCAACATCCAGGGCAGTCTTACCTTTGGGGTCAAGCCCTAACACGTTTTTGTACATATTCAGGTAATAAGGAAACCTGCATGGGTTAACAGAGGTTTTCAACAAGTAGAGTACACTGTTTTCTTTCCACCAAATATCACCCGGTTCATTGTAAAGGTCGTTGTCAATCTGACGGTACACGTTGTCTGAAATGAAGTTTTCCATAAGATTTGATTTAATTATGGAACAAAATTAGAGGCCGTGTCAGTCAAAAATATTGACCTATGTTAAGATTTTTTCCGGGCAAACTTTTTTTTGAGCCTGCTCAGCGATTCTGGTTTAATCCCCAAATAAGAAGCAATGTGAATAGCGGCCACTCGGTTGGTTATTCCCGGAAACCGCTGCATCATTCTTTCATATTTTTCTTCGGCAGTCGCGTATTTTTCGATGGTCAATTGCTCTACCGATTTGCTGTGGTTGCGGTTTTCTTTGGCATATCGCTCTCTTCTGAACTCGGGTATTTCTGAGGATATTTTTTCCCAATTGGAATATGGAGTTATCTGAACTAATGAGTCTTCGAGTGCCTGAAAGCTATAAAGTGTTGGAACTTTGTTGATTAGGCTGTTCAAATCACCAATCCAATAATCTTCAACCGCAAAATCCACCACAATATCATCGCCTCGGTCGTTGACAAAATACTTTCTGAAACACCCCCGTTCGCAATATACCGCAAGTTTGCAAATTTCACCCGCAACAAAAACATGCTCTTTCTTGTGTATAATTTTCGGGCTGAAATGAGAAGTGATATAGTCGTACTCTGATTCGGTGAGTTTTGCTATTTTTTCAAATGCTGTTCTTAGCGCAAGTGACATAACATAACAGTTTCAAAGTTTCGGGCATCCGCCTTTTGGGTTATTTCCCCATCATGGAAATGATTTGCATGTGACAAAACTATTTCCAACAGATGATTTTACAAAATATTTACTCAGTTTTTTTAACCGGAGAGGCGGAAGGATGTTTTTTAAAACAAAATCACTCAGGCAAAATAAATAAGAGCGATAAAGCACAAATAAAGCCTTTAAATTAAAGAGTTATTTTTTTATTCAGAAGATTGAGGAACTGAACTACGCCATAAAGCAGCGTATAATTAAACCTCTATCAATTTTTGAAGTATATTATATACAACAATTTAAGACAAAGTTTGCCGTTAAAGACGAGTATTTATCAAAAGGTGAAGTCAATTTTTTTGATAATGCAGGTTGTTTCTGCACGCCTTTACCCCAAAAATACCGGCAGATATTCGCAATCATTTAAACCTTGTTTTTTAAAAGACGGTTAAAACAAATGAAACACCATTCACAAATCAATACATACAAAATTCCTTTTTTTTATGAATAGAATCCTTTTTGCCTTATTCCTTTTAATTTCACTGAGCAGCGCAGAAGCGCAGAATTCGGTGAAAAATGCGGTAGTTCCGCTGTATGATCAGGAAATCATGCGTCAACATGAAGACTCTCTGATTGCCATGTTCGACAAAGTAAGGACATTGCCCAATGAGATAGATCGGTTTAACGCTTGTTATGCCTTTGTACCTGCCTTAGTAAAAGCGCTCAAAGAGCCGGGTTCCTATGCTTATCCTTTTGACTCGCTCAGAAAATGGGTTTCGATTATCAAACCGCCCGATGATTCGTTTCGCATTTTTACATGGATGGTAGTCAAGGGTAATGCTGACGACTACAGAACCATCGCCTACAAATATTTCGGAGCCATTCAAAAAAACAATTCTGAAAAATTGGAGTTAATTCCGCTTGATGATAAATCTGCCACACTGAGCTCCATCGAAGACAAGGTTTTGAGCAATGATCAGTGGTTGGGTGCCATGTACTATAATATTCACCCCTATCAGTACAACGGTAATCAATATTATATGCTCTTTGGATGGGATGGCAACAATAGTAAAAGCGACAAAAAGCTGGCCGATTTGCTCTACTTTCAGGAGGATAAAGCGGTATTTGGTGCACCGGTATTTGAGGTGCTGAACAATTCGACCAATACCAAATCAATCAAACACCGGATGATATTGGAATACAAAGAAGGATCTTCAGTTTCGTTGAGTTATAATAACGACGAGAAAAAGGTGGTGTATGATTTTCTGGCACCTGAAGACGATAAAGCTAAACAAATTGAAGGAACTGGATTTTCGTTTATTCCGGACGGCACGTATCAGGGATTGGAATTTAATCCTAAAACCGGCATTTGGGAAGCGCGTGAAATGGTTTTAAAGGGGGTCAGTATGGATGCACCGCCGCGTCCTAACCCCGTTTTTGATAAAGACAAAAAAGCGACCAAAAACAAAAGCATCACCCCACCTGCCAAAAACAAAAAAAAATCAAAAAGCAATTAGCCATAAGGATTGAGTAGTTCGCTTTAACAGGAAAGCCGTTGCCCGAAGCAGCGGCTTTTTTAATTTCTGAAGCTTAGCTAAACAGCTTAGTATAATTTTACAACCTGAAGAAACACAGACAGAAGAGGTAAATCAATATTTAAGCCCCTTTTTAGCCAAAACTGTTTGCAGTTGAAAAAAAAGTTTTACTTTGCCACCCGAAATGCAAATACTCTATATCTCCTTCACTAATATCTACATTTACTTATGACATACGAGAATAAAGATGCCTGGGGCTCGCGGATAGGATTAATTCTTGCTATGGCGGGCAACGCGGTAGGGTTGGGTAATTTCCTTCGTTTTCCGGTACAGGCCATACAAAATGGCGGCGGGGCTTTTTTAATCCCTTATTTTGTGTGTTTTTTGTTAATGGGTATCCCACTTTTGCTCATTGAATGGTCAACAGGCCGATTTGGTGGTAAATCGGGTAATCACAGTACGCCTTATATTTTGGATACTATGGCCAAAGGCAGGTATTGGAAGTATATAGGGGTATTCGGAATTTGGACTAATATTGCCGTGGCATCTTATTATTGCTATATTGAGTCCTGGACAATTTCTTATGTCTTTCACTCCATTTTTGGCACTTTTACTGGTATGTCGCAGGGAGAAGTTGCTTCGTTTTTTACCGATTATACCAATATTGCTTATTCCACTACAGGTATTCCCTACGAAGCGGTATTGTTCTATGTCCTCTGCCTTGGTTTGAATACGTATATTCTTTCAAGGGGTTTGGAAGGGGTTGAAAAAGTTGCCAAAGTGGGGATGCCATTACTTATATTGTTTGGTCTCATTTTGGCACTTAGAGGGTTAACACTTGGCACATCCGGTGCTTCAGAAGCCATTCCGACTGCAAGTGCCTGGGACGGCATAAACTTCTTATGGACTCCACAATTCACCTCGCTTTCAGATCCTAAAGTCTGGCTCGCAGCAGCGGGGCAAATTTTCTTTACACTGTCTGTCGGTATGGGAACCATACATTGTTATGCAGCTTATCTCAAATCAAAAGACGATATAGCCCTGAATGCCTTTTCGGCAGGGTTTATGAATGAGTTTGTCGAAGTGGTTTTGGGCAGTATGATTGTAATACCGATTGCCGCCGGTTATCTCGGATTGGATTGGGTAAAAGCAAACGCCGGTTTTGGAATGGCATTCCAAACCATGCCCTACCTGTTCCAGCAATGGGGCGCTGTTCTTGCTGCAATCGCCGGTGTGCTTTGGTTTGGGCTGCTGTTTTTTGCAGGTATCACTTCATCGCTGGCTATGGGTACCCCCTGGATGGGATTTATGTCCGATGAATTTGGCTGGAGTCGTAAAAACGGGGCGTATTCTTTTGGCTTACTGGTGCTTTTATTGGGCTTACCTACTGTTTTCCTTTACAATTACGGTGTATTTGACGAGTACGATTATTGGGCGGGCACAGTTGCTTTGGTGGTATTTGCCTTGCTGGAAACTTTCGTTTTCGTTTGGATATTTGGCATAAACCGTGGCTGGAATGAAATTGTCTCAGGTGCCGATATGAAAGTGCCCATTTTCTTTAAGTATGTCATCAAATACGTAACTCCATTCTTATTGCTGTTTGTCTTTTTAGGTTCGTTAATCACTCCCGAAGGGAAAGACTGGACTAAAGCCGTGAGCAATCTCACATCCGGCAACGGATGGGCCCTGGACAATTCTTCAATCATTAAGCAAATCACACTTGCCGACCTGAAACATCAACTGGCAGCAGCAACCGATCCTACCGTTATTTCCGGACTGGAAGACAAAATATTTTATGTTACAGGGGCAAGGTTATTGCTACTGCTGCTGTTTATCGGCATTTCTACCTTAGTCTATATTGCATATCGTAAACGCGTCAAAGAAAACAGAGACACACCATGAACCTATCAGCACTCATCACAATGATTTTGGCAATGGGTATAGTAACTACCTGTACGGCGTACTTCTTCTGGAAAGTTCTAATAACTCCCCCTAAAGCCGAACCAGACTCCTATACTGACAACGACGACGAAGTCCGTTAACAGCCTATTGCTTTAGTCGTTGCACTATCGGAATTTTCAAATCGGGTTAAAACTATAATTGCCCGATGATACTGCTACTTACCCTTGTTTTTGCGTATATGCAAGAATCTGTAATCAGTTTTCTGATTGGAGCATTACTTATACTTAATTTTAAAGGCTAAAGCCATCGGGTATGAAGTTAAACAGTATCGTTGGAATTATGCCGGCTGCAAAGGATTTGAAAACCCTGGGCCAGTTTTTTAACCGCTTTTGAAAAAAAAATACCTGAAGGTTGTGCCGTCATGATTTTGCCGGATGCCAAAGAACTTTCAGATTTTGATAGTATGTTGGCCTGGCTTTATCATTCAACCATCCTTCCGGTCATGGTTGCTCACCCCAATATGCAGATTTTGCAAAGACAGGTATATGTCATACCTAATACAGCGAGTCTAATTCTGGATAACCCGACCTTGCAGCTTGCCCCGTCAACAGCAGACAACCTTTCAGTGCCCGATACGTTTTGGAAGGCTTTGTCGTCAAGTGGTATCAGCGGTTTGGCCGCCGTTGTCTTAGCAGCCGAACCCGGTAAAATGATGCACCTCAATGCCATCAACGAGGCAGGGGGTATTACCCTGTTTTGCTTACCGGACGAGTTAGGTTTGACAGCAAATCCTCATCTGCCTGACGATAAAACGTTCAACTATATACAACCCCCTGCAGACCTGGCGCTGACCACCGCCAATTTTCTCAATTTGTTTAATTTGCCGGACTCTAAAAACAGGGAACTTGATGAGGGTTTACTTGAGGCCGGCAGTTTAACCCCTACAATTTATGAAAATCAACCTGAAACTTCCGTTTCCAAATCGGAGGATGAGTATTCCACTCTCATCTATGCCGAAGTTCCGGACATTCCACCTCTTGCACTTCCTCCTGTTCAGGAAGATCTGGCAAACTTGTTGTTAAATACCCAAACAGCCATTCTTTTTTTTGACCACGAACTTCGCTTGCAACATTACAATAATTTAGCCTTACAATATGCAACTTTAACGAACAGGGATCTGGAAGCTATTCATTTTCTTATTCCTCTTCCCAATATTTTGAACGAAGCAAGAGAGGTGTTAAGAACCGGAACATCCCTTGAATACTACCTGCCGGATGGGTCAGGAAGACCGACAACAGTTAAAGTATTTCTGCGAACAGGGGTTAATCCTTCTGGGATAGGCATATCCTTTACTCCCATTAGCCGGTTTGAGCATTTACAACAAAGGTTTCAGCTTTTGGCCAATGAATTGGAAACACAGGGGCTTGAACATATCCGAACTATCATCAAGCTCAGACAAGAGGTCGCTACCAACGAAACCCAGCGGCAATTGCTCGAATCAGTGTTGGGCAATATGGGTGAAGGGGTTTTAGCTACCAACGAACAAGGCATGGTTATCTTACTGAATGAGGTTGTCAAACAAATTACCGGTCTCCATCAGGTAAATACCAATCTGATTGAATGGGTGGAACAAAACTACCGGTTTTACCTGCCTTCCGGGGCTATAAAAATATCGGGACTTCAGCAACCTTTTGTCCGGGCACTAAAAGGACACCCTGTTGTAGGTGAAGAATGGAGCGTGGTTCATCTACAGTCTTCTGAAGAACGGTTTTGGCAAATTCATTCCCGTCCGTATAAAAGCAATAATAAAGGGGAAGAATCTGGAGTGGTGATAGTTATCAGCGACATCACCGACCGCAAAAAGGCAGAATTAGCTCTAAAAAATAGCGAACAAACCCAAAAAGCCCTGCTCGATGCCGTTCCTGATTTGATGTTTAGAGTAAACAGAGAGGGTATTTATCTCGATTATATTCCGGAGAAAACCGACAATCCTATTCCTTCTGCCGCCTTTGTCGGAAATAAAATGACTGACTTGCTTCCCAGGGAAGTAGCCGAAGAAGTGATGGATTTACTAAGGCTTTCGCTCGATACTATGGAAGTGAAAACCTACCCTTTTCCTGACTTTGACAGTTAAATGAGATAACCCGTTAATAATCAATGATAATAAGAAATAAAAAACCGCAATTGTAGTGGCAACTTCTTTTCTTAGGCTATTGTTTTTAAGACAATATGCTTACATTTGCGGTATGTTTGTAAAAGCCACTAAATCTAAAAAACCATACGTATATTCAGTTAGTGGAATCTTTTCGTGAAGGAAAGACTACCAAGCACAAGGTAATTGCCAACTTTGGTCGCCTTGACCAGTTGCGTGATTCAGGATTCCTACTATCAGTTGGGCAGAAATTGCTGTCATTGAATAACACGCCTTGCATTGGGGCAGAGAATTTGCAGGAAACTGCACGCTTCTGTTATGGTCATTTGGTCTATAAAAAAGTATGGGAGCAACTTGGCATCGGAGAAATTATCAAAAAATGTGCTAAGGGAACAAGGATAAAGTTCGATATAGAAGAGGTGATTTTCTATTGTGTGCTTCATCGTCTGTTGAAAAGCAAATCAAAACATCAAGCATTTAAAGATCAGAAATTGTTTTATGGGCTGTGAAACATAATTGGGTTGCAAGAAATTTACCGAAGTTTAGATTTTTTGTGTGATAAAAAGCAGGCAATTGAGACACAACTGTTTTACCATAAAAAAGGCGTTTATGCTAAGCCCATCGAAGTTGCTTTTTATGATGTAACGAATTATCACTTTGAGACAAACAGAGCAGATGCTTTACGCGAATTTGGGTTTAGCAAAGCTGGAAAGTTTAATGAAGTACAAGTGGTGATGGGCTTATTTATAGATAGCACAGGCAGACCGATAGGCTACGATCTTTTTCCGGGGTAATACTTTTGATGGTCAGACGATGGTAGATGCGCTGAAAATGTTAGAAAAAGCAGTTTAATATAAGAAAAGTCATTGTAGTAGCCGACAAAGGTCTCAACTCGAAAGAAAATTTTCATTTAATACGTCAAGCGGGTTATGACTACATTGTTAGTGCCCGCTTAAAATCGATGCCCCAAAAGTTGGTACAAAAGATTTTGGCAACCAATGATATGGAGACAAAGACTGTGTGCGAGGATACGGGTGAAGTAACATTTAGCTGGAAAGTGTTGGATTACGAAACAACCTACAGCGATGCCAATAAAAAGAAACAAAAATTGCAAGATAAACTCCTAATTACTTGGAGTGCCAAAAGGGCAGCCAAAGACGCAAGAGACAGGGAAAGACAAATACAAAAAGCAAAAGTCAAATTAGACAACGGAGCGGACTTGCAAAACAAAAAGGGGGCTAACCGATTCCTGAAAATGGCGGAGAGTACCAATACAAAAGCTGCTGAAATAGACCAAGAACGAATAGATGAAGATGCAAAATGGGATGGTTACTACGGCATACAGTATAGTAAAATGGATATGACGAACGAAGAAGTCTTGGCAAACTACCATCAATTATGGAAAATAGAAGAAAGTTTCCGGGTATTGAAGACCACCCTATCCACTCGACCAATTTTTCATTGGACACCCAAAAGGATAAAAGGACATTTCATGACCTGTTTTTTAGCATTCATGCTCGAACGGACGGTGGAACTAACCCTAAAGTTTGCAAACATCAACTTAAGTCCATGCAGTATTAAAGAAGAACTCAATCAAATGCAATTGTCTGAACTAACAATTGATGATAAAAAGTACTTGCTGAAAGGTGCTGACACAGCATTAACCAACAAAATCCTTTCGGCATTTCGTATCCCTCCGTTCAAAGACTTAGCTCCAGCGAACTAAATAACCCGTTTTGTAGTGGCAACTATGCCATTTTTAGGAAACTTAACTCGCTGATTATCAATGGTTTGTGAAATTTAACTGTCAAAGTCAGGAACAGAGAGGGTATTTATCTCGATTATATTCCGGAGAAAACCGACAATCCTATTCCTTCTGCCGCCTTTGTCGGAAATAAAATGACTGACTTGCTTCCCAGGGAAGTAGCCGAAGAAGTGATGGATTTACTAAGGCTTTCGCTCGATACTATGGAAGTGAAAACCTACCCTTTTGATTATGTTGGCAATGTCATTAAATTTTACGAAGTCAGGTTTTCTCCCATCAGTCATCAGGAAGCACTCGGCATTGTCAGGGATGTTACCGATATGATTGTGGGCAAAGATGCTTTACAACGCGGAACCAAACACTACCGGAAGTTGATTAATGTCAGCTCGTTTCCTGTTTTGGTCTGCAACCGGAAAGGGGAAATTATCAGCGCTAATCCCGCTTCAGCACGTTTATTAAATGCCGCAGAAGAATCCGAACTGACCGGTAAATTTATCGAGGATTTTGTAATTAAAAAACATCGCCTGCTCCTCAGAGAGGCAATTAAAAACGGATTTGTTGAGGCTGAAAGTCTTAAAACCAAACCATTGACTTTTATCACTTTCAATAATAATGAGGTGGAAGCAGTGGTAACCGGCTCTATTATTACCTATGATAATAAGCTGTCTGCTCAAATAGTATTGCAAGATATTACCCCACTGATGAACTGGGAGAAAGCATATCAACTATTCGCCGAAAGCATCACTGAAGCAGCAATTTGGCTGGATGGGTCTAAACTGGAAATTGTCAATTGCAATCAGGCATTTTTAAACCTGCTTCGGATTCGTCAAAAAAAAGAGGCAGTCAAAAAGAAATTGTTACAATATTCTGCTTCCCATCAGTCTGATGGGAGCAGTTCTGCTACCGGCCTTTCGCAAATAATGAAACAAATTGCCAACTCAAAAGAGGATAACAGCCTTTTTGCATGGCGGTTTAAATCAACAGAAGGTGCGGAAATAAACACCCAAATCACACTAAAGCCTTTTACAGCTTCGGGAAACGGGATTTGGCTGGTTATTATCCAACCGGTCTATTAAGCATGATCTTAGTCAAAAACAGCAAGTTTGCGGGTATAGAGGACGTTTTGATCGAGAACTATCTGAAACAAATAGATGCCGGATGTAAGGGCTGAAATATCAATGGTATCGCTTTGAGTGATGGTGTGATTGACTAAAAGTTGGCCTTTCAGGCTGAACATCTGCACTCTTGCTTCCCGGACAGGCTCTTCCAAACGGACATGAATAACATCCTTAGCCGGATTGGGAAAAACCTGCATATCGCTTTGAGCAGGGATAGAATTTGATGAGACACTGCTTCCGGAATCAAACAACCATTCATAGGCCTGCCGGAATTCGCGCTTCCAAAACCACTCGCTATGTGTGCCATCCGGTGGGACGAGGTAAAACAACTCTTCTGAATTAAAACCGTTGTTTAACAAGGTGTTGTACATCATCAGCATGTCGGGAACTACGGTAAAACCTTCTGAGCCTCCGGCTACCAAATATATTCGCATATCTTCCTGTTTGCCGGTACTTTCAACATGTGCGTAACAATTGTCCGAAAACCAGAACGAAGGTGAAAATACTCCTGCTTTGCTGAAAACATTTTGAAACTCGATAGATGTGTAGAAAGAAATGAGACCCCCCATAGAGCTGCCCATGATTCCGGTATGTTCCCGTTCGGGTAAGGTACGGTAATTGTCATCAATATATGGTTTTAGTGTGTTGACGATAAAATTTGCATATTCATCGCCCTCACCGCCTCCATAGCCCGGATTTATCCAAGGGGAATATTCATTGATACGGTTAGATCCGCCATTGTCTATTCCCACCACAATCACCCCATAATCACCATCTTCAAACAAATCGTTTAAAGTTTCATCCACTTCCCATTCTCCGGCAAAGCTGTAATAGGCATCAAAAAGGTTTTGCCCGTCCTGCATATACAGGACAGGGTAGTGTTTGGATGAAGTGTTGTAATCAGGAGGCAGGTATATCCATAAGCGACGATACCGGTCAAGCTCAGGAATATAAAAATCATCACTGATGATTTGAACGTTTTCGGCGGCGGTGTGTGGAGAACCTCCGCCAAGGTCTTCCCAGGAGAGGATTTGTACTTCAGTACTAACCGGACCGCCGGTATAGTTAAAAGTATGGTTTTCCTGAAACCCACCGGAGGCGTTTCCTTCAACGGAAGCCCAACTGCCACGGGTAAATTTATACTCAATTGCACCGGCAGGCGGAGTAATTGTGATAAAGTAGGTTCCGTTTCCATTGGGAGTTAGGGTATAAGTAGCAAGTCCGGGATTCCAACCGTTGAAATTGCCCGCAATATAAATCAAAGCACCATCGGGCGTGTTGGAGGGTATAGACGTTACGTTTATTGTGAGCTGTGCCTGTGCACTTAGAGCTATAACAAGCCATGAAGCCATTAAAACGAAAAAGCGAATTGTATTCATATCATAATTCGGTTTAGCATATTTTTTATCAGTTGGAATCAATCAAAAGAGGAACTATTCCAAAACAACCCACCGCGTAGTGTTGAGCAATTGCCCGTCAGTGGTTTGAAGACCGGCAAAATAAAATCCTCCGGGAAGGTTTTGTATGTTGAGAGGAATAGTAGTTATTCCTTCTGAAAGCGCTAATTTGTAAAGGCTATTGTCCAAACAACGTCCTATCAGGTCAAAAAACAGCAGATTATAATTACCTGTTTGGGGAATCTCCAGCCTGATTTGAGCCGAATGAGAAACGGGGTTGGGGTAAATACTAACCTGATATTGAAGCGGGATGGCTTCGGGTTCGGTATTGACGACAACCGGTACGGTAAAGCAATCAGTCAGACTGCAATTGATTCCTGCGGTAACGGTTACACAATATTGCCCCGGGCTTAACCCGCTGATTTCAGGTGTAGTTGCATTGTTCGACCAAATATAAGTGTAGGGCTGTACCCCTCCACTCAGACTGATGCTGATAGCCCCATCGGTGGAATTGGGGGAAAAGGCCGGGGTGATGATGCTGCCGGTAAGTTCAAGTTCCGGGAAAATGGTAATATAATCGGGATAGGTCAGGGTATCGGTGTCCACGCCATTGCTGACGATAAGTGTTACTGCATAGCTGCCCGGCTCTTCGTACAAAACAATCGGATTAGCCTCTTCAGAGGAAGAAGGATTTCCGCCTTCAAACTGCCAGCTAAAAGTAGTGGCTGTTGATGGCCCTCCCACAAATTGAACAACCGCCGGCAGTGGGCAGGATTGCATGGGCAAATTCGCTATGCTTGCCTGAAATGCCGGACTTTCCATGCAAAAATCATAAGATTCGGAACAGCCAAAATTGCCCCCTCCTTCGGCTATGATGCTTCCGTCCGGTAATATTACCTGATAACTTGCGCCCGGATCCATACCATCGCAATAAGAATCCAAAATGGTAAAGGTATAGCAGTCGGCAGGCAAACAAAAGTTTTGGTTAAAGTTTTGAAAAGAACTGAAACCCGATTGGTTGTAAAGCACTTCACCCTGTTGATTGGTAATCGTAAATGAGGTTTCGTCTGCCCAGTAATCACAGACCAAACTGACGGAAACATTGCTCCCGCTTGTTGTGGTAAAGTTGAAAAAAACAGAATCATTCAGGATGTTTTCATCAGTAGCCGAGCCATTTGGCTGAACTACGGAAACCCAGAGCGAGTGTTCACCGTCCGGAACTAAGATCGTGGGCAGGGAAATATAAGCAGGGGCTAAAAACTCAAGCGAGCCGGTCCATTCAAAAGTTTGAACCAAGCCTCCGTCTAATTGCCATACAACAGTAAAGGAAGTTAAGGTTGTGCTGCCATAATTGCGCACCAGGATTTGTGGTACAATCTCAGAAACATTGCATAAAAATGGGGGAGGGGCTGTTAATTGAGTGATACCGGCATCCAGAGAATAGAGCGGTTCGCTGCAATTCCGGCCATCAATAGCTAATATGCCGGTATTTACCGGGTCTAACCAATCTCGAAGTCTTGTGGTTGCAGTTGTTCCGGTTGACCAGGAATAGGCAACTTTTCCGTAGGCATCATAAGTTAAACTGTTGCAGGAGGCAGTACCTCCGTGTAATTGTCCGACAATGCGTTTGTTTTGGTCAAACAACGGTGAGCCGGACGAACCACCTTCGGTTGTGCCATCTTCCCATTCGGTAACTTCCCAATGTGAGTCGGTAACTCCCGACAACCCTTCGGAACTCACTAATACATCCTCATTAAAGGTGATTTTTTTAATATCGCCTGCCGGGTGGTGAATGCCCACAGACGAAGTGCCCGGAGTGCTCTCGGCACTCCAACCGGAATAATAGATATTATAATCAATCGGAGGGACTTCACTTAGTAACACTAAAGCAAAATCGGAAGCTGATGCACTGGCCATCAAAGTACAGCCCGAAGCGGTTTGATTAAGGGGACCGTCTATATTGGTACAGTCGGGGCTTTCATAATTAAACATAAATACCCAGGTACTGACCGAGGAGTCCAAGCAGTGGTTGGCAGTCAGAAAGTAAGGGGTGCAGTCGTTATTTACATTGTTGACCATTGCTCCGGTACAAGCTCTGAATCCACCGGAAATGATAAGCGCTACAGACCGTTTCTGATCTTGCCAGTCGGCTGCTTCCGGGCAATTGACGTTATTGTTGCAGGAACCGGAATCTCCGAATCCCTTTTCAGGCGAAAAGAACCCACGGTATCCATGTACTGCCTTTGAAATGCTCAACCTGCCCTGCCCGGATACCTGAGCGGGTTCATAATATTCGAATGTGGTTAGGTCTCCTCGTATCAGTCCGGTAGAAAACAAACCATGAGATTTGTTGTTGGAGGAGGTAAAAGCACCGATTATTTCTGACTTGCTTCCATTGTACAGGTGTAATTTTGCGCCGGGCGGCATGTAAAAACTGCTGAAAACAAAGTTGAGGGTTTTGGCTTTTTTAGAATAAACACTAACTCTCCAAAGCCTGTCGCCATTTGGCAGGGTTTCCCATATTCCGCTATTGTCAAGGCCAATCATGGTTTTGATTTCTGCCCCAAAACGGAAGGGTTGGTTTTTGGCATCATTGACCATATCTTCGAGAATCAACGCCTCGATATCTACGGCAGGCAGTGTAATGACAGGGATAGCTGCACCGACAATTTCAGGATGAGCAATGCTGTAAGGAGTGCCGCCTGCGCTTACCTGAGCTTTGGCAGGCAGGCAAACAAATATTAAAAATAGTAAAACAAAAATGGTTGATTGCTTGTACATGGTGTCTGTTGATTATAGGTGTATCAGAAAAGCCGATAGCCTGAAAAATAAATATTGGCAAAAGGTATAGGTTTAACGCAAAGATGTGTGGTTTCTGTTTTTAAACAAACAAGGACTATTTGAAGTCCTTGCAATTTTTATGCGAAATTGGTAAAAAAACGCCTAACTGTTCAAAATCCATTTAAAAATAAATGACTTTCGCAGGCCTTGTCCGCAACTTTACCCTTACTATGCAAAACTTTCAATTAACGGAACAGGATCAATTTACCACTGCCTGCCATTGTTTGATTATGGCTTAAGCGATAAAAATAAATACCCGTCAGATTGCTTAAAGCTTCGGCATGGATAAATACTTTCTTATCATTAACCGGAAACGAATTGACCAATTCCCCTAAAACATTATACACCATTAGTTGTGTTGAAAAATTCTGAACATCCAATCCGGATACCTCTAAAACGGTGAAATCCGAAAATGGGTTGGGTTGAGCGTGAATTACGATGGTTTGAGGAGAAGTGAGAGTGCCGGCAGCTACGGTTGTCTGCCATACATTGAATTGATTTTGGAGCATAGTGATGGGGTCGGTCAGAAATGGGGTGTTGGGGATGGTTAAATCGAGGTAATAGCTTCCCGCCAAATCGGATGGATTTGCTACCCGGATATAAGCGGACAAAGAAGAGATACCTTGATCAAGACACCGCGTATCTGCCCCCGGGAGTTTTGCTCCCTGAAGTGCAGCCATGAGTTTGACGGCCAACTCCCCCTCTGTATTCAAAAAACGTGCTTCTATCGAATCGAGCACCTCCTGCCCCAACAAAATATTCCCCTGAATGGAATAGTTTGGTCCTGTAATATGGTTTTTGTAATCAAAACAGTTTGCACCGGTAAAGGCAGCCGTTCGTGGTAAGCCCGAAGGGTCAAAATCTGCAATTCCATATTGCCTAATCCCGGGATTGCTTTGTGCATCATTTGTTTCCAGCCAACTGATAATCTCGGCAGGAGAATTTCCGTTGTTGATTAACACCCCTGCATTGTTTTGGTTGACACTGTTCCAGTACGATTGAGTATTGATTACCCCTCTTCCCGGATAAAGGCGACCGATGATTGAAACGCCACCGGAAATGGCAGAATCATCAATACAGGATGCCCCCGCACTGCCCACCTGCCCGGTTAACTCGTCAACGGCCACAATCGAGAAGGTATCCTGGGCAATAAGCTGAATTGAATTGAAAAGTAAAACAAGGCAAAGGTGGAGGAAACAGGTTGTTTTCATAGTTAATACGCGATAGGATGGTTAAATGAGATTGAAACCCGAAGCAAGTTAAGGGCAATATCATCAAACAGGTAACACCTGCCGGAAATTTCAAATCGTACCAAGTTTTGCCTTCAGGGAAAATTGATTTCCAAATTTGTAAACGCGGTTTAGTGAAAATATTGGTTTCCTAAGACAAATATAACAAGAAGTAAATAAAATAAGTAACCCAGATTGGGGATGATGATTGATAAAAAAGGTAAAATTCCGGCCTTAATCTGTTAATTTTGCCAACATAGTTCAATAAGCCATTATTTTAGTTTTAATTTTACCCCAGAATAAAAGTATCATCATCAGTTACCTTTCAACGCTTTCGTTATTATGAAAAAGTTAACTTTCCAAAGTTTTGCAAGTTTACCATTCCTTATATTGTTGTTTGTAAGCTATGCCTTTCCTTTGATGGCCCAACCTAATCAAACCGGAAATACGGTCAAAACAGCCACTACAAGACAGGTTCCAACGACACCCCCGGTTGCCGATACACCCCCACCTGCCGATACAACATTATTGCTGCCAATGCCGGAGTTGCCCAAAATTGAAGTTACCGAAGCTTTCGAAACGGTTTCCGGCCGTCAAGGTCCTGCAATGAAAGTGAATATACCATCTGCTGACCCGATTTCGGTTGAAAAATCGTGGGTAAAGTATCTGAAAAATTTTGGCGGGAAAACGAAAGGCGGTAAGGCAGAGTATGTGTCTGAAAACGCATACATTCGCGGAGTAAGCGAAGACCCTGTTAAAATTTATTCAAAAACAGAAGGGTATGCCAATGGCACTATGGTCAAGATGATGGTGGACATGGGGGGAAATAATTTTGTTAACCCAAAAACTGACGTAGATAAGTTTGCCCTGATCAGCAAAATGCTGACGAGTTTTGCCATTAGTGAATCTGTGAAAGGTATCAGCACAAAGCTGAACGAGGAAGAAAGAAATCTCCTGAATTTGGACGGAGAACGGGACGCTCAAAAAAACACAGAAAAAGAAATTTTAGACGAAATTATTCAGTTGAGGGCTGCCCTTGAAAGAGCCGAAGCTAAATTGAGCGACAACAAGGACGAACAAAACAAATTGAATTTGGACATTAAAAAACAAATTAACACCATCGAGTTTCTGAGGAATAGCCTTAAAAGCATTTCACAACAATAAGATTAACTCAACAAGAATCAGTGCCTGCATTTCCCGCAGCTATCCTTCCGGGCATTATACAAAGTTGAAAAATAAATTGTCCCAAAAAATACGGAATGGATTCGGGGGAAAACACCCTTGAAAAAGGTTAATTGCTCCTTTGCAATAGCCTGATACACCCCTGCAAAGCTTTAAATCGCCTCCGCAAAGACCTGTTGCGCCTTTGCAATGCTTTAAATCACCTCTGCAATAGGTTATTGCACCCCTGAATTACTTCAAATCCCCTCTGCAATGGCTTAATGCACCCCTGCATTGTTTCAAATCACCTCTGCAATAGGTTATTGCACCCCTGCATTACCTCAAATCACCTCTGCAATGGCTTAATGCACCCCTGCATTGTTTCAAATCACCTCTGCAATGACTCATTGCACCCCTGCAATGCTTTAATGTCCCCCCTTTTTAAAGCACTAAATTTTGTTTTTTTGCAATATTTTAGAGTGTGGCTTGTATTGCTTTTCAATGCGAGGCAACTGTTTTTTAATTACACCTTCGAATACAGGCTTGAGGTGTTTTTGGGGAGGGGGGGTGTAAAAAAGCTATTTTCCCCTGTTTCGGGAGAGTCCGCCATGAATTTCATTCCGGTTTTTTTAGCGATCAATCCCGAATTGTGCAAACCGTCTTTTCGGAAAATTTGGGGTTTCAGGTAATTTTGGCTAAAGATTTAATGTTTCGTTGTTTTTCAAACCCTGTACAGCAATTTGGGATAGCTAAGCATATTTCATAAATACAGTCGGGACTGTTTTATGGTCTTAAATTAGTATAACTGTTTCAAATGATGCGCTAAATGATCCACATAATCTTTTACCAAAAAACCAAGGCTGACCGGTTCGTAGTTGCCTATTTTACAGACAAGATTTAACTTTTCCGGATTGATATGGTTCATAATATGGGCAATATGATGATTATATGCAGACCATAGCAGCAGTAAGTTTTCCACCTTGCTTTGTTGGTATTGTTGGCAGGAAACATAAAAATCCTGTTCATAATTAAAGGAGATAAACTCAGATTCAGCCAATTGAGCGCGGACAAAGCGCAGGTGATTGTTGGCAGCACTGTCAATCAAATGTCCGAGAATTTCTTTTTTACTCCATTTTCCCGGTTTTTCCCGAAACTCCCACTCCTCGCTTGAAAAGCGGGTGATTTGCTGCATTGCCTTGTTAATCATCTCGGTCAATCGCTGCGATTCCCGTTTTGTCAAATCTAATTCCATCAGGAGTTCACCACATTTTTAATATTCAGGTTTCTGTTGCGAAGGTCTATGCCGCCTTCTAAAATGGATTTAAGATTGGAAAGGTAAAATGTCCATCCGGTTGAACAACCGAGATGGTATCTTACTTTGTACTCCTCGTCAGTCAGAATTTTTTCCTGAATCAGCTCTACTATATTTATTCCTTCTTCCTGAAAAATATGGACAGAGACAATGCCTTCATCGCCGAATTCAAAGCTAAAAGAATCTTTGCCGTTGGCACCGAGCACTTTTCCCCGTTCTAACACAGTGTCATCCCAACCGTGCCAATACCAAACGTAAGAGTCGTTTGTAGTTGCGGCTTCATTATCAGCTAAAACCCTTCCTTCAGGTGATTTAAACTCTGCAATTCTCAAAAACCAGTTTTCAAGCCCTTTTCTTGTTGCCCAGGCATCGTATATATCCTGAGTAGGGGCATTAATTGTAACCCGTTTAACAAACCGGCTCCAGTCATAAGTCAGTAAATTTTCCATAATAATACTTTTATCTTGTTAAGATGGGTAAATATTCTGTCCATGGTCCTACTTCACTTTTATATTGCTTTGCCATTACTCTTGAAATTTGAGCAATATGACTCAGGTCGTGAACCGTCCATGTAGCAAGTAAATTTTTTAAAGTAACTGTTCCAAGTGCCGGATGATTTCCGGTTTTGGTGAAATCATTTGCCGTGAGGTTTTTTGATCTCAAAATTTTGAGATTCCGTTGTCTCAACTGTTTAAATTCAGACAACAACTCTTCCATGCTTTTACCGATGCTATCTTTGAACTGTGCAAACCTGTCGTAAGGCATAAAAGTTTTTTCCGGTTTGTCTGAAAGAATAATTTCCAATCTGTCAATCCAATCTGTTTTTTCCCCATGAATTAAATGTCCGACTACATCAAACGGGCTGAAGGTGTCTTTTCCTTCATTGCTCAATATCCATTCATTAGGCAAACCATGCAACATCTGTTCGAGTATCAAAGGTGTTCGTTCCAAAATTAACAACGATTGCGCTATGTTGTATTCCATACTTCAAGGATTGAGTATTTTAAACGTTTAACAAAACTAAGCTATTTGAAGGACTAAAACAAAAGTCTTTTCACTGAATCGAATTCTTTTTTTTCAATCAATACTTTTAGGGCGAAGGGTAGAGAGATGTTGAACTTTCTTAAAAAAAATAAATTATCTCATGACTAAACTGTAACTTTGCATTTGTGAAAAAGGCATTTCAGCAACTAACCCTTTATCTTCTTTTCATATTCATGCTGTTTTACAACAACGGCATAGGGATGGTTCATATAAAGTTTTTACTCAACAGGCAATATATTGCCAATAATTTGTGTGAAAACCGCAGCAAGCCCCAAATGAATTGCAAGGGTAAATGCTACTTAAAAAAACAAATGCAGCAAGAAAGCCGCGATCCCGGACAGGATGCGGCGATGCTAAAAAACTTTAACATTGAACTATTCTTTCCCGAGCAATATCAAACTGTTCAGGAGCCGGTTAATACTGCTTTGTTTACCGCTTTTTTTCCTTTAAACCAAACCCTGCATTTATCAGGGTATGTTGGGATGATATTTCATCCCCCTCCGGTAAATGTTGCCTGACCAATAGCCTTTATTGGCCTGTATAACCAATTCTTCGCTTTATTACAAACCGCAGGTATTGGTTGTTTTTGGGCATTGCACATTCAAACAAGATGTTTTTCAACCCTTGTTAGTTACCTACTTAAATCTGAATGAAATAGTTTGAATGACCATTAAAGTCATTCGATATTGTTCCATTTGGTATTAAGTGTAACTATTGGTTCGGATATGATACATGAAATTGAGATGGACATATCCGCAAACCAAGTCTTTTAAATTTTTTAACAAAAACTTTCAAACTTAAAATGAACCACATAAAATTTATTTTTGCTTTTTTATTTGCTTTTGTAACCGTATTTTCGATTTCCTCTTGTGAAGAAGATGAAGAAGCAACACCCGGACCGATCACCCTTCATTTTGAAAACCGCGCCGGTAACAGTAAATTAAACTTTGGTCAGGCTTATACAAATGCTGCCGGAGAGAGCCTGACTTTTAGCACGTTTAACTATTTTATTTCAAATATCAAACTTAAAAAATCTGACGGAACATATTATACCGTACCACAGGCAGAATCGTATTTCTTGTTGGACGGTGCTGATGAAGAAAGTCGCGAAATCACACTTAACAATGTTCCGGGAGGCGATTATGTGGGTTTTGAGTTTGTGCTGGGAGTTGATAGTGTGAAAAGTGCTTCCGATATCAGCGAGCGAACCGGTGATTTGGATCCGGCCGGAGCAGCACAAGGAATGTACTGGATGTGGAACAGCGGGTATATTTTTGTAAAGGTAGAAGGCACATCTCCTCAAGTTACGGAGGCGGATGGTGCATTTTTTTACCACATTGGCGGATATGGCGGATATAGCAGTCCTACCATCAATAACCTTAAAAACATTGCACTGACAGCACATAACGATGAAAAAGCCGGTGTTTCAAAAGACAGCCATCCCGAAGTACATATCTATGCTGATGTTTTAGAAGTGTTTACATCACCCAATAATTTAAGTGTTGCAGAATCGCCAATGATTATGTTTTCTCCTGAATCAACATCAGTTGCAGACAACTATGCCGATATGTTTTCAGTTAACCACATACACAACGATTAATTTTTTGGATTTTGGTTAATTGTCAGACATTAGTTTGTTTTAATAGCTGTAGGAGACCTTGCATTAACGACAACATGCAAAAGAAGAGGGAGTTTGGATCTTAAAATCTTAACCCCAATTCAGGTTGTTTTCTCTTTGTTTTTTTATACAAAGGACAAGAATGTCTATCAATCAGAAGGTATGAGTTGCAGGCGATTTAACTAAAATCATCATTTCGTTTTATATGGCTAAGAGAAACCGGTTTCATTAAAATTTAGTAATCCGGAACAGAATAGTAAAAAGCCGTCGGTCTTGCAAACAAACTCGGCTGACGGCTTTTTTTAAAACATCCATTGTTTTTCATTGCGTTTTATTGCTTCCAAATTTATACCCTTTATGTTCCCGCGTCAAAACAATTCGTTCTCCTTATTATTGTTTGTTCTTGCAATGCAGTTACTCACTGCTTGCAAAGAAGAAGATACCCAACCTGATATTTCTTTGTTTTTACCCTCTAATTTTCCTGCTCCGGTTTATGATGTTGCATCAAACCCTGTAACTTCTGAAGGGTTTGCATTGGGCAAGAAATTGTTCTACGACCCTATACTTTCCCGAGACAGCACCATAGCCTGTGGCTCTTGTCATATACCTTATTCCAGTTTTTCACATGTTGCTCATTCGGTTAGTCATGGAATTGACGACAAACTTGGCATCCGCAATGCTCCTCCGGTGATGAATATGCTTTGGCATACTACTTTTTTTTGGGATGGGGGAGTACATACCCTTGATTTGGTGCCTTTCAATGCTATTCAAAATCCTGTGGAAATGGACGAAAACATCGCCAATGTATATGAAAAGTTGAGCCGCCAACCGATATATCGCCAAATGTTTAAGGATGCTTTTGGTTCTGAAGATATTAACACTCAAACTTTTGCCAAAGCACTGTCTCAGTTCAGTATCATGCTTGTGTCTGCCAATTCAAAGTATGACAAATACATGCGCAACGAAACCGGTGGACAAATGACCGTTGAAGAACTGGAAGGGTTAGAGTTGTTTAAACAAAAAAAATGCAATTCCTGCCATTCGACGGACTTGTTTACCGATTTTTCATTCAGGAACAATGGAATAGCTGAAGATTTAAGTATTGACAAAGGGCGATATTTAGTAACCCTAAACCCCGGGGACATGGGCAGGTTTAAAGTGCCTTCATTGCGAAACCTGTCGCATACTTATCCATATATGCACGACGGCAGCCTCAATACTTTGGAAGCGGTGTTGAATCACTATGCAGAAGGGGTACATTATACTGAAACGCTGGATACGCTTTTAATTCAATCAGATAATACTTATGGCATCCCAATGACAGTTTCGGAGCGACAAAAAATTATAGTTTTTCTGAAAACACTGAACGATCCCGGGTTTAACAACGACCCGAGATTTGCCGAATAGTAAGGTGTTGTTTCAAGGCAATCTTCATTCATTTTTTTGTACAAAATTGTTCAACCGTACAAAATCAGATACTTATTACCCCTCTCTGTTACAGGCTGAAAACGATTGGCAGTAGTCATGTTCAGAAAATTTTTGCTGAACACCAAGCCGCTATATACACCGGAAAATAAAACAGTGTACATTTGTTTGATTATCTGTTTCAGGCGCATACTTTCGGAATTCCGGATGGCGTTTGAATATCCTGAAAGAAAATACAGGGGTTATCTTTTTTTATTGTTTAAATATATCCATCAATTTGCCTGACGATGATAACAGAAACTACCGTTACAACAAACAACAGCGCTGAATTGCTGAAAGCCAAAGATTTTGCAACCGACCAGGAAGTGAGATGGTGTCCGGGATGCGGGGATTATTCAATTTTAAAACAGGTACAGACAGTAATCGCAGAGCTTGGGCTGAAAAGGGAAGAGGTTGCCATTGTTTCCGGTATCGGCTGTTCGTCCCGTTTTCCGTATTATATGGAAACTTATGGAATGCACTCTATTCACGGTCGAGCAACCGCGGTAGCTTCCGGATTGAGGATTGCAAACCCCAACCTTAGCGTTTGGGTGGTAACAGGAGACGGAGATGGTTTGTCAATAGGCGGCAATCATCTGTTGCATATTCTTCGCCGCAATTTTGACCTCAATATTTTGTTGTTTAACAATCAAATTTATGGGCTGACTAAAGGGCAATACTCACCTACATCAGAACAACATAAGGTAACCAAATCCACACCGTTGGGATCCATTGATTTTCCGGTTAACCCCATTGCTTTTGCTATGGGGGCAAATGCCACGTTTATTGCGCGTGCCATGGACAGGGATCCCAAACATCTTCAGGAAATGGTGAAACGATGCTATCATCATAAAGGAGCTTCGTTTTTGGAAATTTACCAGAATTGTAATATTTTTAACGACGGGGCTTTTGAGGTGTTTACAGACAGCGCTACCAAAAAAGAGGCGACCCTTTTTATGAAACAGGACGAACCACTTGTATTTGGCCAAAACAACGACAAAGGCATCGTGCTGGATGGCTATACACCGCGAGTGGTAAACCTTTTAAATGGAGATATTAGCGCTAACGATTTATGGATTCACAACGAAGCAGACTTAGTCAAAGCTCAAATTTTGTCTCGATTTTTCGACCTGCCACAAGAACTGAATGAGAAGGACTTTTTACCGCGTCCTTTCGGAGTTTTTTATGTCGAGAGCAGCCGCCCAACCTACGAAGAATTGTTGCATTTGCAGATAAACCAAGCCATACAATTTAAGGGGGAAGGTGATCTTGACGAACTGATAGCCGGCAAAGTAACCTGGTTACATGAGTAGCTATTGCTCAATTTAGATCAATGATTTGTAGTTTGATCTTTCCGAAGTAAAAAACGAACAACCCAGGCCAGGTGGCGATGATACTAAAATAGCATCATCACAGGTTGCGATAACTATAGTATTTACACAAATCGGATAAAATCGGTTATATTAGCACCTGCTTTGACCTGTTTCAAGCAGGATTTGTAATTTCTGTATGCACTCAAGGGTTATCTATCCAATTACCTTATGGCTTCTAATCGTCCTTTTAGCTTAAAAAACATCAGCTCTCTCATAGTCAATAAGCATTTGGTCATAGTGCGTTATTTATTGGTGCTGATTTGTATTGGGGTGATTTCTACTTTGTTGCCAAAAGAAAATTTCAACTACGATTTTGAGTTGAACATGCCCTGGAAATACGACAACCTGTATGCACCATTTACGTTTACCATCAAAAAGCTGCCCGATGAATTGCTGATGGAACAGCAACGGATGATTGACAGTCTTGCGCCATACTACAAAATTGAGGCAAAGGTAAAAGAAAAGGTAATGGAACAGTTTGTCTCAGAATTTGCTGAATTATATGCAGATGAAGATAAATCCGAAGCCTCCGGAATTTCCCGGAAAGATTCATTGATGGCAGTCAGAACAGCAGACCGGTTATTGGATTCTTTATATACCAAAGGCATTGCCACCTTAGACGAAGAGCATAAAAAGAGTGGTAAACCTGCCCTAAGTTCCATTAACCTGCTGATAAATAATACATTGACGATACTCAACACGAATCAGTTGTTTACCAATATTACGGATGCCTGCCAATACGTGGACAATGCCGTAAAGGCTGAATTGCCCGAAAACTTATGGGATATTATAGAGCCGCTATGCAACAGCCTTCAGCCCAACATCACCTTTGACCGGAAAACTACGCGCGAAATCACAGAGGAAGAACTGAAGAAAATTGCCAAAACAAAAGGCGTTGTTCAGCAAAATGAACTCATCATAGCACAGGGGGCGCTGGTGAAAAACGAACAATACAGCAAACTTCAATCTTTGAAAAATGCCTACGAAACCCAGGGTTCTTCGGTAGTCAGCCCTATGTTTTTCAACCAATACGCAGTCAATATCGGCCATTTTATTCTCGTATTTGTTACTATTTTGCTGTTCACCGTATTTCTTCAGATTTTTGAACCGGCAACCTATTACAATTCTCGCAAGCTCACCTTTATCCTGATTTTTATTGCCGCTTTTATTTACCTGATTCGCTTAGTGGTGGACATTCGCCAAATCGGGCAGACCAATTTTAGTTTGTACATGCTGCCCTATTGTATTGTGCCGATTGTAATGCGCAATTTTTTCGGCAACCGCACGGCAATGTATGTTCATATCATCATTGTTTTATTATCCGGCTTTATTGTACCGATGGGCTTCGAGTTTTTGTTTCTTCATTTTATAGCCGGTTTAGCAGCCATTTTGGCCAATGAAAGGGCCTATTACTGGTCTGACTTTTTCAAATCAACGGCCTATATATTTACCACCTACTTGGCCGGTTTTATTGGACTTTCCTTAATACAGGAAGGTTCGTGGGCAACAATTCCATGGGTTAATTTGGGTTGGTTGGTGGTCAACACTTTCTTCTGTTTGTTGGCCTACCCACTCATTCCGGTTTTTGAGAAGCTATTTGGTTTTGTGTCCAACATAACCCTTGCGGAACTGAGTGATTTGAACAAACCCCTGCTGCGCCGTCTTTCGCGAAAAGCCCCCGGAACTTTTGCCCATTCTTTGCAGGTAGCCAATTTGGCAGAAGCCGCTTCTTTGGAAATTGGTGCCCGCCCCTTATTGGCTAAAGTGGGAGCCTTGTATCACGATATTGGTAAAATGCTCCGTCCCATTTACTTTACCGAAAACCAAACCACCGAAATTAACCCTCATGATGATATTCCTTATGTAGAAAGTGTTCGCATCATTAAAGAGCATGTAACCCATGGGGTTGAACTTGCCAAAAAAGAAAGACTACCCAACATCATAACTGATTTTATAAGGACCCATCACGGCACCACCCGTGTCGAGTATTTCTATCAAAACTTTCGCAAAGAAAACCCCAACGAAGAAATTGACGAACCTTTTTTCAGATATAAAGGACCTTTGCCCTACTCAAAAGAAACCGCAATTGTAATGATGGCCGATTCGGTGGAAGCTGCCTCCCGCAGTATGCATACCCCTACTGATGAACAAATTAACAATCTTGTCGAGCATATTATAGACACCAAAATCCGGGACAACCAGTTTGTGAATTGCGACCTCAGTTTTAAAGACATTTCGGTCATTAAAAAGGTGTTTAAAAAACAACTGCGCAGCATCTACCACATACGCATCAGCTATCCCGATGTTTTGGAAAGGCAGGAAGTGTAAAATTTTCTAAGCCAAGAACATGGTTGGGTAGAATACTTAATGTCTAATATCCCGGACATTATCGAGTTATCTTTTCAGTTCCAATACCAGCATATTGTAACTGTCAACAGAAAGCGGTTCGGTCAGATGGTAGGCTTGCGGAATATTGCCGATGCCGATAGCATGGCTAAAACCTTGGGTTCTTTCGGCATAATCGGCAAAGTTTACAACTTTGGCTTTGTCGGAGGTATTCATGATACACATCACGGTTTGGTGTTCATCATACCTGAAATATACGTATAAACCATCCTGCGGCACATAGTGCATGAATTTTCCGGTTTTGATAGCAGATGATTTTTTCCGGTAATTGGCAAGTGTCGTAACATAGTCCAGTGTTTCGGATTGTTTTTTGCTTAAACCCTGACGAGTAAATGCGTTGACCTTGTCGCCCTGCCAACCGCCCGGAAAGTCGAGCCTTACAAAGCCATCAAAAGGGTGGGTAGAGCCGCTCATCAACACTTCAGTGCCGTAATACATTTGAGGAATTCCCCGGCAGGTGAGCAACCATGCCAAACCCATTCTATGTTTATTCAGATTTTCTCCTACTTCGGTAAAAAAACGGGTTTTATCGTGGTTGTCTAAAAAGATGACATTACGCATCGGGTCTTTGTACACATAATCACTGCAAAGGGTAGTGTATAGGCGGTTCACTCCTTCAGTCCATCCAAAGGGTTCGTTAACTGCTTTAGTAATGCCATAGAGGTTGGTTTGAAAATCGGTTACTCCCTGAAGATTACTTTTAAAAGGAATATCGAGGTTGTTTTCGACAAAATAAGCCTGATTGAGCATGCCATGCACCCAGGTTTCACCAAACATAGTGATATTGGGGTATTCGTCAACGAGTGCTTGGTTACAACGGTTCATAAACAGGAGGTCGTTGTAGGTATAGGTATCAATTCTAAAACCATCTACGCCAAACTCCTCCACGCTCCAAAGAGCATGCTGGATCAAAAAATTGGCGGCATAAGGATTGTTTTGGTTAATGTCGGGCATTGTAGGTACAAACCACCCGTCTGTCATTTTTTTCCGGTCTATTTCTGAAGCATAAGGGTCAAACAAAGTTTGGTCTTTATAGGTGGTGTTGGTGTATTGCGGCCATTGATGCACCCAGTCTTTCATGGGTGGTTCTAAGATGGTAAAATGGTAGCTTCCTACATGGTTGTAAACAGCATCTTGTATTAATTTCATACCGCGACTGTGAAGGGCATCGCTTAGTTGTTTGTAGGCTTCATTTCCTCCGTGGCGGGGGTCTATTCTATAGTGGTTGGTACAGGCATAGCCATGTTCGGTGCGGTTGGGCATGTCGTTTTCAATGGGCGGGGTCATCCACACAGTCGTTACGCCAAGTTCTTCGAGATAATCGAGGTGATTGATTACTCCCTGCAAGTCGCCCCCATGCCGGTGAAAAATAGAATCGCGGTTTAAGGTTTGATCGCGCATTCCGGCAATACGATCGTTGTCAGGGTTGCCATTGCTAAAGCGGTCGGGCATCAGGAGGTAAATAAAATCAGATGAAGTAACCCCTTTGGCAAAATCGGTACCGTTTCCGGGTCGGCGCGCCTGAAGTGTCCAAACTACGTTTTGAGGTCTTCCTTTACCTCCCGAAAACTGAACATTCACCTGCCCCGTTTGGGCATCCGGGGCAATGTTCAGGTCAATGGCCATATACTTACCGTTTTCGAGACGGTGTACTTTTTCGATGCTGATGCCCCTATGATTGATAGAAACCTCCTGTTGATTGAAGCTGCCGTTGTCGGAGCGGGCAAGCAGTTGTACCTTGTTCCATTTCATTCCCACCCACCAATTTGGGGGGTAAAGTTCTACTTTTTGTTGAGCGAATAAAGTCGGGGATAAAGAAAACCAACTAACTAAAATGAACTGAAAAATTGAATAGAAATATTTCATAGGGATAGATTTTTTGAGTTTCAATGAACAGGTAAACCGGTTGCTTTTTCCGGTGGGTTATTCGGGCGATAATAAGAACAGGAGGGGGATATGAAATCTTTTTTGCCAGTCCTGTTCGTTGTGTGCCGCACCTTCGAATTTTTTACTCAGACAATAATCGGGGAAATAACCTTTTTCTTTAAAAAAAGCATCAACGGCCAATTGATGGTCTTCATACCAGGCATCGAGGGTTTCGGTGCCAAAGTCAAAATAGATGGTATGATGTTTAGGTTTAGGAAGCTGTTTTTTCAGATACTTCAGATAGGCTTTGGTAAAATTAGGGTTGTTTTCTTTAAGGCTTGCCGGCCAGTGTGTAGAAATACAAGCAGCTCCTCCAAACACTTTGGGATATTGGCAAAGGGCGTAAAGTGAAATTAATCCTCCCATACTGGAACCGGCGACAAAAGTGTTGCTACGGTTTGGTAGTGTTCGGTAATTTCTGTCTATATAAGGTTTTAATTCTTTGACCAAAAACTTTAGATAATTGTCAGAAAGTACCTTATCGTTTGGCAAGCGTTCTTGTTTGAGTTTGTTTTTATAATCAGGGTCTAAGAGGTTGTATGGGGCTTTAGGCAGGTATTCTGCAAATCGTTTAGGAGAGTTCCAGATACCGACAATGATGCAGGGGTTAATCTTTTTTTCGCGAATGAGATTGGCAGTCGTTTCATCAACTTGCCATTCTATTCCCCCATAAGCTGTTTCGGGAGAAAACAAATTCTGCCCGTCATGCATGTAAATAACTTCAAATTTTTGATGCAGGTTTTGGAAATAATCAGGTGGCAACCAAACATCTACATGTCTTGGTTCAACATATTTGGATTTAAAAAAAGAAATTCTTTCAATGCTGCCTTCAACCTGAATTTTGGGTTGCGCCTTTAACATCAAAGGGACGATTGTTGGGTGCAACAATGTGAAATACAGGAAATAAAAAAAACTTTCCGCAAGGTAGTGCCTCACGGAAAGTTTTGTTTTATGAAAATAACCGTCCATTTAGTTTTTGGTAATGGTGTAGGTATAGTTGCCGAAAGTTTGTTTGAGGTCAAAAGCTATGGTATAGTTTCCGGCTTCGGCAATGGCAATGTTGTCACCGCCTTCTTCTAATTTTCCGTCAGCGCCGGTATCTCCATAGTTTAATCCCCAATCATCGTTGGCTCTGAATTTGATTTCGCCGGCTACCAGGTCGAGGGTAATGACCATGCTTCTGGTAGCAGCATCGTAAGTCAAATCCTGATCCGAATCCCAACCTCCGGGCGTTGCGCTTCCAATCAGTCCCCAATCGGTTTTGAGTTGGGTAAAGGTTAATGCCGGCAAATTGACGTTTAGCTTGTGCAACCCGGCCAAGGGAGCTATTATATTTGCTCCGTTGGGGTCTAAGGTACCGTTTGCGCCATCATCTCCCCAGTTTACATCCCAGTTAAGGCCTTGGGTAAATTTAAACTCGGTATTATCGTTAGGGAAGAAGATATAGCCTTCATATTTGCCGTCACTTTTGACCGAAGGAATGGCGGTTTCGAGATTGGAAGGTGCCCAACCCTGATAGGAGCCGGGAACCTGAAGCATGGGGAAAACGGGGATAGACAAATAAGGGGTAACGGTCATGGCGACAACATTGGAATAAGCATTTTCAACAAAATCGCTGACAGAACCCACTATGCGCAATTCTAAGGCTGCTTCTTCAAACGGGGTTAATCCCATTGCAATCAAAGAAGAATTGAAACTTCCAACCGTCAAACTAAACTCAGTTCCAGATAATGAGCCAAGTGATTGCGGGGTGGCAAACGAAGTTCCGGCAGTTGCCACTTCTACTCTGTAAGTAATAGCGGCCTGATAATTAAAGTTTGCTTCTGTCCATTTAATAACGGGCAGGGTGTCGCCGGCGGTCTCCTCCGTAAATACATAAGTTACACCGCTAACCGGAGCAGTTATATTTGGGTTATTCAGCAATTTGACAGTTATAGTATCGCCTTCTTTTTCGCAGGCAACAAAGCCCGAAATGGCAAAAAGTATGAACAGGAATAAGATTATTTGTTTCATTTTTAAAAGGTTTTAGAAAGTGATTCTAATAGCCGGGATTGGGATCTAAATTTGGATTTGCAATAATGTCGGCGGCAGGAATTGGGAACAGGTTCAGGTGAGGAGAAGTTGCGGTGCCACCTTTTACTCCACCTTTCCAGCCCCAATGATAGGTGCCGTTGGTAAACAAACCATAACGAATCAGGTCTGTACGACGGTGTCCTTCCCAGTAAAGTTCTCGGGCACGCTCATCGAGAATCAGGTTGAGGTCATAGGCAGACAGGTTGCCGCTTTCATCTCCATAAGCCCGTTGGCGAAGTGCGTTGAGATACCCCAAAGCGGTGGCTTCATCACCTCCGCCTCCGCCTCTTTTGACGGCTTCGGCATACATCAAATAGACATCTGCAAGGCGGAACATAGGGAAATCGTTGTCCACCCAGTTTCCGGAGGCATCAGACCCTGCAACTCCGTTTCTGTCCACATTTTTGTATTTAGTGATGGCATACCCATTGTTGAAGTTAAACACATCGTCAATTTCCAAAGATTGGCCATCTGTGTAGAACATTGCCCGTGAGTCGGTATTACCGGTGATATCCGTAAACTTGCCTACGAACTCAGGGGTTGTTCTTAACCCTGCCCAACCGCCGTTGATTCCGAATTGTCCGGCACTCATGCTTCCTCCCACCGGTGCGTGAACCAAAAAGGTCATGCCACCCCAGGTTCTTCCGGTATTTCCATCAAACCTGACGGCAAAAATCATTTCTTCGTTGTTGTCGTTATCCCGTAAAAACAGGTGCGAATATTCTGGTGTCAGTGCATAGCCGGCATCAATCACTTTTTTGCAGTAAGTAATGCAATCGGTATTGCGGTCTGAGCCGGTATAGGTATTTGCATTGAGGTATAGCTTTGCCAAAAGCGTCCAGGCAGCACCCTGATCAGCGCGTCCGTATTCGTTGGCTCTTGGGGCAACAAGTTGGTTTTCGATGGCTTTCAACTCGCTTTCTATATAGGCAAACAAGTCGTTGCCATTGGTTTGAACCGGCAGGAACGAACCTACATTATCCTCTTCGGTTACAAAAGGAACATTTTCAAACAAATCGAGTGCGTGCCAATAACTCAAGGCTCGCAGGAAACGTGCTTCGGCTCTGAAGTTGGCGATTTCAGCTTTTAATTGTTCTGATACACCTCTGTCATTTAATTTTTCATCGGTGGTTTCCCGGAGATATTCGTTGCACAGTGTAATCTGATAATAGATTCTGTAATACATAGCGGCAACAAATTCGTTGCTTGCTGTCCACCGGTGGAAATGGTAATCGGGCAGGTTGCCGTCATTCCATCCGATAATGGCTTCGTCCGTAGTCAGTTCCTGAGCTTTCCAGTATTGGCGAAGGTAGGTAGAAAAGCCTTCGTCAATCCCGCTGATATCGGGTTTGCCGGCGGGGCCTTCCTGTCCGCTAAGGGCTAACCCTGCATAGAGTTTTGCCAATACTTGTTTGTAGGCATCGGGGTTATTATAGACTGATGCTGCCGTTATTTCTTCCGGATCAAGGGGTATTGTATCGAGGTCTTTTAGGCAGGCCGTAAAACTGACCAACCAAGCGAGTAAGACCAGGGCTAAGGATGTATGGAGAAAAGATTTATTTTTCATAACAATGCGTATGGTTTGATGAGTTACTTAAAGTTGAGATTAAGTCCTAAAAGGAATGTCCTTGGACGTGGGTAGATATTGTTGTCAATACCGTTTTGAACTTCAGGATCCAAGCCGGTATAGTTGGTGATTACCCCTACATTTTGAACAGTAGCATATAACCTGCCGTTGAAACGGTTGGTAAACAATTTGTCGAAGGCGTAGCCGAGGGTGATGTTGTCTATGCGCATAAATGAAGCATTTTCGACATAGTGATCAGAGAAATACTCGCGGCTGGTAAATCCGTCTTCAAGTGCAGTACTGAGGGTGTTGGTAATATAATCCGGTGTCGCACCTGTAATGAATTTAATCCCTCTGTCAGAATTGACGTTGTTGTAAACATAGTTGTTGAAGTTGCCCCGGATAACTGTGCTTAAATCAAAGTTTTTGTATCTGAGCATGGTGTTAAAACCTAAAAACACATCGGGAGCAGGTTTGTTGTACCGGTATTTGTCTAATTCGGTAATTTGACCGTCTTTGTTCAGGTCTTCATACAAACCTTCGACCGGTTTGCCGTTGGCATCATAGACCTGTTTGAACACAAAGAAAGAACTTGGCGCATAGCCCACGCTGTGAATTTGGATTTTGTTTCCAACACCACCTGAAATGTCACCGGTCGGATTTCCGATAAAGGTCGGGTCATCGTTCAGGGTCAGGTTGGTAATTTCGGTATGTTGTCCGGTAATATTAAAGCCCAGATCCCATGACCAGTAGTTTTTGTTAACGGCGTTGGCGTTGATAGAAAATTCAACCCCTCTGTTATCCATATTCCCGATATTAGTTACCAACTGATTGGTCAGGTTGGTACCGGCAGGTATAGAGATTTGGTTAAGCAGGTCTTTCGTTTTGCGTTGATAGAAGTCGAGCGAACCATAGATACGGCTTTCAAGGAAACCGAAATCGAGACCTGCGTTCCAGGTTGTGGTTTCTTCCCATTTAATATCGGCATCGTAGCCTTCAGGTCGAAGTGTTGTAATAAACTGATCGCCAAACTGATATTGTGCACTGCTTAAACCGGAGGTATAACGGGGCAGATAGGGATAAAAGCCGATGATATCTTGTTGACCGGTAACACCATATCCGGCGCGTAATTTGAAATCGGTCAATACTCTTGAGTTGGCCAAGAAGTTTTCGCGGGCAACGTTCCATGCAACTGCAACGGAAGGGAATAGACCCCAGCGATTTTCTTCACTAAATCTGGAAGAACCATCGTTTCTCAACGTAACCGTTAAAAGGTACTTGTCGTTAAGTGTATAGTTAAACCTTCCGAAAAAGGAAATAAGCACGTATTCGCCTTCATAATCGGTGGTATCGCTTCGGCTACCGGAAACATCTCGGGTTAAAAATTCATTTTCTACGTGAAATCCCTGGTAAGAATAACCTGCCGTAACGTCAAATTTGCTTTTAATGCTGTTGACGGTTTTACCATAGTTCAGGTAAAAATCGAGCAGACGGTTGGTTTTTTCTTCAAAGTAAGAATTGTCCATCCCCCCTTCGCCATTGTTGATTTCAGAGGCAGCTTCAACAGGTACTTGTACTGTTCCATCACTTCTGGCTTTATCCATCCCAAAATTTAGGTTGGCACGAAGTTCGGGAAGGAAGTGAAATTTGTAATCAAACTGCGCATTACCGATAAAACGGTTAACAGTACTCAGGTCTTCGCGCTGTTCTAATCTGGCTAATGGGTTTCTTGGCGCATTAACCGCAACATTGCCGTCAACATCCACCCATTCAAAATAGCCGCCAAATGCATCGCTGTTTGTGAAAACGGGTTGTGTTGGGTCAAACACAATGGCACTTCCTATTGTACCCACATCTGCAAAGCGATTTTTAACTATAGAGCCTTTGGCGTTCAGGTTGATAGACAGGTGGTCATCGAGCAGCTTGGGGCTTAACGACAAAGCACCTGAATATCTGTCCATGTTGGAGGTTTTGAGAATTCCTTGTTGATTGGTAAAGCCCAACGAAACCCTATAGGGCAACACATCACTAATGCTTCCGGCTGCACTTAAATTATGGTCTGTACCGGTTGCGGTCTGATAGATTTCATCCTGCCAATCTGTGTTGGCATTGCCAAGCAAGGCAATTTGTGACGCATTCCCTATTTCATTGACCAATACTCTGAATTCATCGGAGGTCAATGGTTCTAACCGTTTGGCAGTCTGACCGATATTGAAATCTCCGCTGTAAGACAATTGCACAGGCCCGGATTTTCCTTTTTTAGTGGTAATAATGATCACCCCGTTTGATGCTCTCGATCCGTAGATAGCAGTAGCAGAAGCATCTTTCAGAATGGTAAACGACTCGATATCGTTGGGGTTAATGGTGTTTAAAGGGTTTTGAGAACCTGAAATGCCGGCATCAACCGGAATTCCGTCAATAACAACTAAAGGATCGTTATTAGCGGTCAGAGAAGACCCTCCCCTGATTCGGATGGTATTGCCGCCTCCCGGTGCACCGCCTGCCGAAGTAACCTGAACCCCTGCTACCCGGCCAACAATGAGTTGTTCGGGTGTGTTGACAGGTCCTTCGTTGAAGGACTTGGTTGACACCTGTGTTACAGAGCCGGTCAGGTCTTCTTTTTTGGCCACACCATAGCCGATTACAACCACTTCATCAAGCAATTCACCTGCAGCCAGCCTGATGTCTATAACCGACGAAGCACCGAGGGTGATTTCCTGCGTATCGTAACCTACATAAGAATAAACAATCACCGTAGAACCGGCAGGAACACTAAGGCTGTATTTGCCGTCAATATCTGTTACCGTTCCGGTAATGGTACCTTTTACCAAAATGTTCGCTCCTACAATTGGCTCTCCGCTTTGGTCATCAACAACCGTGCCGCTGATATTGCGGCCTTGCCCCAATAACAATTGTGTGCTGAACAGCAACATAAGCATTGCCGTCATCCAAAACCGTTTAAATGTCTTGCGTAATGTTGGATTCATAAAAATTTATGGTTGATTAGTAAAAAAGTTGTAAAAATGTAAAGTGAAAAAAAATGCAACAGAAATCAGATTTGTCCAATAATTGCATAATTATTTTTGCATTAATTATTGCAAACTTAGCATGAATGTTAAAAAACAACTCACAAAAAACAAAATTTTTTGAAAACTATGTGTTTATACTCCGGCATAGAACAACGTTTGGATATGAATGAAAGAAACAGAAACCACAAAAATATTATTTGTACTATTTTTTTTGTTTTCTAAAATATCCTTAAATCTAAATATGTGAAGGGTTGCGCTAAAGGATTTGTGTGATTCGCAAAGTTGAGTTAATTTACTTCATTCTCAACATAAATTGTACTGTTTTTTAAGGCAGGAGTGCATTTTTTTTAAAACAACACTAACCGGTTTCTGTTTACGAGGAACTCCGGTTTTATTTTTGAACCGGTTACAGTAATTTTTTTGCCGGCAAATGTTGTTCAACTTATATATGAGTGTATTAGTCTGTATAGATGAAAATTGCGATAAAAAGCAAATTTTCATCGTTTTGCGAGTTTATTATTGAACCGGCTTTTTCTATCTATACAGAATTACCTGTTCTTGCAGGCTGGTGTTTTTTCCGGTTACTTGTATCCGGTAAACTCCCGCGGGGTAGGCACTGACATCAAGCTGAAGAGTAGTGCCTGACAATAATGATTGTGAGTGCATAAGTTGACCAATATTATTAAATAAGTATAAAGTCAAACCGTCTTCATTTATTAAGTTCGGATTTGTTTGTATAGACAACATCTTATTGGCCGGATTTGGATAGACCAACAGGCAGTTATATTCTGAACCGGCAGCAAGGGGCATTCCGGTAACGAACAAATCAACGGTTTGTTCGAGTGTGCAATTTGTACTGTCGGTAACGGTAAGTGAATAAACACCGGCTGCCAGATTAGTGGCTGTAGTTCCGGTTTGAGGAGGGGTGGTGTTCCATTCGTAGGTATATGGCGGTGTGCCGCCGCTAACAAGCACCTCAATTTCACCGTCTGAGTTTCCTGCAGTAGGAGTTGATGAAGAAAATTCGGCGACCAACTCATCGGGTTGGGTAAGAGTAACCTCATAGGAAGCAAGACAGCCCACCCCGTCCAGCATCTGAAGTGTATAATTTCCGGCTTCAAGATTTTGAATGCTGATGGCATAGGTTGGTGAAAAATTAGGCCCGGAGGTAACCCCATTCCATATATAACGGTAAGGCGGGGTGCCAACCTGCACCGCTCCGGTAATGATGCCGTTGTTCCCTCCAAAACAAGTAACATTAACAGCACTGAAATTTACAACATAGTTAAAACAAGACTGCATGGGGTTGTCATACAGGCAGTCATATTCCGTTCCCATATAGGCTCCCCACGCGATATTGCCGGGTGTTTCAGCAGTTAAATCATAGCGTTTTAGCACAAACCCATCGTTCACATTGATCACCATCGGATTGTTGTTGTGCAGATAAACCAATTCCAGGGTTCCATTGTCATCAATATCACCCACCCAGGGAGTGGAACCCAAATTGGTGCCGGGTGTTATATCAATAAGGGTTGATGTTTGATCGTTGGCAAAATCGTACAAAAGGATTTGGTGAGCATAAGGGCCGGGCGGCATAAAGGGCTGATTGGTGGAAACTAATGCTTCGTCAAAACCATCACCATTGTAATCAAAAGCCAACGGAGAAATCAACGACCAACCCGGTAAGGTGTCCTGTACCAATGTTTGCCCGGTAGCGCCGTCTATCATTAACGTTACATAGTTGAAGAAAGTAGGAGCAAGTCCGGTTGCGTAAATGAAGAACACATCCGGTATATGGTCATCAGTAAATCGTCCGATTGCCGGGGTACAGATGGTTTCTGTGCCGGGTAAGTTTTTTTGCCAAAGCATATCTCCGTTGTTGCCGTCTATGGCAGTGAGTTTGTTTCCGTAGCAGGGTGCAATAATATCCGGGGTTCCGTCTCCGGTCAGGTCGGCAAGACTCGGAGGCGCAATATATCCTTTCGGCCCACCGTCTATCAGTTTGACCGATGCGTTGATATCGCCGGCAAGAATATCGGGCACCGTTGTTCTCCATAGGGACCCGTGCGTGGTTTCTCCGCCGGTTCCGTAAATAACATCCAATATGCCGTCATTACCAAAATCATACACCAAAGGCGACATATAGGTTTCTTTTCCATCCGGCACTTCTGCCAAACCGAGAATATCGCCCGTTGCGCTGCTCAGAATGAGCAGGTTTCCGGGAGGGCGGTTTATGGTGTCAATGGGCAAAGCAGCGGGATTGCCTCCGTTTGAAACCAGCAAATCCTGCAGGTCGTCGCCGTCCTGATCGGGTATCAATTGGGGAGAGTAAAAGTTATACCATCCAAAATCTTCGGCCGGTACGGTATCGCCTTCCGGAAAAAACTCCCAGATAATTTCGCCGCTAATTCCATTGATGGCCATAAACTCAGCACTGCCTCCTCCGATAAACACATCGTTGTTGCCATCACCGCTAATATCTAAAAAAACAGCACTGCCATAAATGCGGTTTCGGGCGGCAACATGCCATAGTATGTCGCCTGTTGCGCCATTGTAAGCAGTAATGCTTTTTGTGCGGTAAAACCCTTCTTCACCACCGCCGGTAACAAAGTCCAGAATGCCGTCGTTGTTCAGGTCGCCGGCTCGGGGAGAGGAGAAACAGGTTCCGGTATCAACCAAAGTGCTCCAAACCAGAGTTTGGGCTGAAACATACTGGCCTATCAAATAAAAGAACAACGCAAGCAAAAAATGGAACTTTTTCATTAGAAAATGGTTGAAAATAGATGGAACAAAAAACTAAACAGGGAAAGCCTGACTTTAGGTCAAAGGCAAAGATACAGTTATTCATAAACTTATTCTACTGTAAAAAACTCATCTGTATCAGGATTAACTATTTAACACAAATTCCTGATTGACAGCCGGATTTGTACGGTTACCCCCCCTGAGCAATTAAAATGATATACCAAAAAAAGATATTGCTTATTCTAAATTCACCCTTCAATCTTAAATCCTAAGCATCATTTTAACAGGAGTTTTAGCTACATTGAAGGGGAACAACACAACATTTATTTTCTTAAATACGAACTATATTCGGGAAAAATCACGCTTTTCGAGAGCTTTTTAATCCTCCGTTAAGCCCCAAAGCCACCCTGCAAAGGGTGAATGCATCTTTGCAATGAGTTAAAGTGCCTCTGCAAAGGGTGAATGCACCCCTGCAATGACTCAATGCACCCCTGCAAAAGGTCAATGCACCTCTGCAATAACTTAAAGTACCCCTGCAACGGGTCAATGCACCCCTGCAATGAGTTCATGTACCTATGCAATAAGTGAATGTACCCCTGCAATAGGTTAGAGTCACCCTGAATTGAGGCATTGTGCCCCTGCAATAACTTAAAGCACCTCTGCAATGATTGAATGTGCCCCTGCACCGGCGTAATGTCAACTGTGTTTTTAGCGCTATCAGTGAAGACACTGATAATGGTAATTTTGAAAACAGAGGCGGCGAGGTTGTGTTTGCGAGTGGGAGATATTGCGGTACAAAAAGAGGGAGAACCTTGTTGGCATTGTGAACGCTGACAGGGATAAAAACACATTGATTAGAATATGTTTCAGGGCAATAACTGATGCACCTCAGTCCTGAGTTTTTTCACCAAACGACAGGTCGCCGGCATCGCCTAAACCGGGAACAATATAACCTTTTGCTGTCAGTTCTTCGTCTATTGCAGCGGTCCAGATACTGATATTCGGGAAATGTCGCCTTAATTCTGCGATGCCTTCGGTACAGGCAATTGCCGTAACAATGTGCATTTCTTTAGGTGCGCCTTGTTCGTATAGTTGTTCGAGTGTGAGCACCATGGAAGCACCTGTGGCGAGCATAGGGTCGGCCAGAATGACAATACGGTCATCTAATTCGGGAGAAGACAGGTATTCTAACTTAATGGTAAATTGCCCGTTTTTATGATGTTTGCGGTAGGCTGAAATAAAGGCATTGTCGGCACGGTCAAAAACATTAAGCAGCCCCTGATGGAGAGGTAGTCCGGCTCTTAAAATGGTTGCTAAAACAGGTTGTTCGCTCAAGACAGTACAAAGTGCTGTGCCAAGGGGAGTGGTGATTTCCTTTTCTTCCGCCGGTAATCTCTTGCCGATTTCATAAGCAAACATCTCTCCCAAACGCTCTAAGTTTCTTCTAAACCGCATCCGGTCGGATTGCAGGCTCACGTCCCGCAACTCAGACATAATTTGTCCTACTAAAGGGTTGTTTTGACTGATATCGTGAATCATAGTGGTTGGTTGTGCTTTAAGTTTTGCTCAAAAACGGACATTTAACTGCAAAAACAAACCTTGCTACATGCCCCGCTTTAGATAAAACTTAGTTGGAATAATTGTTATTGGATGATAAGAGTCAAAAGTAATCATTTTTTTACCTTAATTCAGGGAAAGCAGATTGCCGGGTCAATTTAAATTACATCAACAAACAGCACTACCATTTTACCACCTTTTCCACCTGTTGTTTGCCGGTATAGTCGGTTATTTTCAGCAGATAGGTGCCGGGAGGAAAATTTTGGAGGTCGAACTCAAAAGGAATGTCGTTGTTGCCTGACCACACTACAGGTTTGCTGCAAATTCTGCCATAAACATCAGTCCATTGCAAAATTAAAGGATTGCTTCCGATATGGGGGGGGGATTGCAGAAAAACGGTGTTTTGTGCGGGGTTTGGATAGATTCTAAACCGTTCAGACAGAACTTCGGGGCTGATACCGGTAAAAACAACGACTTCGATTTGAACAGTCGTGGTGCATCCGTCTGCCGTTACAGCCACCCAATAAGAGCCTGGCCCAACCGAAACAGCAGGTGTAGTTTGTCCTGTACTCCAAAGGTAGGTGGCATCGGGATAGGTTGCATCAATCAAAGCCTGTTCACCGGGTAACACAAAAAGGGTATCGGGCAGGGAAACCTGTGGCCCGTTGTTTTGACCTACTTCGGCAGTCAGCAACTGAGAACAGCCGGCCGCATCGGTAACAGACAAATCGTAAAAGCCCGAAGCCAGATTGGAATAGGTGAATTCGGTTTCTTCGGTGGTGAAACTCGCATTGTTTTCTATCCATAAATAGGTAAATGGCGGAGTTCCACTCAAAACGTTGGCGGTAACTATGCCGTCATTGCCAAGGCAATCGGAAGGAATTGAAGAAACGGAAGCCGTCAGGGGCGGAGTTTGTGGAACATTTAACTCCAGTGAAGCAGTACAACCATTGGCATCTGTAACAGATGCGGTATAGGTTCCAGAAGGAAGGTTGTTGGCAAATCCGAACCCGTTCAGCGGTGAGCTAAAAGAATAAGGAGCCTGTCCGCCGGAAGCATCCACCCAAATTGAACCATTGCTGTTCCCACAAGAGGCGGGTACTATTTCCACAATTGCAATGGAAGGCATAGCCGGTAAACTGACGGTGGCCTGTGCGGATGCGATACATCCGTTTGAATCTGTAACAGTTACGGTGTAAAGTCCGGCACTTATTCCGGTTAAGGATGGCGAGGTCATCCCGTTGTTCCAGATATAGTTAAAGGGCGATGTTCCGTTTTCGACAGTAACCTGAGCAGTACCGGTGTTTTGGTTACAGGCTGTGTTGGTGGCGGTTGCTGTCAGAATGGGGGCAGGAATAGCAGAAATTGTAAACTGGTTAACTACATCACATCCGTTGGCATCCGTTACTGTCAGAGAGTATTCGCCGGGCGGTAAATTGGTATTTGGGTTTGAAAATCCTACACTCCATGAAAAGGACAGGGGAAGTGCTCCGCCCACCGGAGTAGCGGTAGCTATACCGTTGTTTAATCCACAGGTTGCGTTTTGAGTGGAAATATTGACTTCAGAAAGGCTCGACACATTGTTGATGTTTATGCTTAACTGCGCTATACATCCTGCTGCATCGGTTGCTGTTACAATATAGGTGCCGGCAGTCAGATTGTCAGCGGTTGGTCCAGATTGTCCGTTACTCCAGTTGAAGGTGTAAGGTGCAAGACTGCCGCTTGCCGAAACCGATGCGGCTCCAAATCCGTTGTTACACAGGTCGTTGGTAATGGAGGCAATGTCAATCACCGGAGCGTTGGTATTGGGGATAATTTCGGTATGGGTGTCAAAACATCCATTCGGCCCATAGACAGTTACTGTATAAATGCCCGCACTCAGCCCTGCTGCCATAGGAGAATTGAGAAGATTGTCGTGTGACCATGAATAGGTAAAGGGTCCGGCACCCATCACTGAAATGACGTTGATGCTGCCGTTTGAAGTTCCGCAACTTGTCGGAAGAATGTTTACAATATTGATGGACGGCGTAGCAGTTGACACACCTACACTTTGAGTGGCAACAGCCGTACAACCCAAAGCATCGGTAACGGTAACCCAGTAATTGCCGGAGGCTAACCAATTTGCAGTTGCCGAATTGAGAGCAGGACTATGCGACCAGGTGTAAGTGAGAGGCGCAACAGCATTGGGGCTTGCAGCAACAGTAATACTGCCGTTTGTCAAACCGCATCCTTCCGGCTGAACGCTTTGAACCATCAGGGTGATATTGCTTTGAGATGAAACATTGACAGTTTCCACATCTGAACATCCGTTTGTATCAGTAACCGTACAACTATAAGAACCGGCAGGCAGGTTAAATGCAAGATTTGAGTTCATCAAAATGTTATGCGACCAGCTAAATGTGAGTGGTGCTGTCCCACCGGTTACCTGCAACTCGATAAAGCCATTCGGTTGCGCACAGGTAGCAGCGGTAATATTGCTGACTGAAAGCGAAGGCCCCGATATATTGCCGACGGTTACCGAAATTTGTGAATAGCAATTGTTTGCATCGGTAACGGTTACAAAATAAGTGCCTCCGTTAAGCCCGGTAGCAGTGGGACCGGTTAGTAAGGTAGTATGCGACCATGTATAGAAATAGGGCATTGTACCGCCGGATGCAGAAACTGAGATAGTACCGTTATTTTGGTTGCAGGAATTAAAGGTAACTGAGTTTACCGTTATTGAGGGAGCACCTGCATTTAAAACAGTAACTTGCTGACTAAGGCTGCAACCGCTCGCATCGGTTACGGTAAAATTGTACAGACCTGCTGTCAGATTGGGATAGGTAAAGGTTGTCTGCCCGCTGTTCCACAAAATGGAATAGGGCATCTGCCCACCGGATGGGGTAATACTAATACTCCCGTTGCTCTGTCCGCATGATGCCGGAATATTTAAAACCGATACACTTAATCCGCTGCAATCAGAGGCCACTATATTCACTAAATAATCTTCTGTTTCACCAAATCCAAACCCTTCACATGATAAAGGCGGCGAATCGCCCTCGTTTAGCCATTTCATCGAAATCCGCATACGGGTTGTGCCAAGCGGGGCTGAAGCAGGAACCGTGAGACTACCGGTTACGGCAGTGCTAAAAACTCCACCCGAATCGAAAACAAGTTCATTGGGGTCATTAAAATCATTATCTTTATTGTAATCAATCCATACGCGCCAGTATTCTCCATAAGCAGAATCGTAATAGCCGGGTTGCAAAACGAGCGGGTAGATATTTCCTTGCTGCAATTCGGTTGAAATGGAGGTTAAATTGACATAGCCATAATTGATTCCCGATGTATGGTTGATTTGATTCAGGCTGACCGATTCTATCCATTCAAAATTGGTATTCCCACCGTAAGAAAAACAATAAGGATCTGAGCAACCCTGAGTTGTTAAAACTACAGAAGGAGTAAATGCACTCGACTCTCCTTCGCAAACTGTTTGCACCTGCGCTTCATATTGAACACAGGGCTGAAGGTAAACAACTGCGCTGTTCGCAACTAAAAGTGCTTCTATCCAGTTTGTCGAACCCAAAGGTCTGAACCGCAACAAATAAGTATTGGCAGTAGGAGAAACCTCCCAGCTCAGTGTGGCATGTGTGTAATTGATATTGGTTGCCGAAAATAATCCGGGCGGATTACATAGGCTCATTCCGGCTGCGCTTAAGCTAAAATTCAATACAAAGAAAAGCAAACAAAACAAAAAGCAGCGCATAAAAAACTAATTAAAGTATGAACCTGCAAAGTTAAGCTATTTAAACTTATTCAGAGGGTACCTTCCGGAATCGGCCTCCTTCGCTGAACATGTCTGTGATGAAAGTTATTCAAGATCGAACAGACTTTTTACTCCGATGGAGCGGGTGGTTTCAAATCCTTCGGCATAGGTAAAGGGGGTTTGCCGTGCCATTTCTAATGCGCGGGCGTTGAGCCGGTCTAAAAATGATTTGTCCGAAATATAAGTGTGCGTTTCACCGGTTTGTTCCTGATATTGTGGGTTGTAAAACTGCGAGCCGTAAGCCTGAATTGCCGCCCATTTTTGTTCCATAAACGGACTGATGTCCACCACAAAATCGGGTTTGCGAAAACTATCCTGAATATAATGATACAAAACCTTAGGTCGCCATGGCAATTGAATGGCTCCGGTGGTTGGGTCGTTGGTATTAATTTTTAACAAACCCGACAAAAAGCAGGCATCGGCTACAAGTTTGGCGGCTCTGCCATGGTCAGGGTGCCGGTCAGACAACGCCGGTGCTAAAACAATTTCGGGCTGACAGGCACGCAAAATTCCTATGATTGCTAACTGATGTTTGAGGTCGTTGGTAAAAAATCCATCTTCAAACTCTAAGTTGAACCTGACCGAAGTGCCTAATATTCTGGCTGCTTCTTCTGCTTCTTTCTTTCTCAGTTCCACACTTCCCCGGGTTCCTAATTGTCCGAGAGTAAGGTCTAACAAACCGACTGTATTACCGGCTGAAATTTGGGATAAAATTGTTCCGCCACAAGACAATTCTATATCATCCGGATGTACGCCAATGGCTAAAATGTCTAACTTCATGCGATGGAATGGTTAATGTTTTCTGTTGTATTTTGTACTTAATATCGGTCCAAAAGGATAAGTTCGGATTTAAACTGACGGGAAAAAGCAGGTTGCCCGGTAAAGCAACTTTGCAAATATGCGGTCATCTTTTTACGTTGTTGCGAAATAATGTATTTTTGCCTTTTTAGTCTTGTTTAAACTCACATCAAAACATCATACAGGAGTTTTATGTTTAAACAGGGTATATTTTACTCAACGGGTTAACTTATGGCATGTCAGTACAAGTAAGCGGATTGACCAAACTTTATGGTACGCAAAAAGCGGTGAACGGCATCAGTTTTGAAGCAAATCAAGGAGAGATTCTGGGATTTTTAGGACCTAACGGGGCAGGTAAAACAACCACCATGAAGATGCTAACTTGCTTTATTCCTCCAACAGAGGGGACTGCAAAGGTTTGCGGGTTCGACATCTTGGAATCTCCCATGGAGGTTAGGCAGCAAATAGGATACCTCCCCGAACACAACCCGTTGTATGCTGATATGTACGTCCGCGAATCGCTCGAATTTATTGCCCGTCTGCATCAATTGGGTAATGCAGCACGAAGCCGTATTGATGAAATGATTGGACTGACCGGGTTAGAACGCGAGCAAAAAAAGCATATCAGTCAACTTTCTAAAGGCTATCGTCAGCGGGTTGGGCTGGCACAGGCCATGATACACAATCCTCCGGTACTCATTTTAGACGAACCTACTTCAGGTTTAGACCCCAACCAGTTGATAGAAATCAGACAGGTAATAAAAATGCTGGGGCAGGAGAAAACCGTGATTTTAAGTACGCATATTATGCAGGAAGTACAAGCCCTTTGCGACCGGGTTATTATCCTGGACAGGGGTGTAGTCGTTGCCAACGATATGACCGAAAACCTGCAACATCGTGCTCAAAGCCAAACTACGGTGATTGCCGAGTTTTCTCCCATGCCCGATGCCCATCTGCTCGAAACCATTGAGGGTGTTCTAAGGGTTGAAGAGATTGGGGCCAACAAATGGCGCATTTATTCTGAAGGAAATCAGGACCTTCGCCCCGCGTTATTTAATTTTGCAGTTAAAAACAACTTCATATTGCTTACCCTTGTACAGGAGCAAAGCAGCCTTGAAGATGTATTCAGACAACTGACTTCAGGGGCACCAAACATTATGGCACAATCCTGATGTCTTCAAATTGATTGGTCCTGCTTTTACTATTTGGGGTCGGGCTTAAATAAAACTCTTCGCAGACTGTCTAATTGTGCTTCTGACATGCCCGGTGAATCAAAATTAATCCCTCCATCCGTACTGTTTTCGTCAAAGTCAATTAATATTGAACTGCCCTCATAAGCATCCGGCGTTACCAAACGATCCAAGGTTTCTTTACTTACTTTTTGGTCTCCGCAATCGGTACAGTCTGACGGAACATCGCTGTTTGTAGTTTTAGCACCGGCGTTAGATTTGTCAGGTTGTTTTTTTGGGGTTTCTGGCAAAGTGGCTTTAGTGGTGGAGGTTGCAGGAACAGGCAGGTCATCTGATTTGGCCTTTACCGCACTTCTGAACTGAATTTTATATCCCATTTCACTCACCTGATTATGAAGTACCGGGTTGAGCAGTATTTTAACCGGATCATAGCCGCGGCGGGTAACTATTTTCAAAGTATTTTTATCCAAATCCGACTCACATTGTTGTATGCCTTCTTGCGACATAAAAAACCGCACTACCTTGACGGCATCTTTAATAGTAAACGGGAGTTCTGTTCCTTGTGAGTTGATTTTAGTCAGAATGATGCCTCCGGGGTCATCGCTGCTAAAGGATGTTTGAGCCGGCAAAACGACCATGTTGAATAGGAGCGGTAAAAACAAAACAAGATGCCTCATGAATTTCAGATTTTGTATCAGTTTGGTCAGTATCAGTTTATACGAAGTTGGTTAAAAGTTGTTCGGGAGAAGGGTTGTATAGTCGAAAAAAGTAGAGGACAAGCAATTTAAGCGATATACCCTGCAATAATAGCTACAGCACCAATTATAAAGCAATAAACAGAAAAATAGGCAATTTTACCTCCCTGAACAATGTTCAGCATCCAACGGCAAGCGATCCATCCGGAAATGAATGCTGCCAGAAACCCGGCCAAATAAGGTATCCATTCTGCCGAGGATACGGCTTGTTGTTCCAGATCTTTTACCTTCAGCAGTGTAGCGCCCATTATTGGGGCCAATACCATCAGAAACGAAAAACGGGTGGCTTCAGGTTTAGCTACTCCCAAAGCCAGTGCAGTTGCAATAGTTGTTCCCGATCTCGAAATTCCGGGAAGGATGGCTACTGCCTGTGCTAACCCAACAATTAACGCGTGTTTGTAGCCCACTTGTTTGTTCTGTCCTCTGTCTAATCGGCTTAACAGCAAAATACATCCCGTGCCCATAAGTAAAAAGCCTACCATTACAACCCTGCCGGTAAACAACTCTTCGATTGCATCTTCAAAAAAAACACCCACCAACCCCACCGGTATCATTGATAAAGCAAGTTTGGTCAGATATTGCGTTTCTTCGTTCCATTTGAACCTGAAGATTGCCGACAATAGTTTCCATATTTCGCTTCTCAAAACAATCATGGTACTTAACACCGTTGCACCATGTACCAAAATTGTAAATGTCAGATTATTCGCGCCGGTGATTTCAAAGAAAGCCTTTCCAAGTTCAATATGCCCGCTGCTGCTAACCGGTAAAAACTCAGTAAATCCCTGAAGAATTCCTAAAATAATCGCCTCAATAATGCTCATAAGCAAATTACAATACCCCTTGTTTAGCGTTTATTGATATTTGTTTTTGAAGTTGATTTGGTTGTAATTGCTGAATCAGTTTCCGTTTCTTCGACCGGTGTAAAAATTGCAACAATTTGGGCAATAAATCCCAACAGGATTATCACCGGTGCCAAGACGGTACGTCTGAATCCGTAAATGACTTCTTCGGGATAAACATTAGGGTCAGTGCTCGCTCCTCCTGACATCAGCGCAAAACCAAGCAGAATCAAACCAATTCCAACTAAAACGATATAGAAATTCTTTTTTCCGAAAAGGCGGCGATTGTTGTACATGATATAACGATTAATTAGTGTTGAGAAAAATAGGTTGTTTTAAACCGGTAAAGTCAAATTCAAGCAAAAAGCAGGGTTAATACAATTCGTCTAATTGCAGTTGAAGGTATTTTATGACCGAAGTTTTGGTGCTCCACCAAGACATGAAAACACCGAAAAGGGTAATGATGATACAAATCAGTACAAAACTAAGCAACTCGTGTAAAATACTAAGTTCGGGCATGTTTTTTTGTGCCATCAACAACACCAAAGCCAGTAAAACTGAAGCGAGCATCCCGCTGACCATTCCATTGTAAATGCTTTGAGTGATAAACGGCTGTGCAATAAACCATCGGGTAGCGCCAACTAATTGCATACTTTTTATCAGAAAGCGATTGGAGTACATGGCCAGTTTGATGGTATTGTCAATTAAAACAAATGCAATGGCAAAAAACAACAAACTTAAAGCTACAATAAAAAAACCGACTTTTTTGATATTGCTGTTTACCATTGTTATTATTGCTTCTTGATAATACACTTCTTTGATAGCTTTGTTTTTTACCAATAGATTTTTGATTTTTGTCAAGCTGTCTGTATTGGCATAAGGGGCATTCAAATACAAACTGAAGGAGGCAAACAGGGGGTTAAAGCCAAGTATGGAGTCAAAGTTTTCTTGGGTTTGTTGAATAAACTGACGTGCCGCCTCATCTTTTGAAATATATTGGACGGACTTGGTGTAGGGTTTTGAAGCCATTTCAGTTTTGAGTAGCTTAATGGAATCGGCCGTTAAATCATCGTCCAAAATAACGATGATTTCAAGATTTTCCTTAAAATGTCTGGACAACTGCCTTGCCTGCATAAGTAGCACACATAATACTCCGATTAAGAACAGCACCAATGCTATACTTACAATAGAATAAGCATAAGAAGGCTTACTGAAACGGGTACTGTTTCCTTTCTTAGGCGGCAAACCGGACATGCAAATAGGTTATGTGTCGTTTAACCTGCAAATGTAGGCAATTACCCCTTAATACGCTAATATCAAAAGACCCGGCAGTATAAAACAGTTGCTCGAGTGGCATCAGAAGGCATATTATCTACCGAATTTAATGGAAGAGATATGAGTTTTTGCAAAAAAGAAGGATTCTAAGAAGCACTATTTGCTTTTTGGTGCAGGTATTTGTAAGGTGGTGCCGGGCTTTACATCATCCGAAACGAGTTTGTTCTGTCGCATCAGAGCATCTTTGGTGATGTTGAAAGCGGCAGCAATTTTTGACAGACTATCGCCTTGCTGGAAAATATATTGCGCAACGATTGGAGTTTCTGAGGCGGCTTCATTCATTTCAGGCAAAGCGGAAGCCGGGATAATATTATCTTCTATTTTACGGGCCTCAATATTGCGGTAAACTTTTTCGTAAACTTTTGGGACTTTGATGATTAAAGTTTTCCCAACTGATATTTTGTTGTTGCTGAGTTTATTCCACTTTTTCAGTTCGGCAATCGTACAGTCAAAGGTTTCTGCAATTTCTCCCAGCGAGTCGCCAACTTTGACGCGGTATTCAATAGTTGACTGCTTACTTTCATCAATTTTAACCGGTGTGTATTCTAATCCAAATTCATCCATTTTATAGTTCCACACATTACCTGCCGGCAGTTGCATGCGGTCTTTTACTTTGGCTGTATTGAGTACTATTTCACCGGGCTGAGGAGTTCGTTCGGCAACAAAACTCATAAAATCTGAAAGTTTGTTAACCGGCAGGGTAACCGGAAATCCATTCACCATTCTCGGAATTACTGCCCGTTTGATAGCGGGATTTAAAAACTGCAACTCTTCGAGCGGCATTCCTAAATAACTGGAAACTTCTTTCAAATCCAGGGGCACAAAGACTCTCACGGTGTCAGTAGCATAAAAATTGTAAGCGGCATCGTGCTTGATAATGTTATGTTCGGGATAGTAATTCATTGCATAGACCGCTGCTGTAAACAGAGGGATATAGCTTTGTGCTTCTTCGGATAAGAAAGGAGCAACTGATTTGTAGTCTTTTCTTCCGCCTGATCTTTTAATAGCTTTGTTGACTACTCCTTCACCAACGTTAAATGCAACAATGGCCAATTGCCAGTCGCGGTATCTTCCATACAAAGATCGGAGATGCTGAACGGCGACTTCAGTGGATAGCAGGGGGTCGAACCGCTCATCAATAAATGAATTAGCCTCTAAACCGTAGAGGCGGGCGGTGCCGTAGGATAGTTGCCATAACCCCGCCCCGTTGTTAGATTTGGCATGAGGGATAAGTGCAGATTGTATGACCGGTAAATACTTCAGTTCAATCGGCAGTCCGTACCTGTCTAAGGCATCTTCAAATATCCGGTAGTAATGGTCTGTTCTTGGCAACATTCGGGCTATCTGATCGCGGCGGTGTAAGAGGTAGATGGAGATAAACCTGCTCACTAATTCATCGAACTCCATAGGGATTAGAGTGGGGAGGGCTTTTAAGCGTTCTTCATAAATTTCATCTGTAAATTCAGGAATTTTATCTGCTGCCAACGGATAACTTGCTGTAATTGGTCCTCGCAGGAGTTTATTTTGTTTAATGACATCCCGCTGTGATTCGACATAAACCTTTTGCTCCTCCACAACAGGTTTGGGAGCAGTTGCTTTTTCTACAGGTGCAGCTTCTTCCTGCTTTTCTTTTTCAGCATCAACCCAAGGCTCTTCTTCGTCCGCATCGGGAATTTGCAAATCTACACCTCCCTGATAATCAAAGCCGCTCTCTTGTGTCGGTTTAGCAGTATTGGGTTTAGCCGGTGCTATAGTGGCCGACGACTTGGTGTTTTGAGGGCTTTCATCGGCAGGTTTTTTACCGGTACTGTCGGCAGGGGTAGTTTTGGGGAATTCTCTTTTGGTAACATTAGTTACTTGTGCGAACAATACATTTAACTGAAACATCAATAAAGAGATGAATAAAAGAGTGCTTATTCGTGAAAAATTACAAACAGATATTCGCATGTAAGTCAAGTTTAAAGGGGAGTAATTGCGGGGTTAAACAGCCGCTTTGGACAATTGGTGTAAAATTAAGCAAAAAGACAGATTGGCCGTCTTTCGGATGCTACAATTAACCTCATCTGCTTGTGTTTTAGTAACATGAGTTAAGCAATGATGATGAAATTGATATACACTCTCATTTTTTTTCTATTTTGCACACCCAAACAATATCTATTCATTTACCAAATGCGTATGCTCATGAAAACAACTTTTACCTTTTTGTTTTTCTTTCTTACGTTGGGTTTACTTCCGCTACAGGCACAATATCAGCTTAACGGCAGTGCTATTCAAACAGACGAAAACTGTTTTGAACTGACTCCCGCCATCAACAATCAGGCAGGTTCCATGTGGTATCTGGAACAGGTCAGCCTGTTTGAAAGTTTTACCCTTGACTTTGACATTTTTCTGGGATGTGTGGATGCCAACGGGGCCGATGGAATCTACTTCGTTCTTCAACCAATCAGCACATCGCTTGGCAGCGCAGGAGGCGGAATAGGATTTCAGGGCATTGTGCCCTCGTTAGGTGTTGAGTTCGATACCTGGCAAAACAACAGCGGCGCTGAAGCATACGCCGATCCGACTTTTGACCATGTTGCCATTCAGCAAAACGGCGACCTGAACCACAGCGGAGTCAATAACCTTGCCGGACCTGTTGCCATTAGCGCAAGCAGCGACAATGTGGAAGATTGCGCCTATCACAATATGCGTATTGTATGGCAGACAGAAACCCAAACATTGTCTGTCTATTTTGACTGTAATTTGCGTCTGACCTATACCGGCAATATTGTGGACGATATTTTTGGAGGAGACCCTGATGTTTTCTGGGGTTTTACCTCAGCAACCGGAGGTGCCAACAATGTCCATGCAATTTGTCTGGACTATGTTTCTTTCACCGACCAGTTGCAGGACACCGCAATATGTCCCGGTCAAAGTGTGCCTCTGAGTGTGCCCGAAGGGTTTGAATTGTATATTTGGGAGCCAACTACCGGACTTGACAACCCCAATATCCCCAATCCTGTTGCTACGCCCACCGAAACTACGACCTATACGGTAACGGTTATTGACGAATGTGGAACCGATTTTAATGATGTCGTTACTATTAGTATTGTGCCGGAGTTGGTTTTAGAATTGGGTCCGGATTTGTTTATTTGTGAAAATGAAACGGTTGCCGTTGATGCCACAACTGCCGGAGCAACTGCCTATTTATGGGAAAACGGCACTACTAATCCTGTTTTTGAAGTGACAGCTCATGGAACTTATTGGGTTGAAGTGAGCAATGACTGTTACAGTGTTACCGATACCATCACTTTCCTTCCCTTAGTAGTGGATTATAACCTTGACTTAGGGCCGGATGTTACCGTTTGTGAAGGTCAGGCTGCTGCGCTTAGTTCTAACATTTTGGACGACAATCTGAACTTTCAATGGTCAAACGGACAAACTACTCCGGCGATTTCGGTTTTAGAAGGAGGGGTATATTCGCTCACAATCAGCAATGATTGTGGGGTTAGTTCTGACACTATTATGGTTTTTTTAACACCGGCACCTTCTGTCGAACTGGGAGAAACCTTACAAGACCTGTGTGTCGAAAATGTCAACCTGCTTGACGCAACCGGCAATGAAATTACCGATTATATCTGGCAGGATGGCAGTGCTAACGCCACTTACCTTGTTGAAGAAACCGGAATTTATTCGGTAACGGTCAGCAATGCCTGCGGTACTGCAACGGACGAAGTTTGCATTACCCTTCAAAGTTGCGACGTTCAATGCGAAGCGATGGAAATTATTCATGTTTTTACTTGTGAGCCGGTAACTCAAAATTATTCCGTTTTTGCCTCAGTCAGTGGCGGGACAGCGCCCTATTCTGTTTCGGGCAGCTACAATGGCGTAATCAACGAAGACAATACGGTCATCAGTTTTGGCCCTTTAACTCCGGGAACAAACTATCAGCTCACGTTTACGGATGCAATGGGTTGTGTTCGAAGTGTGCTGACCAAGCCTTTCTGCAATACGCTGCCTGTTGAGCTCCTCAGTTTTACCGGAAAAACTACGGACCTTGGCAACGAGTTGCAATGGAAGGTGGCTTCCGAAACAAATTGTGCACATTACACCCTCTATTTTTCCTCCGAAGGAGCCGGCAATTTCCGCCCTTTAGGACAAATACAAGCTGCGGGAACTACCTCATTGAACCAACAGTATGATTTTTTACACGCGGAAGCACCATCCGGAAAGTCGTATTACCAACTCTCTCAAACCGACTTTGACGGAACCGAGCATTTTTTGGGAACTGTTTTGTTGCAGCGCAACTTGCCTGCCGGTGTAGAAAACTTGTTTGCTTTCACCATTTTACCCGTTCCCGTAAAACAGGAGGCATGGTTGAACTTCAGCTCGCCTGTTTCAGAAACCGTTAAAGTCAGTTTATACAATACTGCCGGACAGTTGGTGATGGACGCGTTAATATTGGCTTCGGAAGGCAACAACCAATATGTTCTTCAAGTAAACGATTTGCCTTCGGGTTTATATGTAGCAATGCTTTCCAACAGCAGCAGCCGGTCTGTTCAGAAATTGTTCAAAGAGTAAATCCGGACTAAGCTACATACAAAAACGGTTATCAGAATCTGCAAACAGGCAGGGACTGATAACCGTTTTTGATTAGTAACCTCACCGGTACAATAGCAGGATTCCGACAAGAGGAGGGATGGGTTTTAACAAACAATAATTACCTCCGCTATAACCGGCTTAAACCAATTCTATAGTACAAGACAAAGCAAGGATATATAATGGCTTTTCTTGCTTATTTAACATGCATGGTATCGGAAACCGAAAGTCTTTTACGGCCCTTTGCTCTTCTTCTGGCCAATACAGCGCGTCCTCCTTTGGTTTTCATGCGCAATCTGAAGCCATGTTTGTTTTTACGCCTTCTGACAGAAGGTTGAAATGTTCTTTTCATGAGGATATGATTTTACAATTTGGGCTGCAAAAGTAATACTTTTTTAAAGTTATTGTATATCGGAGGATACATTTTTTAACCATAAGGGTTAAAAATTAGGTTATCCGTTCATTGAAATCAAAAATTCTTCGTTAGATTTTGTGCCCCGCATGTGTTGAAGCAGGAAATTCATGGCTTCTTCGGTATTCATATCTGCCAAATGGTTTCTAAGAATATACATGCGTTTGAGCACATCCCGGTCTAACAACAGGTCGTCACGGCGGGTGCTCGAGGCAATTACGTCAATTGAGGGATAAATCCGTTTGTTGGACAGGCGGCGGTCAAGTTGGAGTTCCATATTTCCCGTGCCTTTAAATTCTTCAAAAATCACCTCATCCATTCTCGAACCGGTATCAATCAGGGCAGTGGCAATGATGGTCAAAGACCCTCCTTTTTCTATGTTCCTTGCCGCGCCGAAAAACTTTTTAGGCTGATGTAATGCGTTGGCTTCGACCCCTCCCGACAACACTTTGCCCGAAGTAGGAGCAACGGTATTGTGTGCCCTTGCTAATCTCGTAATTGAATCTAACAAGATGACCACATCATGTCCACATTCTACCAAACGTTTAGCTTTTTGGAGTGCAATTTGAGATACTTTTACATGGCGGTCTGCCGGCTCGTCAAAAGTAGAGGCGATGACCTCTGCATTTACACTGCGCTCCATGTCGGTTACCTCTTCGGGGCGTTCATCAATCAGCAGGATGATAAGATAGACTTCGGGGTGATTTCTGGCTATGGCATTAGCAATATCTTTGAGCAAATAGGTTTTACCGGTTTTGGGCTGGGCAACAATAAGTCCGCGCTGCCCTTTTCCGATAGGGGTAAACAAATCTACGATTCGCATGGATAAAGTGCTGTTATCTCCGGACAGGTTTATTTTTTGGTCGGGAAACACCGGAGTCAGATAATCGAAAGGCACCCTGTCGCGCACATCCTCAGGACCCTTTCCATTGATTGACTCTACCTTTAATAGTGCGAAATATTTTTCCCCTTCTTTGGGAGGTCTGACAGCACCGGTTACGGTATCGCCGGTTTTTAAGCCAAACAATTTTATCTGAGAAGGTGAAACATAGACATCGTCCGGTGAACTGAGGTAGTTGTAATCTGCGGAGCGCAAGAAACCATACCCGTCTGCCATCATTTCCAACACACCTTCGCCTATGATCATGCCGTCCATGTCAATATTAAACTCAGGTTCTTTGTCTTTGCGGTTGTGACGGTTGTCTTGATTTTGTTGCTTTTCCGGTCGCTTTTCTTTTTTTCTGTTCTCATCGTTGTTCAATATCACCTGAGTTTTTTGAACAACAACGGGGGACAACTCAGTTTCAATGGTTTTAGGCTCTTCGGTTTTGTTTCGGTCAATAGCGGTGTCTTTTTCGCGCTCTTTCAGTTCGGTAATCGGAGTTCTTTTACGCAATTTTTTAACCCTTGACAATCCGTTTAAGCCATTGTTGCCATTTTCATTTTCTGTTTCGGCCTCTTCTTCCTCTTTATTTTCGGCAGCACGTCTTTTTAAGGTAATTTGGGTTACATTTTTTTCCTCTACTTTGTCAGTTGTTTCGGTATTTTCTGTACTGACTTCTTCCACGACATCATCCATTGATATGATGATTTCGGGGGTTTCTTCGGATGGTTGGGTTTCCTGAATGTCAGAATATGCGGAAGGGCGATCGTCTTTTACTTCGTCCGGTTCTTCCATACTGGAAAGAATAGCCTGCTTGTCTAAGATTTTAAGAATAAGGTCGTTTTTCTTTAGCTTGCTAAAGCCATCAACTTCTAATTGATGGGCAATTTCCTTTAAATCGGGCATTACCATTTCGCTGAGCTGCAAGATATCGTACATAAGTAGGAGAAGATTAAATTTGGAATTTTTAAAAGCTAAAATGTCTAATTGAAAGATTGAATTTATTGCTAAGAAAATCTTTACAAACCGGGGGTATTTAAATTTTTATCCACAGCAAATTTTCAGTTGATACGTGTTCACACATTCATACAGAATTGATGAAGGGCTTAAGGTCAAAAGGTTTGCAGGGAAGTTCCGGTTTAACATTCAGAGAGGGATAGGCTTAGTTTATGGCGTTTGTAACAACACAAGCGGCAGAACATAAAAAGATGATATGGTCAAGGCAGAAAGGAACATATTTTCGGATGAGTTTGTCCGTACTTTTTACATAGTAAAACTGAGGGCAAGCCTTTACAGTGTTCAGGCTTTTGGAATCAAAAGCTAAATCATACAATAATGTTCTATTATCTGTCATAAAAAATCCTGACCCCCGAAGTGCTGAATTAAATACATTACTCTGAACAGAAAAAAAAGTGAGCAATCGAATGTTCAGGTTTTATCACCCGTTGAGGTAATAAGAAGAATCTGAAACTATAGTTTTGAGTAAGGGAAAAGCCTGATTAAGGTTTTTTAAGAAACAAAGCAATAATGGCTGAAGATTTAGCCCTAATGCACAAATTTTTCAGAATTAAATTCTCCGCAAATTTAAGGCAGTTTTTGTTTCATGCAACTTTTTTGGTCAAAATGTGCATAACTATTTATCACTTACAGATGATTTAACCTTTCTGTATTAAATCTGCATCGTAGAGACAAGGCATGATTTGTCGCTAAGCCCATCCACCAAAACAAACACACCCATCCAATACATCATCGCTAAAAAATGGAAGGGGTTTAGGTAAAATCAACCTAAAAATAAGGTTTTTGCACCCCTGCCATGCTTCAGATCACCTCCGCAAAGAAATATTGTACCCCTGCATTACTTCAATGTATCTCTGCAATGACTTCATGTGCCTCTGCAAAGCTTTAAATCACCTCCGCAAAGACTCATTGCACCCCTGCTTTACATCAATTCACCTCTGCAAAGACTTATTGCACCCCTGTTTTACATCAAATCACCCCTGCATAGACTCATTGCACCCCTGCATTACATCAAATCACCCCTGCAATGACTCATTGCACCCCTGCATTACTTCAAATCACCCCTGCAAAAAGCTATTGTCAACCCTGTTTTTTGTCCATAATTTAGTAATTTTGAACTACAAATTTTGAGTTGGCGGTTAGCTTTTTTAAGTTTTGTGGCCGGTTTTTTAAACCTTGGTCGTTGTTTTTTGATGTGGGGTTGTCTTTTTTTTAAGAATGGAGGACATGAATTACAATTCCTCCCAGGTCAGGATTTGGTGTGGCACAACGAAATGTTGGGTAATTTGTTCATCGTTAAATTGCTTGATTTCATTTCGTATTTGCCGGATTAGTTTAAATAGCTGATAGGTGCCTTCAATGATAGCCATTACTGTTGCAAGGGTAAATACGCCGTCAATATCTTGTCCTTCTTCTGCGTTGGCGGTTTGCAACAAAGTCAGGAATGTTTTTTCGTAGTTTGAAGAGGCTTCGTTGAGGCGGTATTTATAACTGTCGCTATAAACCTGCGGGTCTATGGTCATGGCTTTTACCTTATTGGGGTCGAGCAGGTCTGCCTTCATGTTTAGCAAAACATTGTTAAACCGCTGAACTGAAGTGTTGTAAGCGGCTTGTAATTCATTCAGCACCTCCGGGTCGTAAACATCACTGTTGTTTTTAGCCATCCTGCCTGTGCCTTCGACAACATTTGCCAGAGAGTCGAAAGTAACCATAAATTCGGAAGTTGTCAGTTGTTGAAGGGCGGCCATGGTTTTTTTGCTTTGCGCTTCGGCCATGTGCAAACTGAAATACATCAAACAGGTCAGGAAAAATGCGATGATTTTCATAGTATGGTTATAGTTAATGGTTTTGTCTTAATTGGATAATAGCTAAAAAAAATAATGGCAGGAATCCGGGAATCTAACTACGACGAAGAGGAAAGAAGTTTGCTGTTTTTTCTCAAGAAAATAAAAGCCGGGTTGGTCCTCTATTGCGTAATCACCACTCTAAAACCGGTTTCATCGTCGCGGATAGATGGAAAGGTACGGTTTCGGTTGGCAGCTCTGCCGTAGGAGGGAGATGCATTCCAGGAACACCCTCGCAAAACCCGATAGTCTGTTTGGGTGGTATTTACCGGATTGTTTTGCGTGCTTTTACCATAAAAATCGTAATCGTACCAATCAGCGCACCATTCCCACACATTTCCTGTAAAATCAAACAGTCCCAAAGCGTTGCCGGTAAAACTTCCTACGGGCATGGTTTTGCCTTTGAAATCCCCCTGAACAGATTGCTTCATAAATTCTGAATCGCCCTTAAAATTGGCCTCTATTGGATTTAGAATATCTTTCCCATTGGCAAACCGCACTTTTTCCCCTCTGCTGCGGGAGGCATATTCCCATTGAGCTTCTGTGGGCAGGCTATATTTTTTACCACTGACCTTGCTCGCCCACTCACAGTAGTCCATGGCATCTTCCCAGTTAACATTGATGACCGGACGTTTGCCCCGCCCCCAACCTTCATCAAAGGGTTTGGAGCGATTGGTTTCTTCACAAAACAGGTCGTATTCCTCAAAGGTAACTTCGTATTTGCCGATATAAAAATCGCTCAGTGTTACCTGATGAGTGGGTAGTTCATCGCCTTCACCCTCTGCAAATGTATCTCCCATGGTAAAAGTGCCCCCCTTGACAAATACCATTTCCGGAAGGTTGGGGAGGTCTAATACCGGAGGTTCCGGCTCAGGAACAGGAACAATTACCGTAGTATTTCGGGGATTTAGTCGTTGTGCCTGATCGAATCCTTTTTTTACTGCCATCAGTCGTTGAAATCGGGGTGGATGTGTACCACCTCCGGATTCGCTGATAACATTGCTGTAATACACTTTTTGGGCATCGGTCAGATTTCCTCCCATTTTGTAAATCATTCCTCCGGCAAACTCGTCTGCTTCTAATTCTATTTCGGGGCGGCTTCCGCCGGGTTGGAGAATATGAAAATTGAGCAAATGCCCGATTTCGTGCGCCAGCACTGCCAATGCCGGCCAGTCCGTTTTTGGATTGTTGTTCAGGGATACGGTGGTAAAGGAATAGGTATTCAAGCGGCTCAGAAAGTTGTTGTCGTATATCAGGGCGGGTACCGTCATTCCTCCCACATTGAGCGTTGTGGCAGCACAGTTGTTGATATTGTTGCACTGAAAGACCTGAAAGTTTCGCTTAACTCCAATCAAATCCAACATTTGGTCAATATAGGTTTCGGCTTCGTGTGCATCTCTAAATCCCAACATGTCGCATACTTCTGCAACATTGATTTCGCTTCCATCAAAAGAGCAACCTGCGAACTTTGTGTTTTGTGCGGACAGGGTAAAGTAACAACAACACAAAACGGGTATCAGAAAGTATTGGTAAATTAAGGGTTTCATGGGTTCTTGTTTGGCAATTAAAAAAATGTTTGAAAACATAAAGGTATCAACTTTCTAAAAACTTTCCTGTAAAGATGCGCTTTACGAATTTGCGACATTGAGGGGCAATTTTAGTAAAGTGATTGTTCCATCCTTTTTATGCTTTTTTGAGCCTCTCCACCTCTGTGTTAATTTCTTTAAGCACTTCTTTATTGGCAATTTCTCCATTAAGGCTGAATACAATGAATACCTTTCCTCCGTAGTCTTCCTCGAAGTCAAGAAATCCTGCTTTCATTCTTTCTGAAACCGAGTAATTTCCAAAGTTTGACTTGGCTGTAACAGGTTTGATTTGAATACCAAATGCTTTTTCACCGATGTGTCCCAAATAGTCAATGTCGCCTGCATGGTCGAGTTCTGACGGACTTTCCTCAAACCTTACTGAGGGGTATAATTTTGCTAATCCATCATTGACAACCGATTTCTCTCGAATATATCCGTCAAAAGTCCGATTTATAGTCAAATTGTGAATATAGTCAATGCAATCTTGTAATGTCAAGTTTCTGAATGCCTCTTGCCATTCAGGAATGACAACTTCTGTTATTTTTTCGTGAAGACGATTGCCGAGTTCTTCCAAACTCTCTTTGGTTACTTTGAAGGTGTTTTTACCATCGGTGTACGCATTTTCGAAATACCACGCTTCCCATTCTTCAATCGTATTTGGCTGACATTTGCGTATCAATGCCATGACTGCACCGACTTTGTTTGGTCTCGAAAGTTGGTAAGTTTGGCAAGCATAATTCAAGACCTTTTCTTTTTTGCCAAACTCTTTTGAGTATCTCTTCATTCTTCGCTATAAATTCCGTTGTTACGAATGTTATCGCCTCTATTAGGTTTTTGAATCCATTTTACAGCGATTTCAATATCTTCCTCACTAACATTCACAAACACACCTTTTTTAAGAGGTTCCAATTGGTAAACCATGTACTTCCACCATTTCTTTAATGATGCTTCTAACATTCTGGCAGTTTGACCCCATACATTCAACTCCAAGTTACATCGGCAATTGGAGGATAATGCACGGCATTAGCATGGCCTAATGCATTGTCTTTCAAATATTTCCAAATCAATTCTTGTTCTGTTGTCATTTATCTTGCTTTAAGAGGTTATTAAACTTCTGCTTGTACTTAAAGTTAGCAGAATTGTCAACCAATGCTAATCCTTCCTTCAAAAGGTGTGCGTTCAAAAAAGTCTTGTTTTCAAGATAGAGGTAAGCCATAAGGTGGTTATGCTCATCGTGCTTGACTTCATCATATTTTAGAAACACTTTTTTTCCTTTTGTCTTTTTGATGAGAAATTCATTGGCACTACCATTTTTACTAAGGTCTTGCTTAATTCCGATAAGTCTTATAATTAAATCATTGTTTAACCTTACCAATTCGGGGCTTATAACTTCTTTAACTGTATAAAAATCTTCTCTCTTTGCACTACCATTAGCGTCGAGTTTAGATCCAAATTGAAATTTCTTTACATCTACTTTTTTGTCTAATTTATGGGCGTCTTTAAAAATATAGGGTAGTTCTTTGATTTTTTCCTCAAAGTCAAACTTTAATTCAGATTGTTTTATAAAATCTATTCTGGCATCCTCAAATAAAACGTTGTCATTTGCGCCTAATTTTTGTTTAATAATTGGAATAAATTCTGGATTGATTTCATATCCGCATGAGTTTCGTCCAAGGATTTTTGCAACTAATGAGGTTGTGCCACTTCCAAGAAATGGGTCAAGTACATTTTCTCCCGGGAAAGAGAACATTTTTATAAGTCTTTTGGGCAATTCTTCCGGAAACATTGCCAAGTGATTATCTTGACGAACTCCACTAATATACCAATGACCATTAAAGTAAGTGTTCCATTCTTCTGTTGTCATTGCAGAATGTTCTTTTTGCTCAGCCGTTGGTTTAGGTGCATTTCCCTGCTTTTTAAAGAGAAGGATGTACTCAAAATCTAACTTTACAATACCGTTTCTTGGATGAGGAAAACTGCCCATTATGCTTGCACCACCTGTCGTATTCATGGTTGTCGTTTTCTGCCAAATGATAGAACCCATAAAGTCAAAGCCTATCATTTCACAAAACTTGATTATTTCACTATGAATTGGGATGATTTTATAGCGACCGTAATAAACCGACCTTGCAAATTGGTCACCAATGTTTATACATAAACGGCAACCATTGTGGAGCACACGAAAGCACTCTTTCCAAGTCAAATTTAGATGGTTAATATATGTTTCGTAGTCGTCGTGAAAACCAATTTGATTTTCAGTGCCGTAGTCCTTTAACTGCCAATACGGCGGAGAAGTAACAATTAAGTGAATGCTCTCATCTTTGAGTTCACTCATTTGCCTACTATCGCCGTTTATAATTTTGTGATAAGTTCCCTTCATAAAACTAAAATTTGAAGCAAAAATAATTCATTTTTCTCTCTTTTTTATTATATTTTGTTTTGTTTTATTGCATGGAACTTTTTTTTATTCTAATCATTGTGTCCATTCTATTTTGGAAAAGGGCAGACCATTAATGGTTGAAATTTGTAGTTAAAAACTTCAGCCTGAGCAAGTTTCTTTATGGGTACACATATTCCACCGGTGAAAAAAATCCTGAGAATAAGATTATATTTGCTATAAAAGGGGAAGCAGTTTGCTTCAAAAACAGCTTAAATTTAAATCATTATGAAAAAAATACCGATGGTCAAAACTATCTGCTTAGCAATAACAGGGGTTCTATGGCTTTCCAACGCTTATTCACAAGTACAGAGCAAAGGGTTGATTTGGGAAGACGACCAATATTCTGAAGTCGAGCGAGTGGGAACGGGGATGAACTTTGCAGCAAATGAGCCGGTTGTCAGTCTGAAGGCATATTGCCCGCAACCGGGAAGTCAGGGCAATATGGGTTCTTGTGTAGGATGGGCCAGCAGCTACGGCGCATTAAGTATTGCCCTTGCTCAAAAAAACAACCTGACCGACCCTGTTCAGATTACGTCAATTGCCAATTCTGCCCTGTATGTGTATAACCAAATCAAACTAAGTGATTGTCAGCATGGTTCCCGCATCACCGATGCCCTAAAGTTGCTAAAAACCAATGGCGCATGTCTGAAAACCGATTTTGATCCCGGAAACTGCAACACCCTGCCCGGCATGTCCGAACATTCAAAAGCCCAGCCTTACCGCATCAAAGACTACGCCACTTTGTTTGGCATCAGTGACCCGAAAGAAACAAAAATCGGAGCTACCATTAACAGCCTCGCCTCGGGTAAACCTGTGGTTATCGGCATGAATGTTCTAAAGTCTTTTGACCTGCTTCGCTCAGAGAAATGGGACAGCAATATGGGAAGCAAGGAATTTGCAGGGGGACATGCCATGGTGGTTATTGGGTATGACGACAACAATCGGGTTTTTGAAATTCTGAACTCATGGGGTACATCCTGGGGCAATGGTGGTTTTTGTAAAATTGGCTATGATGACTTTGCCACTTATGTAAAATATGGGTTTCAGTTTACCTTAGACGAAAGGAAAGACCCCGAAATAGACCCTGTTTTGCTGTCCGGTGAGTTTGTGTTTGAGCGATTTTTGAGATGGGATGAACAACATAATACCCCCATTTTTGCCGAAGTCAGGCCCATGTTGAACAATAACCTCTATACCTTGTCGGGTACTGTGGTAAAAGTAGGGGATAATTTCAGGGTTACTGCCAAAAATGTTCGCAAAGACAAGTATATTTATGTTTTCAGCATTGACCCTTCCAACAAGGTAGAAATTCTTTACCCCAAAGACAAGGCCTTTGAACAATCGGATAATGCGAGCTTGAAAGAATTGCCCCGGGTGCCATCAGAAAAGGCAGTGATTCAGATTCCGGGCGGCAATCAGGCTATCCAAACCGATAAAGCAGGTACCGATTATCTCTGCATTTTGTATTCTGACAAGGTCATTGATGATATCCGGGAGTTGGTGCTCAAAGTTCATCAAAGCAGCGGAATCGATTTTTGGACAAAACTGAAAAGCGGTTTCGGAGACCGCCTCATGCCCGTTGACAGCATAGAATACAGCAACGGGATGATGAGTGTGAATGCAAATTCGGCAGAAGGATATATTGCACCGATTGTGCTAAAAGTAGAGGTAACTCAATAGGTATGCCGCCACTCAGTTCTTACCGCAATTATAAATTATTGCCCAATAAGCTATAGTCCGCTTGCCTTATCCGACCCTTCGGGCAGTAGAGTGTTCCTGTAGTTCAAGGGTTTCGGTGTTCAGATTTTCAATCAGCACCACTCCGGGTTTTTTACCCGTTTCAAACGAACCGAGCGTTTTCTCAAATCCAAGTGCAGTAGCCCCGTTCAATGTTGCCCAGGTCAGCAACTCCGAAAGGGGTATTTGCGGTGCGTTTAAGGCAATCGTCTTTAGTTCAGATAAAATACAAAGTTGCCGGTTAGAGGTCAGGCTGTCGGTGCCGATTACAATTTGGCAGCGATTTCGCATAAATTGTTCAAAGTCGGGAAGCCGGTTTTCGATATACAGGTTTGCATTGGGGCAAAAACACCAGTATATATCGTTGTGATAAGAGGCATGGGCAAAGGCTATATCTTCTGCCGAAGTATAGGTGTTGTGAATAAGCAGCAGTTTACAGTTCCCTTCAAGATGTGACAAAACATAGTAGAGAGATGAAGTGCCGGGAGGGGTGAAAAAGTCCGTAATTTTTCCCATCCCTATAGTATGGTAAAACTCAACAAATTCACCCGTTCCGAAACGGAACAACTCTTCTTCTTCCAAACATTCCTGATTGTGAATACTGACAACACCGCCTCCATAAACTGCGCTGAATGCCTCGATTTGCCGGAGCAAATTGCCCGAAACGCTATAGGGTGCATGAGGAACAATGCTGCAAATATTGCCGTTTGATGGGGCAAATCCGTCAAACAATTCTTTTCCCAATCCCATAGACAGGTCTGCCCTGGCAGGATTTAAGCCGAAAATTTCCAGAAAAGTATGATAGTCTAAATTGCCCTGTCTTTTTCGCTCAATAGTATGAGGTGTATTGGAAATATCTCCGACCGCAACTATGCCGTTTTTTATCATTTCTTTTTCGCCGGCTTCAATTTCTTTCAGAATATCAACCTCATCAAAAGACTTTCTCAATTCGCCAATGGGTTTCAGAAACCCCAGCAATCCCGTCCCGGCAGGAATAGCTCCTTTCAGATGTGACAACTCCAAATGACAATGGGCATTGATAAACCCGGGACATAACACACCGCGGTAACGGGTTATTTCTTCATCCGGAAAATCCCCTTCGTTAGCCACTTCCTGGATATAGCCATCTTCTGTTAAAACAACGATTCCGTTTTTGACCGGCGGACGGTTGATTGGAAAAATATAATCGGCCTGCATTTTTAACATACGTGGTCGGAGATTGTAGGTGGGGTTTAGGAGTTGCCGGTTGAACAAACCGCTGTCAGTTAAGAACTCATCAGGATAACATAATCGTGATTAGTCTGTCGGGGTTGAATACATCTGATTTCAGCAGATAAGAATTTGACGAATGGGCTATGAGTAGTTTTGATTTTTGTGTGCATCGGATAGCATTAAACCAACCCGGAAGAAACAATAAGTTTGTGTTTTCTTATATTTAACATAAATGGTTCGATTAATAAAAGAGAATTGATTATCTTTGCGGCATTTTTAGGGGGATAGTTTTTAAAGCCTTTTTAAAATTAACCATAAGAAAAACAAAAGGAACAACCTGCAATTCAATGCAGGAAAAAAACATCGCCGCTAAAACCGGATAACTAACAGAAGCCATAAAGTATAAACCGACCCATGTCAGCCTATAAAGAAGTAAAGCAGCTCAACCTGCCTGAAATAGACCGAAAAATATTGAGTTTCTGGAAAGAACACCATATTTTTGAACAGAGCATTGCCACCCGCGAAGCAGGCGAGCCTTTTGTGTTTTATGAAGGACCTCCTTCAGTTAACGGCTTACCGGGCATACACCACGTCATGGGGCGCACCATCAAAGACCTCTATTGCCGTTTTCATACTTTAAAAGGGAGACAGGTACACCGAAAAGCCGGATGGGATACCCACGGTTTGCCCATTGAGCTTGCGGTTGAAAAAACGCTCGGCATTACCAAGGAAGACATCGGTAAAACAATTACCATTGAAGAATACAACGCTCAATGCCGCAAAGAAGCGGTAAAATTTACCGAAATCTGGAACGACCTGACCGAAAAAATGGGGTATTGGGTGGATTTGTCCGACCCTTATGTAACCTTTGAAAACAGCTATATCGAAACGCTTTGGTGGTTGCTCAAACAACTGTATCAAAAAAACCTGTTGTACAAAGGTTATACCATTCAGCCCTATTCTCCTGCTGCAGGAACCGGACTCAGCTCACACGAATTAAACCTGCCCGGTGCTTATCAGGAGGTTAAAGATACTTCAGTGGTTGCCATGTTTAAGGTCATTCATAACCAACAATCGGCCTTTTTATTCGCCACTCCGGACGAAAATGTGCGAATACTGGCATGGACCACCACCCCCTGGACCTTACTTTCCAACACTGCTTTGACACTTGGCCCGGAAATCAGTTATCTGAAAGTTGAAACCTTTAATCCCTATACCGCTGCACCCGTCAGTGTCATTTTGGCCAAAGACCTGCTGCATAAGTGGTTTACTACTGAAGGAGAATCGGCACCGATGCAGTATCAGGTTCATGATAAAACATTGCCTTACCGTATTGTTGCAAACTATACCGGTAAGCAGTTGGGCGGACTTGACTATCATCAACTCCTTCCTTATGGCAACCCAATCGAGCCTTTACAGGGAGCTGCCGGTGCATTCAAAACCATCACCTCCGATTTTGTAACCACCGAAGACGGAACCGGAATTGTTCATACAGCGCCATCATTTGGAGCTGACGACCGCAGGGCAGCCATGAACAACGGCATCGGAACCCTGACCCTCGTTGACAGGCAAGGTAAATTTATTGATACGGTGGGTGAATTTTCGGGCAGATATGTCAAAGACTATCAAAACGAAGGTAAAAACTTTAAAGATGTGGATGTGGATATCGCCGTAAAATTGAAGTTGAACGGCGATGCTTTTAACATCCATAAATACGCCCACAATTACCCGCATTGCTGGCGAACCGATAAACCTATCCTCTACTATCCTTTGGATTCATGGTTTATTCGCGCCTCTGAATTTCGTGGGCGAATGGCAGAACTCAATAAAACCATATACTGGAAACCGGCCTCGACCGGCGAAGGCCGTTTTGGTAACTGGTTAGATAATCTGAACGACTGGAACCTGAGCAGAAGCCGTTATTGGGGCACTCCACTGCCAATCTGGCGAACATCTGACGGAACCGAAGAAATCTGTATAGGTGCTGTTCAGGAATTGAAAGATGCCATTGAACATGCGTTAACTTCAGGAGTATTAACCCCTGAACAAACCCGGCAAAACGAAGACTTTGCCCTTAAAATGGCTGCCGGCAGTTTTGACCTGCACCGTCCTTACATTGACTATATTACCCTGGTTTCCGCTTCCGGTAAGCCAATGCAACGCGAACCCGACCTGATAGATGTCTGGTTCGACAGCGGTGCTATGCCTTATGCACAATGGCATTACCCCTTCTCGTTGGCTTCCCTCAAAGGACAATTCCCTGCCGACTTTATTGCCGAAGGTGTTGACCAGACCCGTGGATGGTTTTATACCCTTCACGCCATTGCCGTCATGCTTTTCGATTCCGTAGCCTTTAAAACTGTGGTTTCAAACGGATTGGTCTTAGATAAAGACGGGATGAAAATGAGCAAAAGGTTAGGCAATGCGGTAAACCCGTTTACTACTATTGAAAAATATGGGGCAGATGCTACGCGGTGGTACATCATTTCCAATTCCAATCCCTGGGATAATCTGTTGTTTGACGAAGAAAAACTGGCAGAAGGGCAGCGCAAATTTTTTGGCACCCTGTTCAATACTTATTCCTTCTTTGCCCTCTATGCCAATGTTGATGGATTTACCTATTCAGAAACAGACATCCCAATGCAGGAGCGGCCTGAAATTGACCGTTGGATCATTTCGCTGCTGAACTCACTTTCAAAACAGACGGAGGATTTATATGCCGATTACGAAGCTACTAAAGCAGCCCGGATTATTGCCGATTTTGTAGGAGACCATCTCAGCAACTGGTATGTACGCCTCAGTCGCCGCAGGTTTTGGAAAGGGGAGTATAATGCCGATAAGATTGCAGCCTATCAAACCTTATACACCTGTTTAAACACCATTGCAAAACTGATTTCCCCGATAGCTCCTTTCTTTTCAGACTGGCTTTATGGCAACCTGAATAGCGTCTCTAAAAAAGAAACCGCTGTTTCGGTTCATCTTTCACAATTTCCTCAAGCAAACGATGCCGTCATAGACGTAGATTTGGAAGAGCGGATGCAGTTGGCACAAGATATTTCATCGCTCGTTTTGGCCTTGCGCAAAAAAGTTGAGATAAAAGTAAGACAACCTTTGCAAAAAATACTCGTTCCTATATTGAACGAACACCAACAAATACAATTGGACAAGGTGAAAGACCTCATTTTGGCCGAAATAAATGTTAAGGAACTTGAGTTTATCACCGATACAAGCGGGTTGATTATCAAAAGGATTAAACCCGATTTTAAAAAACTCGGTGGCCGATTGGGTAAAAATATGTCTTTAGTAAAAGACCGGTTGGAGGGTGTAAAAGACAAGCAGGGAAATGTGTTGACAGAAGGATTTACGCAGGAAGAAATTGCTGCCCTCGAAAAAAACGGCACATGTGAACTGATGATAAACAACGAAACAGTAACAATTTCCGTCAATGAAGTAATGATTGTATCTGAAGATATTCCCGGATGGCAGGTAAACAGTATGAACGGCATTACCGTGGCGCTGGATACCCATATTTCAGAAACCCTGCAAAACGAGGGGTTCGCCCGGGAATTGGTCAACCGCATACAAAACCTTAGAAAAGAACAAAACCTGAAAGTAACCGACCGGATACAACTCATAATAGAAGCTAACGGTCAACAGGAAAACATCAGGCGGGCAGTAACCGGTTTTGGCGGCTATATCTGTGCCGAAACTTTAACCGAAAAATTAACAATCGCCGAGCATCTCGAACCTTCCATCACGGTCGAGGTCAACGACTTTCCCTTAAAGGTTTGGATTGAACTTTATGAAAAGAAAAGTTAACCGGAATTTATTTAGTAATAAAAAAACGCAATTGAACAATTAACATACAAAATTCATTACTACTCTAATAAACATGCGCACTCCGGTAGTTTAATCTGTTGACAATCACCGGAAACAAATTAAGTAATTCGTCCTGCAAACTTTTTTAAAAAACAAAAAACACTATGACAAAAAACCCGGAACTAAATGACAACGTGGAAGTAAAGGAAAAAACGCATTTTACAGATGAAGAGTTGCGCGAGTTTAAAGACCTGATTCTCAGCAAATTGGAGCCGGCACGTAAAGATTTGATTTATCTTCAGGAGCAGGTAAAACAACTTACTGAAAACCCAAACAGCAAAAGTCTCGGTGGTGAAGACAGTACAGGAACGGTCGAAAAAGAATATTTGAATCAAATGGCTTCACGTCAGCTTCAACACATCAGACATCTTGAAAATGCCTTAATCCGAATCGAAAACCGAACTTATGGAATTTGCCGCGAAACCGGTAAACTGATTCCAAAAGAAAGGCTGAGAGCAGTACCTCATGCCACTTTGTCAATCGAAGCAAAAAACAAGCAAAACAAACAGCCCGTTTTATCCGGCGTTAAGACGGAAAATGTATAGCCTGATACTCCTTTAAGGAACTTATCCGGCATCATTTGCCGGATAAGTGGTATCAATATGTGCCGGTTAAATTATCTTGTTTTGTCTTTTTGAGGCAACTCCCAAAACAACCCCTGTTCAGACCTGACAATACTAATCGGGTATAGGTATTACCCACGTTGAAAATTCCGGAACAGATTGAATCTGATCATCTCTAAAAAAATCCTATCGGTAAAACAATTACACCAATTTGATTAACGACAAATCCTTCTCCTGCTTTGGGACCTAATAAATCTGCAATCGCACTGTTTACCATCTTTCTGGTACTTTTTATTGATCAGTTCACTAAAATTTGGATAAAAACTCACCTGATGATTGGGGAGGAAATCCATGTGTTTGATTGGTTTAAAATACATTTTGTCGAAAACGAGGGGATGGCCTTTGGCATGAAATTAGGTGGCGATTATGGGAAGTTCATTTTAAGCAGCTTTCGCATCATTGCTGTTGTTTTCCTGATTTTTATTTTGCGCAGCCTCATTCGCAAACCGGACACCACACTTGGTTTAACGCTGAGCATGTCCTTTATCCTGGCCGGTGCTATCGGTAATATCATAGATAGTGTCATTTATGGAATCATTTTTTCGGATAGTCACGGACAAGTTGCCACTTTTCTGCCCGCCGGAGGAGGATATGCAGGGTTGCTTTATGGTAAGGTTGTGGACATGCTGCATTTTCCCATCTATCAGGGTTGGCTGCCGGTTTGGATTCCAATTTGGGGAGGTGACTATTTAATTTTCTTCAGACCTGTTTTTAATATTGCCGATTCCGCTATAACTGTGGGTGTCTTTTCGATTTTATTATTCCAACGCAACTTTTTTGCCCATTTCGAGGACAGTAATAAAACTAAAGAAGCAGAAGTTACCCCCCTTGAAGCAAAAACTGACCATGATTCTGAAGTTGAACAAATTGTTGAAAACCCGGCAACCATAGAATCGGAAGATTTGAATGAAGATTTGGACGAAAATATACCGGAAGGAACTCAGCCCATGCCCTATGTTGATACATCAACTCCTTTTGAAACAGCAACAGACAATTTAGTAGTTGAAGACTTATCAGACGAAATACCTCAAAATCCGGCAGCAGATATAGCTACGAGCGATGAGGTAGTCAAAGAATAACAACATCGGGTATTAAATACAGGAACTGCATTTAACCCTCTGCCATCCCATCATCCTATAACACATCACAAAGCAGGTTTCCCTTCAAAACGGGCAATAATACTAACTATGATTTAATTTTGAACCATCAGTTAATGGCAATCTTTTTTAAGTTTCCCTCCACGGAGGGATTAGCGGTGGGTTCTTGTAGATAGTAAAGTGGTATGAGATGGTAGTCAGTTGCATTAAAAAAAGACCGGGCATCTGACCGTTGGTTCAAACACTTGAATTGATATATGTTTCTAATACTAACCGCAATACTTGTGTAGGGCAGATGCCACAGAAATTTTTAAAAACATTTTACCTGTTGTATCATCCATTCAAAAACTGTAACTTTATACCCTCAATACTTTGTTTATGAAACGAAATTGGGTTTAAGTGCTGCAATTGTTTAAACTGAATTTCATCTTTTTATTAAAATTAAGTTCTTATGAAACGAAATCACCCAATGCTTGCCGGATTTTTCCTGTTTTGGACATTCCTGTTGGTTGTATTTAATTCTTGTAAGGAAATCCCTCCATATATTGATTTCACGGAAACCTTGTCCGATACTACTTATGTAGATATCGTCGAATCTCCTCAAATCAGATTAGTCATTTTAGAAGAGTTTACCGGAGTGCGCTGTGTGAATTGCCCCGCCGGTCATGAAGTTTCAAAAGCATTGTTGGCGGCAAATCCAAATCGGTTTGCATATATGGTACTACATGCAGGTTTTTTAACCCAGCCTTATGCGGATAGTCAGCAGCAGTTTGTAATAGACGAAACCACATTCCTGTACGATTTTCTGGAAGTTCCGGCAGTGCCCGCAGCAGCCATCAACCGGGTTCAGTATAGCGGTGAAAACTTTTTATCAATTTTGAATCCAAATTCATGGGGAGCAAAAGTAGCTTTGGAACTACAAAAACCCACGCCGGTTAATCTGACTTTGAGTAGCGAATATGATTCCAATAACCGAAACCTGCGCATAACGGCCCGAATCCATTACACACAGGAAGTCAGTGCGGATAACAATCTCAGTCTGTTCCTTGCCGAAAGCCATATCGTTGACCCACAACTAATTCCTGACGGAACCTCAAGTATTGTCAACCTTGAGTATGAACATAATCATGTGGTCAGAAAAATGCTCACTGCTCCTCAGGGCTTAGTGCTGAATGTCGAAAAAATACCCGGCAGAGTAGTGGTAAAAGTGTTTGAAATTACCCTGCCCGAAGCATGGAATGCAGATAATTGCGAAGTAATCGGTTTTGTACACAATGCCGGTGTAAACAAAGAAATCTTACAAGGAGCAACCATCAAAATTGTTGAATAATCCTGCCCTGTTTTTTAACAACTCCAAATCATTTTCTATGGAAACTCCCTGGTCAAATACACCCAAAGATGATGCCTTTGATTATTCATCGAACACCCCTGCTAACCCTCAAACTCAGTATGCAGGTTTTTGGCTTCGGGTAGTTGCAGCTTTGGTGGACGGAATTATTTTGAGCATTTTTACAGCAATAGTTATTTCCCCTATTTTAAGGCTATTGGGATATGATTTTAGTTTTGAATTTTCTATGTTGGACGACCCAGAAAACCTGGAAATTGCTATTTCAGAACTATTGGACAACATGATGTTTAGTGTTGCTATCAATTATGTGGTGGGATGGTTATACTATGCCTATATGGAGTCGTCAGAAAAACAAGCTACTTTTGGTAAACTGGCTTTAGGTATCAAAGTAACCGACACTTCGTTTCAAAGAATAGATTTTGCAAAGGCATCTATGCGGTATTTCAGCAAAATTTTATCGGGCATTATTATGGGTATCGGGTATCTTTTGGCCGCCTTTACCGAAAAAAAACAAGGACTGCATGATTTAATTGCCGGCACTTTGGTAGTTAAAAAAGAAACAGAAACTTCGGGTTTTGAACCTGTTTAACATACATTTGTCTTTCTTGATTTATTAAAGTAAATACTTTCCGAAAACCATGAAAAATCTCCTTTTAAGCCTCAGTATTTTCTTAACCATTACACTCTTTTATAGCTGCGACTGCGAAAAAGGTTCGGGAAACGTCATTTCCGAAACCTATGAATTTGATTATTTTGACAAGATTCAACTCGAGGGCGATTATACCGTATATATTTATCAGGATACGGTTTCTCAGATAACCATTGAAGCAGAAGACAATATCTTGCCCCTGATAGATACCTATTTGACCATTGACGACAGGCTGATTATAGATACCGATAAATGTATTGGCAAACACAAACAAATTATCATTACCGTGTCTATGCCCGATGTGCGGGAAATAAGGAGCGACGGCTCTGCTGAAATTTCGGTAGTCAGTAATGTTCAAACGGATCAGTTGCGCCTGGAAACCTATGGATCTGGTAAAATCATCCTCAACATGGTGAATGCGGAATCATTGGTTTTCGTGGATATCAGAGGGTCGGGAGATGTGAGGATTGATGATTTGACTACGCCGTTATTGAAAGTGAAAATATTTGGTTCCGGTGATTTTACTGCTTATGGAACTGCGGAAGTATTCGATATTGATATTTTCGGTTCGGGCGATGTAAATGCTTTTGGTTTAGACAGCGAAATTTGCGATATAAGCATTACAGGCAGCGGCAACTGTTCCGTAACTGTTTATGAACGTTTGGATGTGCAGATTACAGGCAGCGGTAATGTATATTACCGGGGAGACCCTACTACAGTTGATGTTTATATAACCGGTACAGGTAGAGTCGAGGCGGATTAAATTAAATCCTGAACCGTATTGTGATAGGTTCAACTAACTTGTTCCGAACTACAGTTCATCTTCGGTATCGTGCAGTAAAAGCAAAGGAACAGGCGCTTTGTAAGCCATCCTGCGGGTAACACTATTTAGCAGCCATTTATCCAACCTCCCCTTGTTGGTACGCTCTACCATAGCAACCAAATCGGTTTCTGAATGTTGTTTTAAATAGTCAGAAAGTGCTTCATCCACACTACTGTGGTTAATCTCTGTCAAATCATACCGGCCTTTTCCCAATATTGTATCTGCTTTCTTGTAAAATTCCATCAGCTTTTTATTGTGAGAACGGGTTTCTTCAATGACGACATGTACAAAGTTAGTAAATGCTCCAACTGCCTCTGTAAAGTCGTGTAATTTTTGCAGTGTTCTTTCATTAGCTGAAAGGTTTGTAGCATACATTACCCGTTTAATTGCCTTATAGGTACACGTTTCCGGAACAATGAGCAGGGGACAGGGCAAGGGAGTCGCAATTAAATTTTCTAATGTACTGCCAAAAAACAAATTCCGGATGGTATCTTTAAAAAAATTGCCCGCCGATAACTCACTTAACCATCCCTTTTTTTTAGCGCTCATCACTAACAAACCAAAGTCTTTTCTTTTAACTTCTTCTATAATTGATTCGGAAGTCATATTAGGGATATAGTGGTATTGCGCCTTAATACCCGACAGGATTTCTTTACTATGTATTTTTTGTACAATGTCGGTAAAGTGAAGATGAGCAAGTTCATCAGCCACATTTAGCAAATGAAGCAGGTCATCGGCCGATTCCGATTGTTGATGAATGGAAGACAGCACCGTAATGACAGCATTACTTTGTTGAGAGACCTGAACGGCGTAGTTGAGTGCCCGAGCCGTATGAATGGTAAAATCAATTGGAATCAATAATGTTTGTAACATAAATCGGGAGTTGGCACACTATAGCTGAAGTTTAAAATAAAATGCCAAATTAACCGTAATAACTGAACTCTGTTCAGTATGAATGAAATTTGATCGAAAAAAGAATATCCGTAGCTTTTTAAAATGATGAATAAACAGCCCGGAATTGGACTTGACGGGGTTACATATTTCGCCTGTATTGCCCGCCGACTTGATAAAGTGCATTGGTGATTTGACCAAGAGAGCAATACTTCACAGCTTCCATGAGGGTTTCAAACAAATTGCCGTTTCGAATAGCGACATTTTGCAAATGAAGGAGATGTTCTGCTGATTTTTGGGCGTGGAAGTCGTGAAGTTGCTTTAAAGTGTTGATTTGTGCTTCTTTTTCTTCAACGGTTGAACGGATGACCTCTTTGGGCAGGATGGTAGGCGACCCGTCTGCTGAAAGGAAGGTATTAACTCCGATGATTGGCAGTTTACCATCGTGTTTCAGGGTTTCGTAATACAAACTTTCTTCCTGTATTTTACCTCGTTGATACATTGTTTCCATAGCTCCCAAAACACCACCACGCTCAGTAATTCGATCAAATTCAGACAACACAGCCTCTTCTACAAGGTCGGTAAGCTCTTCGATGATAAAACTGCCTTGTAAAGGGTTTTGGTTTTTAGCAAGTCCTAATTCGTGGTTGATGATGAGCTGAATGGCCATGGCACGGCGCACGCTTTCTTCTGTAGGGGTAGTGATTGCCTCGTCGTAAGCATTGGTATGCAGGGAGTTACAGTTGTCATAGATTGCATAAAGTGCCTGCAGGGTGGTTCGGATATCGTTAAAACTTATTTCCTGAGCGTGCAAAGAACGACCGGAAGTTTGAATATGATATTTTAGTTTTTGAGAACGCTCGTCAGCCCCGTATTTCAGCTTCATTGCTTTAGCCCAGATTCGTCGGGCAACACGTCCGATTACGGCATATTCGGGGTCTATTCCGTTGCTGAAGAAAAAGGATAGGTTAGGGGCGAAATCGTCAATGTTCATGCCCCTGCTCAGGTAATATTCGACATAAGTAAACCCATTGGCAAGGGTAAAAGCCAATTGACTGATGGGATTGGCACCGGCTTCAGCGATATGGTATCCGGAAATGGATACCGAGTAAAAATTGCGAACGTCATTTTGGATAAAATACTGCTGCATATCGCCCATAAGCCTGAGTGAAAATTCGGTGCTGAAAATGCAGGTGTTTTGCGCTTGATCTTCCTTTAAAATATCAGCCTGAACAGTGCCGCGCACTTGCCGCAAAGTATCGGTTTTAATCTGCTCATAGACATCAGGGGGTAAAACTCGGTCGCCCGAAATGCCGAGTAGCAACAGCCCAAGCCCGTTGTTGCCTTCGGGCAGTTGTTGTGCATTATAGACTGGAGGAACTGCTCCCTTTTCGGCAAAAATCTGTGTAATTTTTGCCCTTACTTCTTTTTCCAACCCGTTTTTATGGATATACAACTCACATTGCTGGTCTATTGCGGCGTTGAGGAAAAAGGCAGTTACCGTAGCAGCAGGCCCGTTTATGGTCATCGAAACCGACACATTGGGTTCGCAGAGATTAAACCCGGAATATAGTTTTTTTGCATCATCGAGACAACAAACAGACACCCCGCTGTTTCCAATTTTTCCATAAATATCCGGACGATAGCCGGGATCTTCGCCGTACAAAGTAACTGAGTCAAATGCAGTTGACAATCTTTTGGCAGGCATGCCCAATGACACATAATGAAACCTTTTGTTGGTTCTTTCGGGATTGCCCTCGCCGGCAAACATCCGTGTAGGATCTTCGTTTTCGCGTTTAAAAGGAAAAACTCCTGCCGTATAAGGAAACTCTCCGGGCACATTTTCCTGTAAGTTCCAACGCAAAACATCACCCCAATCTTTGTAGCGAGGCAGGCTGATTTTGGGTATTTGGTTATGACTTAGGGAAGATGTATGGGTCTGTACCTTAATTTCTTTTCCTCGAACTTTATACACATAAGTTGGTGCTGAATATGCTGCTATTTTAGATTCCCAGCTTTCGAGTATATCTGAATTAAGAGGGGTCAGGTGTTTTTGAACTTGTGCCAATTGTTCCTGCAAGACTTGGATAAGTTGCTCTTTATTTATTGCCTCCCGGCTTTGCCCCTTTTCAGTGGTGGCATAAATATCCAACACTGTTTTAAAAGCACTGATTTGCCGGGCAACTGATGCCTGCTGGTCAACCCAGTTATCATAGCGGCGGTTGTTTTCTGAAATCTCCGACAAATATCTGGTACGTGCAGGCGGAATTATGTATATTTTTTCGCTGTCGCCTATTGGAAGTTGTAATGTAGTGTTAAAATCGGTTCCGGTTTTACGGGATATTGTGCCAATCAGGGTTTTGTATAAACGGTTAGTACCCGGGTCGTTAAACTGTGAGGCGATTGTACCAAAAACCGGTAGTTGTTCGTCCGGAGTATCCCAAAGGTTGCGGGCGCGTTTAAACTGCTTTTTCACATCGCGCAGTGCGTCCAATGCTCCTCTTTTGTCAAATTTGTTGATGGCGATTAGGTCGGCAAAATCAATCATGTCTATTTTTTCCAACTGCGAAGCTGCTCCATACTCAGGGGTCATGACATAGAGCGACAAATCGGAAAAGTCAATAATTTCGGTGTCCGATTGACCAATACCCGAAGTTTCGAGCAGGATCAGGTCAAAACCTGCAGCTTTTAACAACAAGATAACATCGGGAATATGCCGGGACAAAGCCAGATTTGATTGGCGAGTAGCAACCGAACGCATAAAAACATTTGGATGGTTGATGGCGTTCATTCGGATGCGGTCACCCAACAGCGCTCCGCCTGATTTACGCTTAGAAGGATCTACCGATACAATGGCAATGTGTTTTTTGGGAAAGTCGAGCAGAAATCGGCGCACTAATTCATCCACCAACGACGATTTTCCGGACCCCCCGGTTCCGGTAATTCCAAGAACCGGAATAGTTTTAGCGGAAATCTGCGACTGAACAATAGGCATAAATTCCCGTGCAAAATCAGGGTAGTTTTCGGCAGCAGAAATGGCGCGGGCAAGATATTGAGGCTGGTTGACCGATAATGATTGAAGTTCGCCATTCAGGTGGTTGCCGGTAGGAAAATCTGACAATTGGAGCAAATCGTTTATCATACCCTGTAACCCGAGTGATCGGCCATCATCGGGCGAATAAATACGGGTTATACCATACAAATGGAGATCTTCAATTTCTGTAGGCAGGATGGTTCCACCGCCGCCGCCAAAAATTTTGATATGTGGAGCTCCCCTTTCTTTAAGTAAGTCGTGCATGTATTTAAAAAACTCGGTATGCCCACCCTGATAGGAAGTGATGGCAATAGCCTGTGCATCCTCCTGAATGGCACAATTTACAATTTCATCTACCGAGCGATTGTGTCCGAGATGTATCACCTCTGCGCCGGATGCCTGCATGATTCGGCGCATAATATTGATGGCAGCATCATGTCCGTCAAATAAACTGGCAGCGGTAACAATTCTTATTTTGTGGGTTGGTGTGTATTGTGTGGCAGGGGTCATATACAACTAATTAGGTTGAAAAAACGCTATTAGCAGAGTATTCGGACCTATTTATATCACGTTAAAAAAGTCCGGTCTATTGGGCATAAAATTACATCAAAAATCGTGAAATCAAAAAGACTACCCTTTGTTATAGCAAGGTTGAATGATTGGGTATAGTTCGGGAAACAACAATGCGCTAAAATGTAAAGTCAATAATTAGCTTTACCTCATCAGACAGATAATATTGGCAATGGGCAGAATTTCTTTTAATACAATTTTATTGGAAAATCTGTTGCGCAAAGAAAAATTGAGCAGTACACTCCGACTTAGTTTAAAGTCCCCACCATAAGCGATAGTAAATGAGTTGCTTTCAGTTTGTCTGGTAAAATTTTGCATAAAAAACTCGGTAAAGAAATTATACCGGCCATTACCAAACCGCATATTGGCACCCCATAAAAAAGAATCACTGATTTCACGAAGTGTATAATGTGCCATTCCGCTTAAAAGCCAGTTTTTACCTAACCCCACCGACGCATTTACCCACATTCCGGTAGCTTCACTTAACAGGCTTAGGCTGTCTAAAGTAACGTCACGGTCAAACACATAGGAGCGAGCAAAGGCAACATCAATCATTGAGGTATTCCAATGCCTGTTAATATAGCGGGACTGAAGTTCTCTGATAGTTTCTCGACGCATAGCCTGGAAATATACCAATTCAGCACGAAGCGAATCGATTGACTGGAACAGGGTGTTTCTCGATCTTTCGGAAGCGGCATCTTTTCTGCCTTTAAGCTTATCAGCCTGTTTTCTCAACTGTCTCAACTCAGACATCATTTGCCTTTCATCACCACCCACCAACATATTGAGCGAATCGACCAATTCAGGGTCGCTCAACGGGTCGCGGCTCCGGTAAATATTCATTTTAAACCCCCACGCCAGATTATTGAGTGAATCGCGGGAAACAATGCCAACCGAACCGCTCAAAGTGGAAAGCATTTTCAACAAAGGATTTGCCTTTTGGTACTTGCTCAAAGGAGCACGGTCGTACAATAAATGCCATAAAGGTTGCGCTTCTATGGCCAAATTGGGTTGAAAACTATATGTCCGTAATGACCAATCAACTTTAAAATTGCGTGGCATACCGGGTTTTATAATGCGTTCGGGGGTGGCATCCAACATTACAAAAGCAGGGGAAACCGGAATTGAAAACTCGGTAGATTTGATGACCTGACCAAATTCGTCATAAGCAGCCTCCTGAGCATAAATCTCATCAGTCCACAAAAACAGACTAAGTATAACACCAACAAAAAAAACAGATTTCATACGATAAACCTTTTAAGTGGTGAAAAACAAAACTTAAAACCGGTTAAATTACGGGGTCAAATGAAACATCTCAGAAAACTGTGTGCTATAGTCTAAGGCAAATCCCCATCAAAACTTACAAATCCATATCAATAAAAACCGCTGAAAAATTACCCTAAGTGCAAACATAAATAAACAACTTTACAATCATGCCTGTCTGGGCAAATATTTTGTTATTTCGATGGGTGAAAATAAGTATAGGGACTTATTGGCACTTAAATTGAGAATGGAGCATCAGATTTAGCCTTTTATTAAATTACCTCTATCTTTACCCAAAACTTATCAACATGAAAGGGATAGTACTGGCAGGTGGTTCGGGAACCCGTCTTCACCCCATCACTTATGCCATCAGCAAGCAATTGATGCCTATTTATGATAAACCCATGATTTATTACCCGCTTTCAACTCTGATGATGGCGGGTATTAACGAAATACTCATCATCTCTACACCTCAACACCTGCCTATGTTTGCACAACTCTTAGGAGACGGTTCGGCTTACGGGTGCTCGTTTTCTTATGTAGAGCAGCGAATACCCAACGGGCTGGCACAAGCTTTTGTGTTGGGGAAAGATTTTATTGGAAAAGATAAAGCAGCACTTGTGCTTGGCGATAATATATTTTACGGCACTAAGTTCGAAAGTCAGTTGGAAGAATGTAAAGATATTGAAGGAGGTCTCATTTTTGCCTATCATGTCTCTGACCCCGAGCGTTATGGAGTCGTAGCCTTTGATGAAAACAACAAGGCTATTTCCATTGAAGAGAAACCTCTCCATCCTACTTCTAATTATGCGGTACCCGGTCTATATTTTTACGACAACGAAGTAGTAAGCATTGCTGAAAACCTTCAGCCCAGCAAACGAGGAGAATACGAAATAACGGATGTAAACCGCGAATATTTGCGGCAGAACAAACTACATGTAGCTGTATTAGACCGCGGTACTGCCTGGTTAGATACAGGCACTTTTGAATCGCTTATGGAAGCAAGTCAGTTTGTACATGTCATCGAAAAGCGGCAAGGATTAAAAATCGGATGTATCGAAGAAATCGCTTTCCGAAAAGGATTTATTAATCGTGAACAACTGCAACAATTAGCACTCCCTTTGCTAAAAAGTGGTTATGGTCAGTATTTAATGGAACTTTTGCAGTAAAATTAGTGTGTAGTGTTACAGACTATATTAAATTTTTGTTTAACTCCAAAACTAAGTTTTGGGATAACTGTTAATGCGTAAAGCCCGAATAACGTTACACTTAACCTTGTTTTATAGTTTCACAGCCTCCCAAGTTCCGGAAGTTGGTACATTAGTTACATAAATACCTTCTCCAGTTCCATTATCCTCAAGATTACCACTTACATCTCCAATGTCATTACCGCTCATAAAAATATCACCTTCTACTGCGCCAGATTCCAAAATAAAGCCGGTAAATGAATTTGTTACACTTCCAAATAAACCTTGTTGGAGTACAATCGAAAAATTAAAAGATCCGTCTGATTTTACGATAATTGTTTTTTCTCCAGAAAAACTGCCACTAAAAGTAATCTCCCAAGCTCCAGCATACTTTTCTTCAAAAGACTTTTCTTTTTTGCATCCGACATTTGAGGTAAACAAAAAAGACAACAGTAAAATACCCATTAACATTTTTTTCATGATAAATATTGTTAAATTTATTGTTTAAGCTTTTAATCATTGTAACCTTAATTTTCTCGTATTAAATAACCTATAGAAAATCTTAAAACCCTGTTTTTTGCTTTAGTTTCATCTTCAGTATAAGAAGAAATGTTTACTAAACCAATATCATAAGAAATGCTAGCCTGAAACATTTTGTAATTGGCTCCTGCTCTAAATGTTAGCCCAAAATCAAATCTTTTTAGGTCATCTTCTTCTTCATTGTTTCCCCAATCAAGTTTCTCCTTTTCGGTTTCTTTGTAACCCCAAACATTGAACTTAGTTTTTATGTTTCCAATCAACCCTAATCCTAAGTAGGGTCCAAATCCGCCAAAAACTGATATATCATCATTTATACTGTAATTTACCTTAGCAGACATAGGAATGTCAACATAATATAGGTTAGTTGTTAAAACTGTTTTAATACCCAAAACATTTTCTTTAAACTTAAATCCTTTAGTTTCAAACAATATACAAGGTTCAAATGATATTATATCTGAAATAGGAAAACTGAAAGTTGTTCCCACATGAAAACCTGGCTTCATAGAAAGGTTTTCTCCAAGAGTTAAATCATCATAATTGGCAAGCATATTTGATAGGTTTAACCCAGTGGTTACAATTATGTTTTGAGCAAAGGGTAATTGAATGAAACTTAAGAAAAAAACAATAAAAATAATAAATTTTTTAAATACAATACTCATAAGCTAATTAAATTGATGACACAAATTATTTTGAACATTTATAATTATATCTGAAAATTATTGCCACTTTATTCATGTTATTTTTTTATACGCCAATTATTTGCGAAATACAATCTTGCATTAACCCCCAAAAATATTATAGAATACTTAAAATTTGAATAGAGGAACTCATTTATATTTTACTAAAGTAATTGAAATCCTGTAAAATTGTAATTTTTTAGAAGCTACAAAGTTAAATGAAAACAATTATTAAGCAATATTTTTTTTTCTATTTTCCAATATAAACAAGTTTATATAAGCATTATACAATCAACATATTTCCCCAACCTCAATACTAAGGCTGTGAGGGAAAATTATATTCGAAAAAATTAGAAATGTTTGAAGTTATTCCGTTGGTCTAAATATTTTCTTTGGCTTAAATTCGGCATCTGTCTTTTTGCCATTTTTTATTTAATACTTGGTCAATTTTTTTAAAGAAGTTTTCTTAAAAGCGTTAAAGTTTCATTCTAAAAACGTATGCTTTGCCTATAGAATACCTTGCCACTGTTGCTTAATAAACTTTAGTACATTCATATAATCCATATTAAAGTTGTTATAGAACTTTTTTTGAAAAATGATATTATAGGAAAAATTATCTCCAGACAATTTATTAAACACAAAGTTACATTTATAACCTGAATCCTGCTTTCTAATGTTTTTAAATATTTGTATTTGTGGCTTTTATAGATCAGTTAACAAATATTTATGGAAAACATTGCCAAATCACACGAAAATTCTTTTAAGAGCAAAGCGACAAGAAGTTTTGACTACAATGTAAAAAAATAGTAAAAAGTTATAAAAATGCTTACTACCTAAACTTATAGAGCATCACATTATTATAATACTATCCTTTCAAAATCGCCCAAAGTATAAAGATGAAAGCTAGTAAAAGTATTGATAAAATAATGTCTTTCTTAGAGATGTTTTCCCTGTCAAATTTGTCGCCATAGGTAACATGTTCAACCTGTTCGGGAGAAGGAGGTGATGTAAGCAAACTCACTACTATTAAAACAGCCGAACATATCACAAATAGTAGAATGGCAAAATGCAGGAAATTGATATCTGCAAAAAGGTAAAACGGTGAACCTGACTCTAAGGATGTTTTTTTAATAATTTCTAACAGAAAACGCAGTAACCCGAGGACAAACCCGGTAATCAAAGCTGCCATTGCCCCTCTGCCATTCAGACGTTTGATAAAGATACCCAATAAGAACACCGCTGCAATTGGTGGGGAAATATATGCCTGAATGCTTTGAAGATACAAGAATAACTGATTGGACAACGCTCCGCTTTGAATAACGGGAATCCAAAGAAGGCTAAACAATACTAAAAGCATCGTTGAAATCCGTCCGGCATTGACCAACTCTTTTTGTCCGGCATTGGGACGGAATTTTTGGTAAAAATCAAGTGTAATCAGCGTTGAGCTTGAATTGAACATGGAGGACAACGAACTCATTAGAGCGGCGAACAGACCGGCTACCACCAACCCCCTAAGACCAATAGGCAATACGTCTTTGACCAATGCCGGCAAAGCTTTATTTGACTCTGCTTCACCGTTGACCACAGGCATACTTGGCAATAGCCCTTTCTGGTATAAGGCAAACGCAATGATGCCCGGAATTACAAACAAAAACAAAGGCAACATTTTCAGGAAGCCGGCAAAAATAGCACCTTCGCGGGCATTTTGAACGTTTTTTGCCGAAAGCACCCGTTGTACAATAAACTGGTCAGTACACCAGTACCAGATGCCCAAAATAGGAGCTCCAAACAAAATACCCGTCCACGGATAGTTTGGATGATCCTTAGGCTTCCATATTTCAAAAAAACTGTTGCTGCCGTTAGTATTGCCGGATTCAGACGAGGCCTGCAGGGTAATATTCCAAAGTTCATCCCAGCCTCCTAAAGCAGTGATCCCGAAATAGGTAACGGCTATTGCTCCGCCAATCATGACAAACATCTGCATGGCATCTGTATAGGCAACCGCTCTTAGCCCGCCAAAAATGGTATAAATTCCGGTTGCCAGTACCAATAAGATAGCACCCACCCAAAAATCCATACCTATAGCTTCCAACACCACACCGCCCGCAAAAATGGTTACCGAAATTTTGGTCAGTACATAAGCGATGACCGACACTACTGCCAGATAAGTTCGGGCGCTGTTAGAATAGCGCAATTCTAAAAACTGAGGCATAGTAGCGACTCCGCTTTTTAGGTAAAAAGGCACAAAAACCCAACCTAACAACAACAATATAACTCCTGCCCAAATTTCGTATTGAGCTACAGGAACTCCCTCAGAAAACCCGCTCCCGGCAAGGCCAATCAGATGTTCAGACCCTATGTTTGAGGCAAACAAAGAGGCCCCGATAACAAACCATCCCAAATTGCGACCGGCTAAAAAAAACTGATCTGAATTTTCTCCTGCACTTTTAGAAGCCCAATAGGCGACCCCAAATACAGCTAAAAAATACAGAAATATAATAACGAGGTCTAAAATATGTAATTCTATGGTCATAAAGTTCCCCTGATTTGAATGGGTAAATAAATGTAGCCTGAAGTCTGACAAATTTTGGAGTATCCCGGATAAATCGGGTCAAATTACCATTTATTTCTAAAAAAAATGGAGAATGAATTTTTTTTTAGAAAAACATAAGATATTTCAAAACATAGGTTGGAAAACTTTGGTGTTTTAAGTGTTGCGCACAAATTTTGTTTCTGCTACAAATTCGATACGTATAATATGAGTGTCTTAAAGACCCCGAAAACGTCTTGGCAACGATAGACTTAATAATTACCTTTGTACTTTTTGTGTTTTCAGGTAAATCAGCAATATGAATGTAAAAAATGAAACGGTACTTATTTCCGGAGGCTCATCGGGAATAGGGCTTGAGTTGTCAAAATTATTTGCCGCTGACGGTTTTAATTTGATTTTGGTGTCAAAACCGGAAGATGAGTTAAAGGAAGCCCAAACACTTTTGGAGCAAAGTTTTCCTGAAGTCAAAATAATAACCATCCAAAAAGACCTTACCAATGCCAAGGCTGCAGAGGAAGTATTTCAGCAGGTAGAAGACACGGGACTTGCCATCACTGTTTTGGTGAATAATGCGGGTTTTGGCACTTATGGATATTTTTCAGAAAACGATATGAATACTGAATATCAATCCATTCTGTTAAATTGTGGTGCTGTTTATAAAATGACCCGTTTATTTTTACCCGGTATGATAGCCCGAAATCGGGGATTTATCCTCAACGTTTCATCAGTAGCAGCATTTCAACCCAACCCTTTATTTTGTGTTTACGGTGCAACCAAAGCATTTGTACTTTCCATGTCCAAAGCCCTACGGTTTGAGTTGAAAAAGCAAAAAACGGGAGTGAGCGTTACCACACTTTGTCCGCCGCCTACCCGGACTAAATTTATAGCGGCTGCAGGTATGCAAAAATCTGCTATGTTCAGGCATATAGATTCTTTAGATGCCGCCACTGTTGCCCGATATGGATACAAAGCCCTATTCAATAAAACAGAAACGATCATTCCGGGAGGTTATATAGGCGTTTTGTACAGATTGGTCAATATACTTTTGCCCCAATGGCTTGTGATGCAGTTGGCCTATTTTAAACTGATTATGAAAATAAAGAATTAAACCCATTTCTAAAGCAGAATGGCGATAAATAAAAAAACCTTCTTGCTTTGCGGCAAGAAGGCTAAACCCTTATTAAACCCAAACAACTAATTCTACAGTTGTTAGAATTACATAGTAATACGCAAAATGCGGTCAAATGTTGCACAAACGAAAACATATTTTCCAGTGAAATATTTTTCATTTATACTGCCTGCTCTATAAACGGAATCATATTTTGATATTAAATCTCCAATTGGCAAAGCAGACAGGTAAGTGTGCAAGATTTTGTGCAAGGTACAAATAAGTGGCAACAAAGTATCCCTGTCATTAAAAATTTTCGAGTAATCTGCATGTTGGTTTACTAAAACAGGATTATTGGGTTTGCAAAGAATGTTACAGGATAGTTAGACATACCATTTACCTGTTTGAGGAGTTATAAATGACGATACGTATTTATTTAGAGTTGCGAATTACCTTTGTGAAGTACCTTTACAGGTATTACTATGTTAACCGCTTCGAAATTCAAGCTATATGAACAAATTTATTCTGCTTATCTTTTTCCTGAGCCTGATGTTCCAAAACTGTCAGGAAGCCAAACAGTTGACGTTAGACCAAAGTAAGCGAGAAGCAGGGAAAATAACAGGCATCGTCGCTTTTTACAATGTTGAAAACCTGTTTGATACGGAAGATGACCCTATAACGGATGATAGCGGCTTTTTACCCAACAGTGCAGCCGGATGGACATTACAAAGGTATGAGCAAAAACTCGGCCGCTTGACGCAGGTGTTGGACAGTATCGGCAGGGGAGGGCTTCCTGACCTGATTGGGTTGTGTGAAATTGAAAACAAACGAGTATTGCAAGATCTGATAGCTCATGCTAATGCAGGCAAAACACACGACATTGTTCAATATGATTCACCCGATGCCCGTGGTATTGATGTTGCTTTGATTTACAACAAAAAAGCGTTTACACCCACATTCTCTGAACCCCTGCGGGTCAGCTTCGATTTTGAACCGGAAACTCCAACACGAGATATTCTCTATGTGCAAGGTAACTTTCGGGGTGAACCATTACATTTGTTTGTCAATCACTGGCCTTCGCGGCGGGATGGGGAGGAAAAAAGTGAACCGAAACGCATGGCTGCTGCTGCTGTGTTGCGAAAAAAATTAGATGGGGTTTATTCTGCCGACCCAAAAGCGAAGGTGATTATTATGGGTGATTTTAACGACGAACCCGATAACAACAGTATCAGAAATGGGGTTAGGGCAATGCCTCACAATTCTAAAGACCCCATCAATAATGAATCGTTGTATAATATGATGTATTCAAAACAACAGTCAGGTGAAGGCAGTTACAATCATCGGGGGGATTGGAACATGCTCGATCAGTTTATTGTGTCCGGTGAGCTGTTGAAATCATCAGGGGGGGTGTATCTGGACAGCAAAGATGTACATATTTATAAACGGGACTGGATGTTATATACTACCGACAAAGGCGATAAAGTGCCCAACAAAACTTATGGGGGCAATAAATATTACGGCGGTTACAGCGACCATCTTCCTGTTTATTTATTGTTGAGAAAATAGGGCTGCAACCGGAAATTAATTTGTCCGTTAAATTTAGAACCGATTAATCGGGAATGGGGGGATTAATTTTACCAAGCGAGCGGGCAACAATAGCCGAAACTGTCGAATCGCTGGTTACATTGGCAACTGTTCTGCACATATCCAAAGGGCGGTCAATTGCCAAAATTAAAGCCAATCCCGCTTCCGGTATTCCTGCCTGTGCCAATACAATGACCAACATGACCATTCCTGCGCCCGGAACCGGAGCTGAGCCAATGGAAGCGAGTAAGGCTGTCAGAATAATCCCCAATTGAGCAGAAAGAGATAATTCCATACCGAAAGCCTGAGCGATGAACACTGCTGCTATCGCCTGATACAGACTTGTGCCGTCCATGTTTACAGTGGCTCCAACCGGCAACACAAAACTGGCTACTTCATCATCAACTCCAAGCTTGGTTACCGTTCGTTCTAAGTTTACCGGCAGCGTGGCAGCACTCGAACTGGTTGAAAATGCTACTAATTGTGTAGGACCCAAGGCAGACCAAAACTGACGCAACCCAATGCCCGCAAACGTTCTGACCATAAACGGATAAAACAAGAACAGCAAAATGCCAATCCCCAGCAACACACAAACGGCATAACCTATTAATGCTTTAAACAAATCAATGCTGGGGGATTCTGCGACTAATGCCGCCAACAACGCAAAAACACCTATTGGAGCAGTCAACATAATAATATCTACCATTTTGAGAATAACTTCGTTAAACCCGTCAAAGAAGTTTTTGACCGGTTGCGCTTTTTCTTTGGGTATCATCACTAAGGCAATGCCGAAAAACAAGGCAAAAACAATGACTTGCAACATGTTGCTGTTATCAGTTGCCGATTTGAAAAAATTATCAGAAACCAAACTTACTAATGGCTCTAATGGTCCGGCTGATTTTTGCTTTTCTGCCAACTCTATCTTTCCCGAAGCCTGTGAGCTGTATGCAGTAACTAATTCCTGCCGGGTGGTTTCGCTGATTAAATTGCCCGGACGTATGACATTGACTAATATTAAACCAAGCGTTATAGCAACAACGGTGGTAATCAGAAAAATTCCAATAGTACGAAATCCCATTTTAGACAAACTACTGATGTCCTTTAAATCGGATACTCCTTTTATCAGGGATGCAATGACCAGGGGTATGGCAATGAGTTTCAGAGCGTTGATAAAAATAGTACCAAAGGGTTTTACCCAATCAACGATAAAAGGTTTAAAGCCGGCATAAGCTCCTATGATACCAAACACAATTCCAAATACCATGAATATCAGAATCTGCAGATGCAACGGGATTTTTTTCATAACCAACAGATATATTAAAGTGAATGCTAAAAAGCCAAAAAAATTAATCGGCAATACAGGTCATTTTGGGGTTTCTGACGATTTGGAGGCGCTAAGGTATAGTCCGGCACAAACGGCTGCCAAAGCCAATGCACCTATCCAACTGCTTAAAGGTTCCTGCAACAAGGCTAAAACATTGGTAGAGCCACTGATGGCAACCGGAACAGCCAAAGCGATGCCTATCAAGGCTTCGCCGGTAATTAGCCCGGAAGCAAAAAGCAAACCCGATTGGGATCCCTCTCCCGAATTTTTGCCGTTACGGGTTGACAATTGACGCGATGCAAACCAGGAAATCAGCCCGCCTAACATGATGGCACTGTCTAACTCAAAGGGCAAGTATGCTCCTACAGCAACTGCCAATACCGGCAACCGGAATGAAGACCCTCTTTTTTCCTGATATAAATCGGCAACTATGACAATGGCACCCATCAGAACCCCTAACCCAATCATTAGCCAGGGCAGGTTCCCACCAAAAACACCTTGGGTTACACTTTGCATCAGCGTTGCTTGTGGTGCGGCAAGTGCATCGGGATTTTCTGCCGTTTTGGGGCCAAAACCATAGGCTGTATTGAGTAAAGTAAGCACAGGTGCTAACACCAATGCTCCGGCGGTTACCCCAATGATTTGCATAGTTTGTTGTTTTTTTGGTGTTGCGCCCAAAATATAACCAGCCTTGAGGTCTTGCATATTGTCACCGGCAATTGCCGCCGCACAGCAAACAACGGCACCAATCAATATTGCAGCAGCAGGACCTTTTGCAGATCCTGTTCCCATTAGTGCGAGCAGCAACAAGGAAGCTACCAGTAAAGTTGCAATCGTTACACCGGAAATTGGGTTGTTGGAGCTTCCGACCAAACCGGCCATATAGCCTGCAACGGCCGAAAACAGAAAACCTGCCACAACCATAACGACTGCCATAAAAAGGGAAACAGGTAACACCGCTATTTCACGATGATATATAAAGAATATGGCAATAATCAGAAAGCCCATCATGGTAAGTAGGAGCGACATCGGAAGGTCACGGTCTGTGCGCAACTCTGCTTTCTGTATTCCGGCATTTTTTCTGAAAGCAGCAAGACCATGTGTCAGTGCCGACATCAGTGCAGTTCTGATGCTCACCAGAGCCCAAAGCCCTCCTATCAACATTGCACCTGCTCCCAAATAGCGGATATTGGCGTTCCAGATTTGTCCACCTAAAGTTACAGCATCAGCATCTGCAGGTGCGCCATTCACCGCTATATAAGCAGGAATAGCTATCCACCAACTGATGACACCGCCCATAAATACCAAAACAGCGATCCGCAAGCGAATGATATATCCAACGGCTACCAAAGCCGGTGAAAGGTTTATTCCAAAGTATAGAAAGGCCTTTTCCTGAAGCAAAGTCCCTTTTTCAAATACCCCTTCCCAAAGTTTAAAACCGGCTTCAGCAAATTTGACTGCCGCTCCGGCAATACTGCCGACCAACAGATATTTTACCGATTTCCCTCCGGTATCCCCTGTTTTCAATACTTCGGCAGTCGCTACACCCTCCGGAAACAGTAATTTTTTCTCTACAATAAGTGCCCTGCGCAATGGGATTGTAAACAAGACACCCAGCAATCCTCCACAAAGCGAAATCAGTGTGGTTTCCCAATAATTAAACGCTGTCCAATATTGCATCAGCACCAATGCGGGAAAAGTGAAAATCACTCCGGCTGCCAGCGATTCTCCTGCTGAGGCGGCTGTCTGCACTCCGTTGTTTTCCAGAATATTGCTGCGCCGGAACATGCGAAGGATGGCCATTGAAATAACCGAAGCAGGAATAGAAGCGGACACGGTCATACCGGCAAACAATCCCAAATAAGCATTTGCCCCCGCCAAAATTGCCGACAAAAGCACTCCTAAGATGATGCTCTTTATGGTAATTTCCGGCAACTGAACATGGGGCAATACATAAGGTTGGTTGGAGTTGGACATAAACGCATTGCTTGATATTTGTTGAATTTTTTCTTTGCGTTGCTAAAGTAAGACAAATGCACCAAGTTCGGTTACAACAAGGCCAAAATTGAATAAAAAACGAGGCTAAAGCGCAAATTGAAGGAGTGCTGTCTTTTTGCTGTTAAGCAAAATTTTCAAATGGATGGGGTACAGTTTTTAAAATTTTGAAAGATAAAATGTAATTTGTAATATTGTGTGGAATTGTGTTTTGGGTTACATTTAAAGGCTACCATTTTGTAAGTTTGGCTACGAATCAATATTGGCTGAATACCAAATCTTTAAAAGGCCGGTATTATCAAATTAATCTGTGAATTCAGCAAATCTTTAAATAAGCATTTGTACAATGAGAGAATTAGATAAAATATTGCTGCAAGTAGAAGAGCATATAAAAAAAGGGACATATTCCCCGGTGGAGACAGATAAAATTGAGTTTAAAGATTTGTCAACGAGCGACAACTGGACAGAGCTTCATAAATCAATTTGTGCATTCCTGAATAGTAAAGGTGGAATTTCTGTAATTGGAATCAAGGAGGACCAGAAACAGAAGCGGTTCAAATTCACCGGTTACAATCCGAATAATGAACCTAAGATTAAATTATTACCAACACTATTTACTGATGATGAAAACAGAAGTATTGACCTTAATGAATTTATTAGACCTGATTTAATTGAAATTATTCCTTTTTATACAGGACAAATTTGTATAGTGTTTACAGAAAAGCTGCCCGATGAGTTAAAGTATGTTTTGTATAAAGGCGAAGCTTATGAAAGGCAGGCAACCGGCGACCATCTTATTCCAAAAGAAAAGATTCAAAAGCAAAAAGAACTCAAAGAAGAAATTAAAGATGCCACTGAATTACAGTATGTACCTAATACAACTTTGGAAGATTTTGACATTGACAAATTGAACGACTATATCATTCGTTTGAACAGCGTAATAAAGGTGGAAGCATATAAAGCAGATTTGCAATCGGCATTACCTTTTCTGAACAGAAAAAAATTTATTCGTAATGGTAGTCCAACTTTGTTGGGAATGTTGGTTTGTGGCAAACATATCTTTGATCATATAGGGGGTAAGTGTGAGTTGGATTCTTATTTTGAAACAAAAACGTCCTTAGCCGATGATAAAAAGATTTATAAAGATAATATAATTCCATTGATGGAAAGCGGATGGAATTTTACTTTCAGTAAAATCGGAACCGGTATCAGTACTCACCTTGGGGGCACAACGATTTATGAATATCCTGAGGATGTTGTTCGTGAGACTATAAACAACGCATTAGCTCATAGAGATTACAAATCAGATAGGTTTTCGATTCTTAGGATTCGCAATAATGAATTTATAGAAATTCGCAATCCGGGCAAATTCAGACAAGAGCAGTTATTATATGCCGAATCTCCAATTAAGTTAAGAAGAATAATTCCATTCCCAAAACGGCAAAATGCAAATCTGGCAGATATTTTAAAAGCATATAACCGCTATGAAGGCAGAGGAATTGGGATGGCTACACTTACAAATTATGCTTTAAGTAATTCTATTGATGTGCCTTATTATAGATTATATAATGAGAATGAAATTGGTCTTTACATTCCTAAAGGAATGGTATTGGATGAAAATTCGGTTACCTGGCTGAAAAGTTTCAACAAATACATCATGTCAAAAACAGGCGGTTCAAAACTTTCAAAGGAACAGGAAACGGTGTTGGCATATTTCAGAAAATCGGAATTGATGAACGAACAAGAAAGATTTACAGTAAATCTAACACCCGATAATAACCATTTTGAAGTTATTGTAGATTTGACAAAATGGAAACTGCTTAAAGAACTTCCACAAAGCACT